>JAGMCL010000043.1 GCA_023129165.1 Caldifarciminota bacterium | reverse complement strand
ACCCTTCACATTCGTTATCTCATCTATGTTTTTGAAACCGCCATTCTCTTTTCTATACTCGATTATTCTTTCTGCATATACTGGCCCTATTCCTGGTAGTAATGTAAGTTCTTCTTTACTTGCAGTATTTATGTTTATCATCAATTCAGTTCTATTGTTTACCTTTTTTGAAGTGATATTTGTGGCTGTTTTTGATGATGAAGTAGATAACTTGATAAGACTGTCAATTGATTCCTCATTGTAGCTCATTTCTAAAATTGCCTTGTCAAGCTCTGGTGCAAAAAAAGGATTCTTTAATTTATAGAAATATATAGAAGAGCCAACTACCAGTATAGCTATAAGAATATATATAATCCTACGCTCCTGTGGGGTAAAGAGAGACATTAATTCTCCTTTTTCAGGAATTGTTCTACTTTCTTTTTTATGCCATTGACTGTAAGTCCTAATTTTTCAAGTAGTATTGTTCTTGAACCATGTTCTATGAATTTATCAGGAATTCCCAGACGAAGAACATTACATATTATTTTATTATCTGCAAGAACCTCTAAAACTGCACTACCAAATCCTCCATATAATGCGTTTTCTTCACAGGTTATTATTTTTTTTACCCTTTTGGTAATATGGATGATTGTGCTCTTATCGATAGGTTTTACGAATCTTGCGTTGAATACACCAACATCTAATTCTTTCTCTTTTAACATATTACTTGCCTCAATTGCAGGATATACGAGTGATCCTATGGCAAGTATAAAACCATCCTTACCTTCTCTAATGATCTTTCCTTTTCCAATTTTAATTTTTGATGGTTTTTCATTAGAATGTATTGCAAAAGACTTTGGATATCTTATTGCAATAGGTCCCTTTTTATAGTTTACAGCTAAGCCGAGCATATCAACGAATTCATTTTCGTCTTTTGGACTCATAACAACCATATTTGGTATCATGCGGAGATAAGTCAGATCAAATGTACCGTGATGAGTTGGTCCATCTTCTCCCACAATACCAGCCCTGTCAAGGCAGAAGATAACAGGGATATTCTGAAGGGCTATATCATGAACTATCTGATCGAATCCCCTTTGTAGGAATGTTGAATAAATGGCACATACTGGTATATAACCCTCAAGAGCCATACCTGCTGCAAACGTCACAGCGTGCTGCTCAGCAATTCCCACATCGAAGAATCTATCCTTAAATTTATCTCTGAAATAATATGTTCCAGTTCCTTCAGGCATTGCTGCAGTAATAGCAATAATTTTATCGTTCTTTTCAGCAAGCTTACAAAGGGTTTCACCAAATATCCTTGTAAAGGTTGGAGGTCCGTCCTTTTTTATAAGTTTTCCAGACTCCACATCAAAGGGTCCAAGTCCATGGAATAATGGCAGATTATTTATTGCTGGTTCATATCCTCTTCCCTTTTCTGTCAATACATGTAGTAATAGAGGTCCGTTCGATTCCTTAGCAGATTCAAGCGCCTCAACCAGGCTTCGTATATTATGACCATCGAGTGGGCCAACATAAGTTAAGCCCAGTTCTTCGAAGAGGATGGTAGGTATTACAAGATTTTTTAGACCTTCTCTAAGTTTCCTTGCAGCAAGTCTTGCACGATCGGACAAAGTGGGTGGAAGTAATCCCAATAGGTCCCATAAGTCACCCTTAAGTTCATTATAAAAGGAAGTTTTACATATCCTTAAGAGGTATCTTGACATACCTCCTACATTTTCTGATATAGACATATGGTTGTCATTTAGTATAACAATAAGATTCTTCTTTAAAAAACCAGCTTGATTCAAACCTTCATATGCCATGCCAGCTGTTATAGCTCCATCCCCAATTATGCAAACAACTTTAAAATCATCTTTGTTCAGGTCTCTGCCACATGCAATACCAAGCCCAGCAGCTATTGATGTAGATGAGTGTCCTGTGCTAAATACGTCATACTCACTTTCTCCTATATTAGGGAAACCGGAAATTCCTTTGTATTGCCTCAAGGTATGAAATTTTTCCCTTCTTCCTGTGATTATCTTATGTGTATAAGACTGATGACCAACATCCCATATTATCTTATCTTTTGGTGCATCAAAAACCTTGTGGACTGCAAGTGTCAATTCAACACAGCCAAGACTGGGTGCAAGATGACCACCAGTTCTCGAAACTACCTCTATTATAAATCTTCTTATCTCAAAGGCCAGAGTGTCAAGTTCCTTGAATGAAAGGGACTTTATATCTGAAGGTGAATTTATTTTAGAAAGAAGATTATTCATTGAAATAGATTAACAGGTTTATTTCTCCTCCATATTTTCAAGTTCTTTTAACTGGAAACCTTGTTCTGTTTTTGTTAGTTTTTTAATTTTTGTCTCTGCTTTGTTTAATTTCTGTCTGAGGTTGGTAAGAAGTTCTTGACCCTCTTCATAAAGTTTTATGGCATCGTCAAGTGGGACGTCTGTATTTTCAAGTTTTTTTACAATCTCCTCAAGACGGTCCATTGATTTTTCGAAGTTCATTGCTGGCATGACTCCCCCATATAATTAAATTAAAAAATCAAACCTGCCTACCGTCAGGCAGGTATTAAATATCATAATTAAAAAGATAATAGACCATTGGTCATTTGGTTTATTTTGTTTGTCTGGTTTGTTTAGTTAGTTTTACGTATTACGCCATATGCACTATGCACTACTAAATCCGAAATATCTTTACATTTTCCATTTACCTTTTACCATTTCCCTAATTCGCAATCCGAAATATCTTTACATTTTCCATTTACCTTTTACCATTTGCCATGTCCCTAATCTTCATTCATCACCACCTTCTCTATTCTGGCATCTGTGCTGCCCTTTGAGAATTTTATCCTTACGTAGTCGTCTTCAGTAAGCATGTTTGAATTACTAACAACTTTCTCTTCTGGTAATTTGAAACATATACTGTACCCTCTTTTCAAAACTGAAATGGGTGATAGATCTATTATGCGATTTTCAAGTAATTCAACATCCTGCCTTTTTCTGGAAAATAGGCGTAGAAATCTTTCCCTCATAATTTCTTCGATGTTATTCACCTGAGTTTTTATCCTTTCATAATAGTATTTTCTCTCTCTTATTATTGAAGCACTCAGAGAGGAAAGCCTTATCTTAATATTAAGGATAAGGTTGTGGATGGAGGAGTCAAGGCGTCTCCCAAGCTCATCAGCCCACTGCTGCCGTTCAAAGATAATGTTGTAGGGTTTTGAAAGCCCATAGCTCTTTTCGAGTGAGTTAAGAACTTGATAAAGACCTTCAATCTTTTTCCCAACAGCATTGTTTATATGCTTTTCCGTATTTTTAAGGGTTAATAATATCTCTCGTGCATCTCTGACAGAAATTTCACCTGCAGTAGATGGAGTAGCTGCCCTGGAATCCGCAACGAAGTCGGCAACAGTATAATCAACCTCATGTCCAACAGCTGAAAGAATAGGTACATTTGATTCATAAATTGCCCTTGCCACTATCTCCTCATTAAAAGGCCATAACTCCTCGATAGAACCGCCACCCCTTGTGACTATTATAAGATCACACATTCCCCATTCGTTAAGATCTCTTATTGCCTGTGCTATATCCTCTTTTGCTCCAGTTCCTTGAACCTTCGTATTTCTAACTGTGACCTCGACCCATCTCATTCTATTTCTAACGACTTTTAAAAAATCAATTATCGCTGCTCCATGAAGGGCAGTAACAACCCCTATCCTTTCAGGAAATAATGGTAAGGTTCTTTTCCTCGAAGGTTCAAAAAGCCCTTCTTCTCCGAGTCTCTTCTTAAGTTCCTCAAATTTTAAATAGAGATCTCCCCTTCCAAAGGGGATGAGTTTCCGAACCAGAAGTGAGTATCTTCCACCTTTTTCATACAGGTTTAGATCACCATATACCCTAACAATCATTCCATTTTTGATTAATGATGAGGTAAGATCCTGGTTATCTTTGAAGATGATACAGGATAGAATTGTATATTCATCTTTCAGGGAAAAATATATATGCTGAGAACGTGCGGGACGCAGGTCAGTAACCTCACCCTCTACCCATACAGGAGGGAATGAAGTCTCAATTAAATTTTTAATCTCTCTTGTAAGTTCTGATACTGTATATATACGCATATATTTTTTGATATTTTTTAGACACAGGTTGAAATTCTATCAATAATAAAACAGTTCGTACTCAGAATGTTGTGTCTGTCTTGTTTGTATAGTTTTTTTAGTTGGTTAAACCTTCATATCGCAACCAGGAGGTTGCTCCTACCATTTACCTTCTTCTCTCTTCTCCGATTCACCCATTTTACAATCTTACCGTCCCATTCCCTATTTATCCCGCTTGCCCTATGAAATGTGTATCTATTTCATAAGGGGCCTGCCCTGTAGTTTCAATACTACGGGGTTGAATGTTTACTATTCTATCGGGACTCACTACTGGCTACTCACTACTTTATCTTTACATTCAACATTCCTTCTAATGCCGCCAGGACACGAAGGCACAAAGTTTTTTTTATTTACTGATTACTGATAACCGATTACTTTTTCTCTTCACTCTTCTTTTATCGCGACTGGGAAGTCGCTCCTACATTTTTTCTGTCCTTACTACTTACTACTCACTACTCACTACTCTTTACTTTCTTTTTGCTGCTTTTGCGACATTCAAGAGTAGAATATAGGTTGTTACAGGTCCAACTCCACCTGGTGTTGGTGTTACCATAGATGCTACTCTATTTACATCTTCAAAATCAATGTCCCCGACAAGCTTTCCATCTTTCACGTTAATACCCACATCTATGACCACGGAACCTGGACGCACCATATCACTCTTTAAAAATTTAGGACGACCAATAGCTGTAATTAATATATCAGCAGTTCTTGTGTATGATGAAAGACTGCGGGTCTTTGAATGACAGATTGTTATGGTTGTATCAACACCCTTCTGTAGGAGAAGCATTGTAAGGGGCTTACCAACAACATCACTCCTACCAAGGATAATGGTGTTTTTACCCGCTGTTTCTATTCTAAATTCCTTTATTATCTCCATTACTGCACCTGGTGTGGGAGGAATATATTTAAAATCACCAGTTATGAGCCTGCCAAGATTTTCGTCTGTGACACAGTCAACGTCTTTTACAGGGTCTATAATATCCTTGATTCCCTTTTTTTGAAATCCGAGAGGTAAGGGTCTTGATATAATAATGCCATCCACGTCGCTTTCATGATTCAGGGATTCTATAAAAGTGATTGTATCTTTGATAGATTTACCTTTGAGAATTTCTTGTCTCACTCTCGTGTTTACCTTCTCTGCTGACTTTTCGATTCCCCTGAAGTATGATAGGGTAGCACCGTTGTCTGAAAATGCGATACAGCAAAGAAGGGGACTTCTCTTATGATTCAACGTTATGATATTGTCTCGTAGCCTTTTACATATGCTTTTGGTATTAAGTATCATAGATTCTCTATGTTTGATGATGCAAGTCCATTTTTTTCTAAAAAATGACAGATTTTAAGTATAGTTCCCTCCTCTAACCTCCTACCTACAATTTGAAGTCCCACTGGAAGACCCTTTTGATATCCAACTGGGATTGACATCGCAGGTAGTCCAGAAAGGGATATAGATACAGTGCATAAATCCATCAGATACATGCTAACAGGGTCATCTATTTTTTCTCCAATTTTAAAAGGCAACGTGGGAGATGTCGGAAGAAGAAGAACATCAACATCCTTCAATGCCTTTTCAAAACTCATTCTTATTTTTTCTCTAACCATTATTGCCTTATCATAATATTGATCCTTATACCCTGAGCGCAGGCAGAACGTTCCAAGCATTATCCTGCGCTTCACCTCTTTGCCGAATCCCACCCCCCTTCTCACCTCGTACATCTCGTTGAGTGTATCATACTTTGTATTTCCTATCCAACCATATCTTATCCCATCATATCTTGCGAGATTGGAAGATGCCTCTGATGTTGCTATTATGTAATATACGGGTATACAGATGTCAAACCCTTCAATGGTAACATCCTTCAGGGTAATTCCAGTGAATTTAAGTCCTTTAATGAAATCCTCCATAACATCTGCTACATCCTTGTCGATTATATCCATCAATTGTCCCCTGACTATACCTATAGTTACATTGTTAATTTCATTGGTTAGCATGTCATAATATCGGGGCACATCTTCAGGAATTGATGTAGAATCCATAGAGTCAGGGCCGGCAATTGTTTCTAATAATATTGCAGAATCTGCAACATTATTCGTTATGGGTCCTATACAATCCAGAGAAGATGCAAATGCCACGAGACCATATCTTGAGACCCTTCCATATGTTGGTTTCAGACCGAACACGCCGCAGAATGAGGCAGGTTGTCTTATGGAGCCTCCTGTATCTGAACCAAGCGCAGCAACTGTCTCCAGACCAGCAACAGCAGCAGCAGACCCTCCGCTTGAACCACCCGGTACATACTCATGTTTGTATGGGTTTTTGGTGGGTTTATAAAATGAGGTCTCAGTGGAGGCGCCCATGGCGAACTCATCGAGATTTGTCTTTCCAATAATGATTGCTCCTTTATTTTCCAGCCTCTCCACTACTGTTGCTGTATAGGGTGAAACATAATTATCAAGCATTCTCGAGCTACAGGTTGTTCTATGACCTTTTATACAGATATTGTCCTTAATTGCGATGGGAATACCTGTAAGGATGTCTATATCTTCTCCATTTTTTATTCTTAAATGTATATCATCTGCCTTTTTATAGGATTCCTCTTTCAGAAGTGTTATAAAAGTATTGAGTGAGCTTTGCTCTATCGTCTTGTATGCCTTATCTAATAACTCATGAACCTTTATATCCCCCTTTTTTATAAGACAGTTAATATCAGGAATACTCAATGCAGAGAGGTTTTCCATCACTTTATCACCTTTGGTACTTTATAATATACTCTTTCTAACAGATTTGAACATTCATTGGAGGATGTACTCAAGGTATCAAGCCGCAGTGGGGTATGATGTTTAATAATACTGTCTTTTTTTATTTTAGAAACCTTAACAGTACCAATTTTATCCATATAAGCGAGGATATTTGCAAACTCTTTAACGAATATTCCTATCTCATTAGAAGGTATTTTAATGTTTGAGAAGCTAGATATTTCTATTACATCATCTTTTAATTTCATTTTTATTCCAAAAATGTATAACTTATTAAATCATATTTCCTTTCGTCGTTAGTGCCTTCATTTAGGATTACCTTATATAACCCGACTCCATTCATATACCATTCGTGAGATTTTAATGTATCATCTTCATTTCCAAATTGGTTAGACGAGAAAACTTTGCGGGTAGTACGTTGAATCTCACATAGGTCACCTTGTTTCTCTACAATATTTCCAGATACATTTACAGAGAATGAAACCTTGTCACCGAATATTGTATCTACGAATGTATAACTTTCAAGCCATTCATCACCAGTTGTAATAAGTCCAGGTAGAAAATATGTCCATATGAAAATGGTATCTGATTTATCTCCGCCTTTTATTGTTTTTAAAAATAGCCTGTCTATTTCTTGATTGCTCTTATAAAAGAACTCCTTACATGTTCCTGTATTGAGGACAGTTGCTTCTCTTGAGGCAATTAATTCTTTCTCACCACCATAAACCTCAATAGTATCACCCTCGGATGTATAATACCATAGACATTTCCTATCTATAGGGAAGTAGTCTGATGCAGCCTGTTCCAGGAGGTTGCTTTCACATCCTGAATATATTAAAGACAACACCAATACCAATCCCATTAGGAATCGAGGTATAGAATATATTCGCATGACTTCCTCCATTACCCAGAGGTATTAATACCCCAGCAAGAATCCCAAAACCATTTTCACTCTCCTGACCCTCACCCTCTTTTATAGTTACTCTATGAAGATTGATCTTAGCTTCAAAAATCTTGTATCTTACTCCAAGATAAACTTGATACAGATTAATGTTCGATGGAGGTAATCCAAGGGTAGAGAAACCTAATCCGAAAAGGGGTTTTATATTTGAACCACTACAGACAGAAAGGTCTAAGTAACTCCCCGTGGGTAGTTCACTACCTGTTTCACCAAGTGGTAATTGAAGTCCACCACCGATTGAAATTTCCATCGATAGGCAGAGGGCAGGAACTAAGAGAATGATTAAAAGTAGTTTAAATTTAGACATGCCCTGACCTTTTAGTATATTATCAATTTTTGAATAAAAAGTATTAAACTGTTATAGATTGAGTTCCATTATTATAACACAAATTACAAAAAAATGCAAGTTTTTTTCTTGACAAAATACCCTTTTTATGATATACTATTAAAATCATTGTTTTTTTGAAGAGGTTCGGGTTAATATAAGTGGATATCAACGAGGAAGGATAGGGATATTATATCATCTATTGAGATTGAATAATTAGTAGTATATAGATTATAATATAACCTTATATCACGTTTTGGTAGTGTCAAATAGAATATGAAAGAATATGACAAACCACAGAGGTCACAGAGTAAACTTAATTCTCTGTGCTCTCCAAAAAAGACTAAAATTAACCACAGATAATCACAGATGTTCACAGATAAGTAAAAAACTTCGAAGTAAAAAACAATCAGTGTAAATCAGCGTCTAAAATAACAGAACGGCGATAAAATATTGAGTAAAGAGATTAGTTATATAGATGTCACAGAGGGGAGGAATAAAATCTTTTATAATCCCTTAATACTAAAGATTCTCTGTGCTCTCTGTGGTTAGATTTTTGACAATACGCACGTTTTATAGAGGAGGATGTATGAGAAGATTTCCAATCTGGGAGATACTGATAGTAATACTTGTGGTAATTTTAGTATATCTATTAGGTAAGCCACAATTTACAGCTGCAGAAAGAACCTCGAATGATTATACAGTCTATAGTAATATGTATACCTTAAAGGCTGCTGTCGAGAATTATGCTGCATATAATAAAGGAGTTTTTCCCATATCTGCCTACCAGATAGAAGAATATCTTTCTATTATTGGCGAAAAGATAGTGAACCCATATACTAAGAAAGAAATTCGCTTCCCTGAAATTATGATTTCCTCAGAAGGTGATACTACAATTATAGAGAGTGATGTTACAATATTCACATATGAATTCAGGGACGAGCCAAAGGAAAAATCAGAGGATTCAAAGAATGGCAGGTTGAAAGGAATACCCGGTGGACTTGCCTATGGTTATTTTATTCCACCAGGTGATAGTGTTGCAAGGGCTTATGGTATAATTGGATTTAATGGAGATGGAAGGCCTATTGCAGATAAAAACCCGGCCGGGAGAATTGAGTTAAAGATACTTACAGAATCATAAAAGAATTAGAACCCAGTTATTGGAACCGAGAAGCTCTCCTTGTCTTTCATATCTATTTGGTAGATGCGTCCTGATTACGTGAGTTAGTATATAACAGCCCACCGCGGAACTCGATATTCCTTAAGCTTTTTAATTAGATTCTGTATGTATTAATAGTTAAAGAGTAAAAGGTTATAGAATAATATATTTTCGCTATTATTGTATGAGTTATCCCGTAAGATTTACCGTTGACACTAAAGATGAGATTGCCACGTTCATTTCATTCACTCGCAATGACAAGTTTCTCTATGTCATTGCGAGGAGTCCGTCGTCCGTCAAGAAGTACGACGGATTGACGGATGACAAAGCAATCTCATACATAGGATTCAAGAAAAAAGAAAGGGAATGACAGGTGTCCTCTTGTATGTCATCATGTTAATATGAGATAACGTCTATTTTTAGATACCAGAATCTACTGTTAATAAATATATATCATCATGTTCCTACGAAGAAAAAAGCCTAGACCGGTAACCAAAAAAGAGATACCGGACGGACTCTGGGTTAAGTGTGACTCGTGTGGTGAGATCCTTTACAGAAAGGAACTTGCAAGAAAGCTATGGGTATGCGAAAGATGTGGTTATCATTTTAAGATTGATTCAAGAAAGTACATATCAATTTTGACAGATGAATTTAAGGAAATTTTTGCAGAACTTACACCCACAAACCCTCTTGATTTTCAAGATTATAGTGAGAAACTCGAGAAGGATAGAAAGAAAACAAGTTTGAATGATGCTGCGATATCTGGAGAGGCAAAAATTGGGAAACACAGGATTATTTTATGTGCTATGGAGTTTTTCTTTCGAGGTGGAAGCATGGGTTCTGTTGTAGGAGAGAAGGTAAAATTATCAATAAACCATGCAATAAAAAGAAAGGTTCCTTTAGTTATTGTATGTGCATCAGGTGGAGCAAGAATGCAGGAGGGTATATTATCACTTATGCAGATGGCAAAAACCTCTGCCACACTCAATCTTCTTTCAGATGCAAAAATTCCATATATAAGCATACTAACAAACCCAACTACTGCAGGTGTTATGGCTTCTTATGCCTCTTTGGGAGATTTGGTTATAGCTGAACCTGGTGCATTGATTGGATTTGCTGGACCAAGAGTAATAATGGATACAGTAAAGGAAGAACTTCCGCCCGGATTCCAGACTGCTGAGTTCTTGTTAGAACATGGTCTACTGGATGCTGTCGTGCCAAGAGTTGAGTTGAAGGATAAGTTGATAAGTATACTCGATTTTTTTAAGTCATAAAATAAGCATTAGTCAATCTGTTATAATTTTGTATACCTATTTAATCATTAGGTCGCAATCCAAATATATCACCAGAAACTTTCCTAATAACCTTCCAGAATTAATAACAATCAAAGTTCTTTCATTTCACGATCACAAGTTTCCTTGATGTTGAATTATCTCCTGCTACAAGTCTTGCAAAATATACACCACTTGAAACAGGACCTCCTTTATTATCCTTCCCATCCCATGTCACTCTGTAATATCCTGCAGGCTTTCTATCATCTACAATTGTTTTTACGAGTCTCCCAGCTGGCTTTTTCATGTTTAATAATTCCAATACCTTCTGTCCTGCAATATTATATATACTCAAATTTATCTTACTCTCTTTCTTAACAAAATATTCTATTTGTACTTCTCCTTGTATTATTCCTACAGTCGGACATACCCTAAGCAATTCTTCATCAAACTCATCAGTTCTAATCTCTATGCCCATCTCAGGATATCCTGTTGCATATTTTAAGTTACTATAATTTATTGCAAACTCCCTATTATAGCTGATATGAGCATAACCATCCTCATCTATTACAAGTCCTGTATAACTTGCTTGATTAGCTACAACACAGATCGAATCAAGCTTCTCAATATACCATTCGTTATCTAGTTTCCATGCATATTTGAGCCATGCCCCTCCTCCGTAACTTATATGAGGATTACCAGACTGATCCAGTGCAAGGAAGTTTCGACCACCCATCCGAGAGTCTTCTCCTATGTCTATTATTTCAAATTGCCAGATATCATCCTTTTTTGTAACATACTTCAGGCGTCCAATACAGTGAGAACCTGATGCAGACCGATAAGAGATATGAGGACAATCCATACTATCAAGTTGAATAGTAGGTATACCCTCAAGGACACAAGAGGTATCAGTGGTGTCTACTACCCTCTCAATATTCCAGTTTCCACTATTATCACGTATTCCATATTTTATCCCAGCTCGAGAACCTGTTCCTTCCTCATGTAAATGTCCATATACAATATGAATCTGGTTATTTCTATCAACAACAATTGAAACAGGATGACCACTAAAATCGCTTATTGTATCTAATATCTCATTGTGCCAACCGCTTTCATCTAAGAAAGTATGTAAAACCCAACCTGTATTATCATTTATATAAACAAAATATCCAATATGTGGAAGGTCATTTGTATCCAGATCAAGGGATGTTCCATATATCCAGGGACCCGGATAAGGACGAGTGGTATGCCAACCAAGGCTGTCTTTCCAAGCATAACCCAAATCTCCCCACCTGAAGCTAATATGAGGATACCCATTTGAGTCAAAAACAAGAGAAGGTTGAGTACCACCAATCCTTGTATCTTTAATTTTCCATTTGATATCCGCAGAGTCATATACAGATTCAGTAATCCAGGTTGAATCATCTGGATTCCAGGATACATACATAAGACCAGAACCAAGATACCTGCAGTAGGCAATATGGGGTATACCAAGCGAATCAAGAGCAATCGATGTCCCATATACCCCACTATTCGGTGTAGTATCAACATCCATAATATACCAATCTGTAGCAAAGGTACATAAAGGAATGAATAAAACTCCAAAAAGTATAACTTTATTCATTAAATCTTTTTGCATAAATCCCCCTATCTTAGTTTTATAATCTTAACACTTACATTACACCTTTCTGACTTTAAAAAGTACACACCTTCTGGTAACTTTGGTAAATTATAATTTTTTTTTGCAGGACAGATATTTATAGAAGAGAGTAATTTCCCAGCTATATCATAAACTTTTATATAATCAGACATGTCTGTATTTATCTCAATCTTATCATATACAATAGTGGGAAAAACAGTAAACATTGGTGTATCATTATAAATCTCTACCCCTCCAGTCTCTCTGCCCTTATATGCATAAATATGAGACCTCACACCTCCAACTAACCAGGTTTTATAAAGAACTGGTAAACCCTGTGCATTGAAACTTGAACTATGCATAGAGTCAGAAAGATACACCATCTCACCTGTGAGAGCATCAATTGCACCCACATAACCTCCACCCATATATAAAAGATTGCTGGAGGTTACTGGTATTAGAGCCGTAGCACCTGGTCTCCCAAATTCACTTACTATGGTATCTGTCCATAGTACTTCTCCTGTCGAACGTCTTAAGCAATATATATCTCTGCCCACTGTATCATTTGGTACAACCCAATAACCTGAGAGGCTATAGAGAAGGCTATCCTTAGTGCTCAATGTCCAGCCAACACCTTGTAATTCTCTTGTCCAGATCTCATTTCCACTGCTTGCATCAAGGGCATGTACTCCATAAGATGAGGTAACAAATAAAGTGTCTTCGTAGTATAAAGGACTTGATGCGCTTGCTGTAAGGATGCCTCCCCATGCCCATAGACTATCTCCTGTGTCTGTATTGTAACAATATATAAATCTTGGCACTGAATAACCACCAATATAGATTCTTCTGTTACCATAGGTTGGTCCATAACCCAGGGCATCGTTCAAACCAATACGCCAAATCCAACTTCCACTTGTAGTAAGTTTGTCAAAATGTAAGTTTGATCCTACGTAAATGAATGTGTCTACAACAATAATCGGGCTACAAAGCACGGACTTGAGTGGCAATCCCCAAATCTTCTGACCAGTGAGAGCATTAAGACAAAAGAACGTAGTATCATCAAGTGATCCTCCAGTACTTGTTCCAACAAAAAGAAGGGTATCACCTGGTCCCACTGCAGTAGTCCATACATTCGATGTAAGAGAACGCCTCCAAACCTCCTCACCCGTTTCGATATCCAGTGCAACTACACTACCTATTATACATCCCATACCTCCTACGTATACCATGTCATTGGCACATGTTATAATCATATTCTGTATATCAAGGTGATGAATAGGATAATCTGAAGGATATATCCATTGATACTCAAGTGGCGGATAGATATCATGTGGATAATAACAGGTTGCATTTTCATCATAACAGCCCATTCGCCAGGCATATTCATCCAAATTCTTGAACGATTGTCGATATTCTAAATCAGGTATTTCGTTCACTTTACTCAAACTATATGAAGCATCCTCTATTCTTTCACCATTAAGAGTATTATAGACCACTTTAATCCTTCCTGTAAACTTTTCAGGTCTATAAAGCCATAGAAGACTATCCGAAAAACTTCCATGAGGAGAAGGATAAGCTCTTCTACCAATAACATCCCAGTTCTCTCCATCCTGTGAATAATGAAAACATATTGTATAGGTGTTTTCATCCACATAACAGGGGATGTTTACTACTGAATATGAAATTAGAAATAAAATAAAAACCATATACTACTTTCCTCTAAATATAAATCCTCAGTTTATGTAATATGAATAAAGGGCTTGAATATAGAGAAAGTGATATTCTACTATTATCGTAAGATAAAACGAAAGTTAAGACTACAGAAGGATATAGAAGTATATTAACAGCAGGTTCTTTGTTGGATTACGCTTATTACGTTTATTTACATATTATTATCAAAAAGCTCAACTATATTATAATATGAAATAATAAAAAAGTCAAGAAAAAAAATTAATTTATGTCCAAGTTAAATTGTTTGAATAGTAATCTTTTAAGAGATTCAGTGTGTAAGAGTAGAAAGTCAAGTATAGATAATTCTGATTATTCAGGTATGATGTCAATTAGGTTGTTTTTTTCTTGACTTTTTTGCTGTTTGATGATATAATCGTAGCAGGGTTTTTGTTAGATTATAAAGGAACTTAGGTATCTAACCATATTTATATGACTCTTAAACCAGAAGTAGCAAAGGCAATTATACTCAGGCTGGGTGAATCCGGCACTCCACCGGAGTTTGGTCTTGATTCATTCACGGTTGGACTAGAACCCTATCTCTCAGTTCTTGAGAATGAATATCTGGACTCAGTTATTAAGATGGGAATGTCTACTTTTAAGTTAATTATAGGTTCATATGGAGGAGGAAAGACACACTTTTTATACTGTGTGAGGAATCTGGCCTGGCAGTGTAGATACGTTGTAAGCTATGTATCATTATCACCAGTAGAATGTCCGTTTGATAGACTCGACCTTGTCTATAAGAGAGTCGTTCAGAATCTTGCCTATCCTCCATCATCCTTTGAGAGTCTTGTAAGTCCAGCTGATAAAGGAATAGAATCTCTTTTAAGGACATGGTATGCAGATATTTCTACCAAGCTTGAGGGCAGGGAAGAGAAGGAGGAATTCTTGAGAGGAATATCAGGTATTGAGAGTCAGAGTTTTTTAGTTGGTGTAAAAAGAGGATTTCTTGCATTAGAGGAGGAGAATGATGAGGAATTCAGTGAAATTTCGAGATGGCTTTTGGGTGAACGTATAGAGGATTTACATAAATTTGGTATCACGGAGGTCTTAGACCAACATACCGCCTTTAGATTTATCCGCTCTCTTGTGCAGTTTATGAGGATTATTGGATATCCTGGAACTGTCCTTCTATTTGATGAGGCAGAACGGGCTATTTCAATAGCCGGGTCAAGGGCAGAGAAAAGGGCACTTGATAATCTTCGTCAATTCATTGATGAGTGTGGCAACTCGAGATTTCCAAGCACCATGGTTCATTATGCAATTCCTGATGTTTATCAACTTCTGGATAAGAGTGGTGGTGTCTATGAGGCATTAAAACAAAGACTCGAAGGTATGTTTTCTACAGTAAATCCCTCTGGTGTAAGAATAGACCTGGAGCAGATTGGTATGGACCCTACAATTTTTTTAAGGAAGATAGGGGAGAAATTAGGAAGATTATACAGGAATGCCTATGGTATAGACATGAAAGATCACGCCATTAAGCGTACAGCACAGGTTCTTGCAGATGTATGTTATAAAGAGAGATATGGAGATATAGGATATAGAAGAGTGTTTGTAAAAACTTTTATCCAGGCTTTGTATTCATTGCGACAAAACCCCCAGAAGATTCTGGACGAAAAAATTGCTGAGGCGCTTGTAAGGGGAAGTATAAAATCTATAGAGGATGAAGAGATACAAAAATCAAATAGCCAGGAGTATTGAGACCGTTACTCATCCTTTTTTTGGTAAGGGAGAGGTTCTGGGTGAGAGGTGGAGAGGTCAGGAACTCCTGGTGCATTTTCGTATAGGGATAACCGTATGGATTCCAATCTCCAGGCTAAAAATAGAGAAGAGAGAAAGAATCAAACCAAAGATTATGGAGACTCCACCTAAAATTGGCGAGCATTCTAAGAGAGAAATGCTTGAGGCCTTCAAACTTGGGATTGTTCCTCAAAAGGGTGTTCTTGATTTTACATATGGAAGAGAGGAAGAGATAGAAGTGGTAAAAAATGCACTTACAAAGGCAGGGGAGGATGGAGGAGGATGTCTGATAGTCGAGGGTGAGTATGGGGGTGGAAAAACACACTTTCTCGATTATATCTACCTTCATGCATTAAGTATGGATTTTGCTGTATGCAAGGTCTCGCTTGATCCATTCGATGTTACTCCCTATAAACCAAGAAGGATTTACAGGGAATTAATTTCAACCTTCTTATACAAAAACGGTAAGGAAAAAAACTTCAGAGATTTTGTACTGGATTATGTTAAAGATGACCTACTTAAAGACAATAGATTTTTCAGACACCCAAAAGACATTGATATGGATGAAGTAGTCTGGGACTGGATATCCGGGGAAGATAAACCAAGATGGTGGTTATCAAAAAAGAGTAAAACAAGAGGTCTTCCCTTACTTCCATCATACTCCACTGCAGCTGATAACTATTGCTATATACTGAGTTCAATAGGGTGGACACTCAGAAAGAAAGGCAAAAAAGGGCTTGTTGTTCTGATAGATGAAGCTGAGACATTGTTCCATATCTGGTGGAAGACTCTATCTCTGGAAAAGGGATTAAATCTCATAAGGGGACTTGCACTAACTGCATTGAATCGCCTGCCGGACAAAATTGAGGGGAAGATCTATAAAGATGAGGAAATAGGTGTCCTTGTTGAAGATTTGGGTGATATCAGAATAATTCACAGAGGGGTGAGGAATACAATGACTCCGTATATATATAATAAGCCATCAGGAGTATTTCTTGTTCTTGCGTTTACACCCATGGTATCACCTATATACAGAGATGATATACTCGGGCTTCTTGATAGAGGAGTGGGTTTTATATCTCTGAAAAGACTACAGACGAGTGCATATGACAATATGTTCTATAGACTCGCGGATATTTATCAGTCAGCTTTTCCTGATATGAAAATTACTAAAGAGAGTGTCGAGGAGTTAAAAAAAGTTATAATACCATTTTCACAAAGAGGGGTAAGAATTTTTCTTAAGGCAACTATAGACGCCTTTGATATAATCCGACATTATCCTGGTATAGAACTTCAAGGGCTTTTCGGATAACCAATGGTCGAATCCTAAACATAGAATATAAATTTAGGGAATGTTCTAAAGTTACGTGATATGGGTCCTTTTTGTCATTGCGAGCCATAGGCGAAG
>JAGMCL010000042.1 GCA_023129165.1 Caldifarciminota bacterium | reverse complement strand
GATGATGCAGAAAATTCGATTGAGGTTATGATGTTCCTTGTAAGTGATACAACAGAAAACTTTGGGGAACCCGGGGGATTATTTTCAGCAATATCAGATGCATACTCGAGGGGTATAGATATCAGAGTTCTTCTAAATACTATAGAAATAGGTAACATCAAGGCAATAGAGTATCTCAAGATAAGAGGTATATCTGTAAAAAAGGCAGATAAATATTCTCATACAAAACTAATAATTATTGATGATGGTGTTGTTGTTCTCGGTTCTCATAACTGGACGGCTTCTGCATTTGGTACAAATTATGAAGCAAGTATATTAATAAGGGATGAGGTAACAGCTTCTAAGTACAAGAACTACTTTAACGAACACTATGATGAGGGAACGATGCCATAATTGACAATTAGGAACAAATAAAAAGGCAAAAGTAAAAAGTTAAAAGTTTAAAGTATATCATCAGGAATTTTTAGATAAACTAGATGAACTAAATAAACCAAACAAACTAAATAAACCAATGATTATTTTGATTTTTAATCTTTAATTTTTGATATTACTATTGGGGGTTTTATGATAGAAGTGAGGTTACACGGCAGAGGAGGACAGGGAAGTGTGGTTGCCTCTAAAATGCTTGCCTCTGCGATTTTGAAAGACGGTAAATGGGCTCAGGCATTCCCTGAGTTTGGTGTCGAACGAAGAGGGCAGCCTGTGACCGCTTTCTTAAGAATAGATACAAAACCCATAGGTGCCCATTACAGGATATATAAACCCGACCATATCATAATTCTCGATCCGACACTATTAGGACAGATAAATGTAACCGAAGGTTTGAAAGATGGTGGATGGATAATTATAAATTCCTCTAAATCTCCAGACAAGATAGATATAAAGGGAAACTTCAAAATTGCAACTGTAGATGCTACCGAAATTGCTATTAAACATCGTCTTGGTTCAAAGGCTACACCAATCGTCAATACAGCAATAATAGGAGCTTTTATAAAGGCTACTCAGACAGTTGGATTAAACTCGATTCTACAGGCAATAAAGGAAGAATCGCCTGCAAAACCTGAAGAGAATGCAATGGCTGCAAAAGAAGCATATGATAATACAAGGTTAAGATAAAGTATCAAATTTCCAATTACCAATATCCAATAAAGAGATAATGTCAAATTTCCAATTACCAATATCCAATAAAATGTCAAATGAAAAATGTCAAAAATATGAATCGCATTTAATTTGGCATTAGGACTTTGGATTTTCATTAGAAATTGGGAATTAGGATTTTGAAATTTTATCTGGGGGTTATATGTCAGAGGCTAAGAAGATAGACTGGAAGGGAGTGGATGATATGCCAGAGATGGCTGTATCGCTTTCGACCATGCGAGTGAATAAGACCGCATCATGGAGGAACTTGAAGCCTATAATAGATTATGATAAATGTAAACCCTGTGGGATTTGCTGGAAGTTCTGTCCAGAACCTGCAATTTTACTTAAAGAAGACGGTTCTCCAGTGATTGACTATGACTACTGTAAGGGATGCGGAATATGTGTAGAAGAGTGTCCCAGGAAGGCTATAACTATGCACAGGGAGGAAAGATGATGAAGGTAATAATGGGTAATCACGCACTCTCATATGGAGCAAAATTATCAAGAGTTCAGGTTATAGCCGCATATCCTATAACTCCGCAGACGCAAGTTGTCGAACTACTTTCTGAAATGTGTGCTAATGGGGAACTCGATGCAAAGTTTGTTAAGGTCGAATCAGAACATTCTGCTATGGCTGCTTCCATAGGTGCATCAGCAGCAGGTGCAAGGGCTTTTACTGCAACATCAGCCCAGGGACTTGCATTAATGCATGAGATGATTCACTGGGCAGTGGGTGCCAGAACTCCCATAGTACTTGGAAACATAAACCGTGCTATGGGACCACCCTGGTCAATCTGGACTGAACAAAATGACTCTCTTTCTGAGAGAGATACAGGTATAATGCAGGTTTATTGTGAATCCAACCAGGAGGTTCAGGATACGGTTATACAATCATTCAAGGTTGCAGAGAAGGTGCTCTTACCCTGTATGGTTGTTCTTGATGCATTCTATCTATCACATACATATGAACCGGTTGACATACCTGAACAGAGTCTGGTTGATGAATATCTTCCACCATTCGATCCACCGTATAAACTTGACCCAGATGATCCTCATACATTTGGTAGTCTGACAGATGCAAAGTGGTATTACGAACTAAGATATAAGATAGAAGTTGCTATGAATAAGGCAAGATACGAGTGGAAGAAGGCGAATGAAGAATTTGAAAATATTTTTGATAGAGGATATGGATTAGTTGAAGATTATAAGTGTGAAGATGCAGATTTAATACTCATAACATCGGGAACAATAACTGGTACCGCACGGATAACTGTGGATATCTTACGAGAAAAAGGAAAGAAGGTAGGACTTCTTAAGATAAGGGTATTTAGACCGTTCCCCATTGATGAAGTCAGAGATATACTGGGTAGTGCCAAGAAGGTTGCCTGTATTGATAGGAATATCTCCTTTGGTCACAGCGGTATATTCTTTGCAGAGGTTAAATCTGCACTCTATAACCTCTCTAACAGACCACCGATATGGGGATACATTGCTGGACTTGGTGGAAGGGATGTAACACCAGAATCAATAATAGAAATAGTTAAGAGAACAGAAGAGAGTGATAAGCCAGAAGAGCTTATCTGGATAGGGTTGAAGCGATAATATCAAATTTCCAATTACCAATATCCAATAAAATGTCGAATGACGAATGTAAAGTATAAAAGATAGAAAAAGAGTATTAACCTCTGGACTATTATTAAGTTTTTGGTATTTGGAATTTTGTTAGAAATTGGAAATTAGGATTTTGAAAATTTTATCGGGGGGTTCTATGCGTCTTACAATTCCAGAAGAAGAGATAATGAGTCCAGGTCATCTTGCCTGTCAGGGATGTGGGGCAGCTCTTGCAGTTAGGTTTGTTCTGAAGGGTCTTGGAAGAAATACTATTATGAGTATACCTGCATGCTGTTGTACAGTTATAGATGGTCCATTTCCCTATACTGCTTATGGAGTTCCTATTTGGCACACTGCCTTTGAAACAGCTGCTTCTGCTGCCTCGGGTATTAAGGCAGGTCTTGATGTACTTGGACGTAAGGAAACCACAGTTCTTGCCTGGGCAGGAGATGGAGGAACTTTTGATATAGGAATACAGGCATTATCAGGTGCTGCAGAAAGGGGAGATGATATGATATATGTCTGTTACGATAATGAGGCATATATGAACACGGGTATTCAACGTTCATCAGCCACACCTTATGGTGCCTGGACAACCACGACACCAGTCAAACATCCAAAGAATAGACCCAAGAAGGATATAGTTGCAATTATGGCTGCACACCGCATTTCTTATACTGCTACTGCTTCAATAGGATATCCTGAGGATTTGATAAAAAAGGTAAAGAAAGCAAAAGAGAGTGAGGGAACGAAATTTCTCCATATAATTGCACCTTGTCCTACTGGATGGAGGAGTCGTCCTGATGACACTATAAAACTTGCAAAGCTTGTAGTTGAGACAAATATTTTTCCCTTGTTTGAGGTAGAAAATGGTGAGATATGGAAATTATCCAAGAAATCCAAAGGTACCCCAGTAATAGATTACCTCAAACTTCAGGGAAGATTCAGGCATTTAAAAGAAGAGGATGTACAAACTATTCAAATGAACGTCGATAAGGAATATGAAAGACTACTTAAAAGATGTGAAAGTGCTTGAGAAATTTTAAAAATTTAACCACGAGATGACACAAGATGAACACAGATAATAAAAATGGTTATATAAAGACCTGAATTATGAAATCATAGGTGCGGCAATAGAAGTTCATAATGAATTGGTAAACGGTTTCTTGGTAAGGTTGTTGTGGAGATTAAAGCTACCACTGGTTTTAAAAAAGTAGATGATGCACAGCTGATGCATTATTTAAGGGTTACAAAATATAGAGTGTAATTACTTCTAAACTTTGGTTAAGATAAATTAGAAAAAAGAAGAATAATCTTGTGAATATCTTGTGTAATCTTGTGGTTTCTTAAAATGTAAAATCTTTTATATGAAAAATCGTGAACTCGCATCCATGTTCCAGAGAATTGCAGACTCACTCGAATTCAAGGGTGATATCAGGTTCAAAATAAATGCATATAAAAAGGTGGCAAGGGTGCTCTTTGATATGACCGAGGATATAGGAACGGTCTGTAAGGAAGGAAGGCTTCGAGATATACCCGGAATAGGAGAGGCAATAGCAAAGAAGATCGATGAGTACCTGAAAACAGGCAGGATGAAAAAATATGAGGAAGTAATGGAAGAAGTACCAGAGGAACTGCTCATGCTTATGGAGGTTTCATCGATTGGTCCCAAGACCCTTAGGCTTGCTTATAATAAGCTTGATGTCAAAAATAAAAGAGACCTACTCCGTGTTATGGATAATGGAAGTCTTGCAGGTCTTGCTGGGATGGGGGAAAAGAAGATAGAGAAGATGAAGAAGGCTATTCAAGCATATGAAAAAGGTCATGAAAGGATATCAATAGGAGATGCAGTTACCATTGTTGATGAGGTATTATCATATTTGAAGAAAAGATTTCCGAAAATTAGGTTTACACCATGTGGTTCACTTCGCAGGATGAAAGAGACAGTTGGTGATATAGATATAACAGCGGGTTCCTCAAGGAATAAGGAGATAATAAATGTCTTCAAAAGTATGCCTTCTGTTAGTGAATTAATAGGTGCAGGGGATACGAAGGCATCAGTTATGATTCCAATAGGGAGGCATTCAGTACAGATTGATCTTCGTGTGGTTCCTGAGGATTCATATGGTGCCTGTATTCAGTATTTTACTGGCTCAAAACCTCATAATGTTCATCTTCGTACATTGGCTGTAAAAAAGGGTTTAAAGTTATCAGAATATGGAGTTTACAGGGATGAAAAAAGGATAGCTGGACGAACAGAGGAGGATGTGTATAGAATACTTGATCTTCCATGGATTCCTCCGGAGATAAGAGAGGATACTGGAGAAATAGATGCAGCTATAAAAGGAGTTCTGCCCAAACTTATTGAATATTCTGACATAAAGGGCGATCTTCACATACACTCCAATTATTCAGATGGGACAAGTACCATTTTAGAAATTGCAAAAAAGGCAAAGGAACTTGACTATGAATATATATGTATAACGGACCATTCTGAAAGAGCAAAATATGCAGGAGGTCTTTCACTTACTAAACTAAAGGAGAGAAATGAGTTGTGTAAACAAATAGAGCAGGAGCAAGGAATCAGAATATTTAGAGGTATTGAGCTCGAACTCGTACCGGGTCATATTGAGTATCCCGAGGAGTTAATCCGTGAACTTGATATAATAACACTTGCAATTCACCACAGAAAAGAAGGATATGATTTCACAAGAGATGTGATATCTACATTTTCTTTTATACATGTATTTGCCCATCCAACTGGCAGGTTGTTATCCGGCAGGTCAGAATATAAAATTGACCTGAAGACGATATTTCAAGAGGCAGCTAAGAATAACGTTTTAATGGAAATAAATGGATATCCTGACAGATTAGACCTCTCAGACGTAAATGTGAGGGAGGCTAAGAAATACGGTACTAAATTCTCAATCTGCTCAGATGCACATAGCAGGGATAAACTTAACCAGATGAAATTTGGTGTTGGGACTGCAAGAAGGGGATGGGCAGAGAAGGAAGATGTGATAAATACCTTTTCACTTAATAAGGTTGAAAATTGGCTTGAGAATAAGAAATTTTATAAACTAAAGGATCATTAAATAGATTTGGAAAGGTAATGTCAGATAAAACAAGAAAAGGATGCCATATGAGAATTATTGTAAGTGTAAAGCAGGTTCCTGATACACAGGACGTGAAGATTGACCCTGAGACAAATACGCTCATAAGGGAAGGTGTGCCTTCTATAATGAATCCTCTTGATGCCTATGCTGTTGAAGAAGCTTTGAGGATAAAAGAGAGTAAGGAGGTTGAGATAATCGTGATATCCATGGGACCACCACAGGCAGAGGATGTTTTAAGGGAGGCTATAGGTATGGGAGCAGATAAGGCCATTCTTTTGACTGATCAGAGGTTTAAAGGTGCAGATACTCTTGCAACGTCCTACACACTGAAGAAGGCTATCGAAAAGATAGGTGATTATAATTTAATAATGTGTGGTAAACAGGCAATAGACGGAGATACTGCTCAGGTTGGGCCAGAACTGGCAGAATCGCTTGGAATACCACAGGTTACTTATATCAGGAAGATAGAGGAAATAGATGAAAACCGGGCTGTAGTTGAAAGGATGACCGAGTGGGGGTATCAAGTGATAGAAACGCCTCTCCCGGCTGTATTCACAGTTGTTAAAGAAATAAATATCCCCAGATTACCTTCATTGCGGGGAAAAATGAAGGCTAAAAGTGCAGAGATTACTCAATGGGGGTTAGAGGATATTGGGGCTGATGAAAAAAA
Source organism: Caldifarciminota bacterium (assembly GCA_023129165.1). GTDB lineage: Bacteria > Hydrothermota > UBA3073 > UBA3073 > UBA3073 > JAGMCL01. Next base: position 49,443 of record JAGMCL010000042.1, on the reverse strand, counting down.
GGTTGGGTTGTCAGGTTCACCCACCTGTGTTGTAAAGATATTTACACCCGAACGTAAGAAAGCAGGTGAGAAATTTACAGGAAGCAAGGAAGAAGCAGCAGATAAAATACTCAAGTTTCTTAAGAGTATCTCATCATAGGAGAATTTGTTATAAAGGGATGAGATTGCCACGACTTCACTTCGTTCAGTCTCGCAATGACAGAGACATTAAGTTGTCATTGTGAGGAATCCATCGTCTGTAAAGAAGTATGACAAATTGACGGATGACGAAGCAATCTCATAAACCCTCCCATTGTTAAACGTACTATTATCTGTTATTACGGGAGTTTGAGGCACGCTCTATTTATAGAAAAGTTAGTCTTAATTACACTGCGATATATCGAGACTCAATTAAGGTTGAGAGAATAAATATGTCATGAATCAAATAGGTAAAATAGAGCAAAATTTAATGATATAAAACTGAAATCTGAAGACCTGACCCTTATTTGGAGGTAGTATGTCTATAAAGGTAATCACAGAGAGTTGTAATGGTTGCGGGGATTGTGTGTCAGTATGTCCGTATGAAGCAATAATGGTTGAGAAGGAAAAAGCACAAATAGACCTTGATAAATGTACTCTATGTGGTGCATGTGTACCAGAATGTCCCCTTGGTGCTATAGTGATAAAAAAGGGGATTTCAAAAGAGAAACCTTCTGATTATTTTGGTGTAATGATATTTGGTGAAACAATAGACAATGGAGTTCACAAAGTTGTATATGAACTACTCTCAAAGGGCAGGGAACTGGCAGATAAGTTGAAAGTAGAACTGTCAGTATCATTTATTGGTGATGATATTTTTCCTCCTGATAATAAAATGGTAGATGGAGTAATAAAAAGGGGTGCAGATAAGGTGTACATATTGAGAAATAAGGCATTTAAGGAATTCCTAGTTGAACCATACACAGATGCCCTTGTCTATCTAATAGAGGAGTATAAACCTGAGATAGTTCTTGCGGGCGCAACATCAGAAGGCAGAAGTCTTCTCCCAAGGGTTGCTGCGAGATTGGAGACAGGTCTTACAGCGGATTGTACAGGACTCGACATAAACGAGGACGGACTTTTAGTTCAAACCAGGCCTGCCTTTGGGGGAAATATAATGGCTAAAATTATTTGTGAACATAAAAGACCACAGATGGCTACTGTAAGATATAAGGTTATGGAGGAGGCATTAGAAAAGGAAAGAAATGGGGATGTTATAATTGACGAATTTGAACCCAAGCCACATAAAACCAGGTTTCTTAAGAAAAAGATTGACCAGACACAAAAGGTAAACCTTGAAGATGCTGATATAATCGTATCAGGTGGGAGAGGACTACAGGACCCTAAAAATTTTTCTTTATTGCAGGAACTTGCCAACCTTCTTGGGGCAGCACTTGGTTCATCAAGACCTCCTGTAGATGATGATTGGATACCGTATTCTCACCAGGTTGGTCAAACAGGCAAGACTGTAAGACCTAAAATATACATAGCCTGTGGTATATCGGGTTCCATTCAACACCTTGCAGGCATGTCTTCGTCTGACTACATCATCGCAATAAACAAAGACCCAGATGCCCCCATATTTAATATAGCTGACCTTGGGATAGTTGGTGATCTATTTGAGGTAGTTCCTGAGTTGATGAAAAGAATTAAAAATGGAAAGTAAATCAAATAGTCCAAAGCCGGAGAGGTTTAGGCATATATTTGTTGTATCAGATGCGACAGGGCATACTTGTGAGCTTGTGGTTAAGGCTGCCCTTTCACAGTTTGATACTTCAATGGCAATACTTCATAAGGTTCAGTATGTGAGAGACATACAACAGGTAAAAAAGGCTGTTAAAGATGCCAGTAATGTCAACGGGATTGTTGCCTTTACACTTGTTTCGCCTGAGTTAAGGAAGACAATGCATCAGGAAGGAATAAGATTAGCTGTGCCAGCCATTGATATTATGGGTCCTATTCTTACAAGACTCACAGACCTGCTTGAGATTTCACCACTTGCACTTCCTGGTTTATTCAGACATCTTGATGAGGATTATTTTGCAAGGATTGAAACAATAGATTTTGCTGTTAATCATGATGATGGAGCAAAGCCAGAGGAACTTAATCTTGCTGACCTTGTTCTTGTTGGAGTATCCAGAACATCTAAGACACCAATAAGTATCTATCTTTCATATAGAGAATATAAAGTAGCAAATGTACCAATAGTTTTAGGGTTTGAACCTCCACACCAGCTTTACGAAATAGATAAAAATAAGATTGTAGCAATGACAATTAACCCCAATAGACTTCAGGCGATAAGAATGGCAAGGTTGAGTCGTCTGAAAATCCATGATATTGACAGTTATTCGAATATAGACAGAATAGAAGAAGAGATAAAATACAGCATACAGATATTTAATAAGATGGGTTGGATAGTGATTGATGTTACATCAAAATCGATTGAGGAATCATCTACCTTAATTATGGAGCTTATAGGAAAGAAATGATTTCAAACAGTATGATAAACACTGAAGTAACTAACATGAGAGGATATGAATAAACTTATATGAGCGTGATTTAATACATGTAGGATTTCTTTCTGGAGGAACGAAATGACTGTATTAGAATTTCAGAAAAAGATAAGGGACATATATTTGAAAAAAGATAAAAGTAGGGGTATTGAAGGTACATTTAGCTGGCTTATAGAGGAAATAGGTGAACTTGCAAGGGCAATAAGATGTAAGGATGGCATGGAAGAAGAACTTGCTGACTGTGCTGCCTGGCTTTTTTCTGTAGCAAATATACTGAATGTTAATATGCAGAAGGCAATAGCTAAATACGAGAATGGATGCCCGAAGTGCGGGAAGATACCCTGCATCTGTGATTAAGTTATTTATAATACCATCTATTTGATACTATGAAATAAACCACAGAACTGTAACCACAGAGGTCGTCCCGCCTTAGCGAGATCCCGAAGGAAGCGGGACAGAGAGCGCTGAGTGAAAAAGAAATAAGAACTCTTTGGTTACTCTGTGGTTCCCCTGTTAAATAAAGTACCATGAGTGAATACTTATACTTAACTTTGTAACTATTTAACAGGGTGAATCTAAGGTTCCGAAATAGGGGTGAAAGATTTGAGAACTTCTCCATAGAACTCTTCGAATAAATATATTTTTCTTTTAAAGTACCGGCACTATTAGATTAAAGGGATTATTATCTTTTGTTCTATTATATGAATTAGAAAAACATAGTGCTTAGGAGAACACAGAGAAAAAAATCTGTCCCGCTTTCTTCGGGATAAATAATCTCTGTGACCTCCCTGCCCCGTCAAAGGCGGGGTGTGGTTGATATTTAACACAACACTATTTGATAACGGAGGAATTATGACTGTAATGACTGCTGTTATGATACTTGGGGGACTTGGATTAATACTTGGTATAGGTCTTACATTTGCGTATACAAAACTTGCAGTTATACCTTCTAAGGTTGAGAAGGAGCTTATAGAAGTACTGCCAGGTGTAAATTGTGGTGCCTGCGGTTTCCCTGGATGTGAAGCATTTGCAGTAGCTTTAGCCAAACAGGGGAAGAGTGCTGGTTTCTGTCCTGTCGGTGGACAGGAAGTTGACGAAAAGGTATCTGAGATACTCGGTGTTGCAGCATCACAGGTTGAGCCTATGGTAGTAGTATTAAGATGTCAGGGCAGTAAAGATAAAGCAAAAGAGAGGTTTGATTATGCTGGTCTAATGGACTGTACCGCTGCAAACCTGATACAGAAGGGAAATAAGGCATGCGAGTATGGTTGTCTTGGGTACGGAAATTGTGAGGAAGTTTGCCCGTTTGGTGCGCTCAAGATGGGAAGTGATAGATTGCCAATTATAGATAGCGATAAGTGTACTGGATGTGGTATTTGCGTTGAGGAATGTCCCAGGGATGTTCTGGAACTTATACCTAAAACACAGAAGGTATATGTAGCCTGTAATTCAAGAGCCAGGGGTCCAGTTGTACGAAAGGCGTGTGATATTGGTTGTATAGCTTGCAGATTATGTGAAAAGAACTGTCCTTATGGTGCGATAACAGTTGAAGATAATATTGCAAGGATAGATCCAAAGAAATGTGAAAATGCGATTTTGTGTATATTTAAATGTCCAACTAAATGTATAGTTGATAAAGCAGTTTCAAGACCAAAGGCAATTATAGGAACTAATTGTATTGGATGTGAGGAGTGCAAACCAATCTGCCCGACAAAAGCGATAACAGGAGATAAGGGCTCACAACACAAGGTTGAACTTCAAAAGTGCATAGGTTGTGCACTCTGTTTTAAGAAATGTGAATATGATGCTATTACAATGGCATTCTCACTTGGATACAAAGAGATGGCGGCATAGTAATATACTAACTACTTCACAAGAATCATCTTGCGTGTATCACTGAACTGATTATTGGCGAATTTGCAAAAATAGATACCAGCACCGACATTTCTTCCCTCTTCATCTTTTCCATCCCATCTTGACCTGTGATAACCCGCATCGAGCTTACCATCTATAAGTGTCCTGACCAATCTTCCAGAAACATCGTATATCTTTAAGGAGACTTTACTGAAATCTGGTATCTGAAATCTAATATCTGTAGTTCCTTTGAATGGATTCGGATGGTTTTGATTGAGTTTATTTACATAGAAAGCAGGTTCTTCGATTCCAATTAGTATTGAATCAGATAGGACGAATATCTTTGCACCATATCCCGGGAGGTTTGTTCCAAAATTTGATAGACCTGAACCAGAAACCTGTATATATTCATTGTTAAGTACGTCGTTCATGTAGTAAGTGGAATCTGGATGTATTCCGAGTTCAGCAGTTGGTATATTAAATATTGTGTAATTACCACCAGAGTAGAAGTTAAAACCACATATCACTATGTTTTCGTTATTTTTCCTGTAAAATGAATATACTGTTTGTGAAGATGTGCTTAAACGGGTAAGCTCTGAATTTCTTATAGAAGAGAAATTATTTCTTATCCAGCATAGTTTTTTATAGTATGGTCTTAAATTATTGGGATCACTCCAGTCTATCTTATCCCTCAATGTGACTTCACCCACCTCCTGTCCAGAATATATGAGTGGCATACCTGGTATGGTGAGGAGTAGTGCAGCCATGAGTTTTGTCTGCTCGAGTGTATTATATGCAATATATCTTGTTTCATCGTGGTTTTCAAGGAATCTTAGGGGGAACCTATCCTCTGGAAATGGATAACCAAAATTTCTAATGGCATTATGCAGTGTGTTAATCTCACTTCCAGTAACACCACCATCAAATATATTGGCAAAGCTTGCAGGTGATTCATGGTGTAGATTCCAATCATAGGCTGCATCAAATCTTGAGTCAAAGTATATGAAGTTTGTTGAAGTTGCCTCAGCAAGTAAGAAGGCTTCTGGCTTTTTTGATTTAAGTATCTCTCTCCAGGTTATCCAGTATTCAGGGTCTCTGTTCTCTACTGCCCATGCCATATCACACCTGAATCCATATAGGTCAAACTCACTTAACCAGTACACAGCCATATCAAGAAGGTATTTCTTCAGGTGTTCATTTCCATAGTTTAAATCAGGCAAATCAGCACCTGCTGTATAGTAATAATTTCCACCTGGACCCCACATAAAATTATGATAGAAGTGAGAGTATTCCCCAAAGCACTGTGCATCTATCATCCAGGGATGCTGGTTCGAACAGTGATTTACTACATGGTCAATTATTACCTTTATACCATTATCTCTACAAAGTGACAGGAATTCTCTCAGGTCCTCTTCTGTTCCATAATCTGTCCTTATACCGTAGTAATCCGTAACGGAGTATCCATTGGTATATGTACTCTTATTTATGGGCATAAACCATATACAATTCACCCCAAGGTCTTTAATCTCAGTTATCCTCTCACTTATCGCATCAAAATCACCATTATCACTGAATGACTGGACAAAAATTTCATATATAATTGCATTTCTAAGCCATTCTGAGATGCTGTCAGTACCTGCTATACTAACTCCACTGTCACTTACTGTAATAAAAGCTCTTGCAAAATCATGATTTGAATCAGGGTCCTCTACACTCAGATTGAAATAGTATTCACCATTAGTAGAGGGTATAGAGAATGATGTAATGACTGATTCTGGTTCACTAAAAAATATTTCCTCTGGATTAAGGCTATCAGGATACCAGAGATACGTTAGTCCATCTCCATCAGGGTCATAACTTGAGGTTCCAGCAACAAAGATGCTCTCACCTACAAAAAATACCGTATCAATAATTGCCTTTGGTTTATGGTCGACGATCAATTCCAGATTTATTGAGGGTGAAAAGCCAAAGAATCCCTCGCTATTTTGTGCCCTGCAGGATATGATATTATCTCCCTCATCAAGTAATATGGATGCAGAGAAAAAGCCTGATGTAACAGATATCGTAGTATCCATTCCATTTATGGTCAGAATCGCCTCTGCAATAGAGTTGTCACTTATTGTGCCATCAATTGTATATATCGAATCATATACGATACCACTTCGGGTCAAAAGACGAACAACCGGTCCAGGATTAAAGAGTGAGCTATCTATATCGTATGCCTCTATCCCTTCAATCCCTCTTCCAACCGCATCAAGGGATGCCATTCTTGGACCACCAAGTTCACCGTCAGGTATATAGTTTGCAAGGAGTTTCTCCTGAAGTTCTCTGTTCTCAAAAAACATTACGTCATATATATCCGGGTCTATATAGTGGTCACTTCCTCCTATTGATGAATCTGCCTCAAGGTCAGGGATAAATGAAAATAGGTAAAAGTACCAGGGAACGTTATAGCTGCCAAGAATTTCCTCAAGGAGTGAGATACCTATCTGGAAAACCAGACTATCTCCTGATATTAATACATTTATGGAATCATCAAGTACAGGTGGGTATCTCTGGATATATACTCTGTTATCTAAATCGGGATTAAAAAATGGAGAGGAAGTATCCATTATAGTGAAGAAGATACCATTACCATTCCATTCTCTTGTTTTCATTTCTAAAGGAGGGGGAACCTCTACCACAGGTGCAACATCTGTTGTTGAAATTTGTATTCCGAGTTTTGTGTATTCTGAAAGATATCTTACACGAACTGTAAACGCAAGCGAATCGATGTTCTTTTTTATATTAATGTCCATTATATCAGATGAACCCTCAGGAATATAAACAGGATATAAATAATTTTCATCACATATGGCATCTACAGAATAATACCCGCTTCCTTCAGGGTATATGCCAAATGAAGAAGTTTCTTCTCTAAAGTTTCCAGCTGTATCTGATAATGATATAGATGCTAAGTGGAGGCCATAAGATATTTCGTTTACATTTGCAGTAATTGTTAGGCAATCTGGGTCAAAAGTATGTGTGATAGGAAAACTATCAAGTTTTACTACAATTGTAGACTCATCCAAAGGTATTTCATCGTCACCTTCTGTAACCCACGCATGTATATTCAAGGTATCGATGTCATAGAATACAGAACCACAAAGAGGTGAGTCTATATATATTTTTGGATTAGGGTCCTTTTCTACAATTATTACTGCGTTCTGAAATTCTCCTGTATAATGTGGATTATCAGGGTCAGTGGTCCATACTGAGTTATTAATGACAAACTTATATTCATGTGTTCCCTCAACAAGGTCAACCCATCTCAGCCAAATATATGGATTGACCATCTGTATCATAGGCATTGCAGTGGTTGACCATCCATTGAATGAACCAGCAAGATTTACCTGGGATATGGATGAGCCTGTATACGAAAAATTACAGCTGCGGGTGTCAAGAATGAAACTTACAGGAATTGTCGATGGAATTTCACCTAAGTATATATGCCAATCCTGTCCCGAGTTGTTGTCCCACTGATCAAGGTTGTTATGGAAAACAAAATCTATAATTTCTACTGATTGATTGGTTTCAAGTGATATAGACCATATTGTGTCATTATCCTGCATCATAGGTGATTCTACAGCATGACCATCTCCCCATGGTGTTGTGCCTGGAGGCCAGAGAACTTCTGGCGGCTCATCCCATCCATTTATGCCCCAGTGTAGTTTAATCCAACTGCTACTCTCAGGTAGTGTTCCCTGTCTTACATTATAAAAAATACTTACAGAATCCCCGGGAGAAGGATTTTCTGGTTCCCACCATGCCTGGTCCTGAGAGAGTAATGGAGGAGCAAGAAGCATAAGGATAAACATGAATTCCTTCATATCACCTCCATTTATTTCAGATAGAATAATAACAAATTTTATGTAGCCCACTGCTTTAGCGGTGGGTTAACTATAAACAAATTCAATTTGTGCCAATAGGAGGGGGAAGTATTTCTTCCCCCTCCTCACCACATGCAAGTTCAATGTCTATATAGAGATTGCCTAATCAAGCACAACGAGTTTTCTTGTTGTCTTAAATAGCCTATCTGATTCCGTCCTTGCCTGCATCTTGCAGAAGTAGATTCCACTGGCTACCATGTTTCCTCTATTGTCTTTTCTATTCCAGTAGACATTATGGGAACCTGCTTTCGCTGGTCCATCCAACAGTGTAGCTATCTTTTCACCAAGTATATTATAAATACCTATTGTCACATTCCCGGATTTAGGTAACTGATAGCTGATTGTAGTCGTTTTATTGAAGGGATTTGGACGATTCTGAGAGAGTGCATAGACACTTGGATAATCCTCATCCTCCTCGATACCTACAAGAATATCACCAAGTAAGCGAGGCATTATCTGGTATCCACTCCAGTAGGGTGCGTCTGAATCATACTGGCAAACAGCTCCCACAACATCGAAGAACCCTGTGGGTGCGGTGGTTCCATCAATATCCGTATCCTTATCTATTCTCATTGTACAACTGCCTGTAGCATCTGTAATTGTGATATTAGCGTTGCTACCTTCATCAGGGAACTCATCCGATGTTGTTACACCCAATATCTTTACCAGTCTTCCCTCGTAATCTTCACCAAGAGTGTCACCCAGGTCAGCACAGGTTATGATGATAGTATCGTATGCGACGTCTCTATCTCTAATCTCATATGAGATAATATCTGCAATCTCGGTCAGTCCATTGTAGAATGCAACTGTCCCTACTATCAATACATGGTCCCCAACCTTTGCATAAGCTTTATATGTATCGTAATCAAATACAGCTACACCGACAGTTTGCTTGCCATTTACTACTGGTTGGATATAACCGGGGGCACTGAATTCGTCAGCAACAGTTACAACACCCTCTACAGTGACAAGTTCTCCTATCAAAACAGGTTCGCCGTTCACATCGTCTTCTGCAACATCATCAATTAGTGTAACGTCACGAGTTAGCGAACCAAACAGCATGGGTGGTAGTAGATAGGTATCCCCTGTGTCTTCCAGGAAGCAGAAGTGGTTCATTGCAAAACCTGCCTCTGTATCAAGACCATTTACGCCATATTTATACTCGATTCTCTTCTGAGTACCTGTTGGGAAGAGAATTCCAGCTGTATAGACCGTATCATCTGCAGTTGCATCAGGGTCTACACCATCATCATACATCCTGAGTTCCTCAGGATAGATAGGCAGGTCCCATACCCACTGCAGAGGAGGGGTGCCACCTGCTACATACATACTATCAACACTGTAGACAGTATCCAGGGCGCCATCAGCAAACCAGTATCCCTGATCAGCGATTGCATCGAAGACAGGATCCAGATCCACGCGATATATCGTTGTAACATCCTGTAGTAGTATATCCTCAGGACCAACATCATCGAAATATCTTAGAGGAACTATCTGAAAACCAGTTTCATCAGGTTCATAAAGCAGAATCCTATTGTCACCACTTTCCCATGTACCATCATACTCCTCTGCATTATCCCAGAGTGAGTCAGGACAGATATGGTATTTATACTGAATCTCACTACCTATAGGCATATTGAAGTCTACAGAAGCAGTATAGATGGTATCCCATGGCTGCATCTCAGGAGCTGATGATTCCTCCCAGGCGAGGGGAGCTGGTGCACCCCTTACAGTGGCATGGTCAACCCCAGGGAAAAAATTACCCACTGCCTCCTGTACTCTCAGGTCAACCTGGAAGATAACCGTTCCCTCGACAGGAACTCCAGAAACGTTGTCGAAATAGACAGTATCAAGAACTATCGGATTACCAGTCAGGTCAAATGTCCTGTTGGTTACACTCTCCCAGACGTCAGACCCACCTGCAGGCTTCATCACATACTTATACTCAACAGTACCTGTAGCTACACCAAAGTCGAGAGTAAGGGTGTATATGCTATCACCCTCAGGGTCAACGAGTAGATTGTCATATCCACCCCAATCAAGTGGTGCCGTACCTCCTCTTACTACAACTGAGTCAGTTCCTGGAATGAAAGTACCCATTACTGCCTGCACGCTCATATTGATATTGAACGTTACAGTATTTTGTGCAAATCCTATTCCTGCAATAAGCAGGATTATAAGGACAGCACTTAGCTTCTTTGACATACATCCTCCCTTCTCTGCTCATAAATACCGTTTAATTTTATACTTACTCAAACTGTATTTATGAGAGTATCACAGAATAAAAATACAAGAAACCATATTCACGGGTGATAAACCCTGTTCTTATCCACACCACCTCCAGTATTAATTTAATTTTATTTCAATAAAACAATCTTTTTTGTATCATTAAACCCATCTGTTACAAGCCTTGCAAAATAGATACCTGAGGGAAGACTCATATGATTCAATTTTATAGTATGATAACCAGCTTCAAATTTACTATCCACAAGTTTCTTTACCTCCCTACCAGTTATATCATAAACATTAAGAGAGACCCTTTCTTCCCTCGGAATACCAAAACTGATTGTCATGTCATTCTTCGCTGGATTTGGAGAGACAGATATATAATAAGTAATAGGTGTATTACTACCAGCAGTTTGGGTTCCTCCACCATTTCTGCCATAAATTTCAAATGTCTCATCAAATTCACCTAATATTATTTCAGATATTACAACATCATCACCAGTCACCTTATGAATGTTTACCTGTATTATACTATCCTCATATGTTTCTTGAGGTATCCATATTGCATTAAATCCCGGTCTGTTAGTGACCAAGAAGTTAGCAAAAAGGGTTAAACTATCAATTCTGAGTGATTGAATGCAGGGAGTGTCTTCTTTATAATGGATTATCGTTAGAAGATATTCCTTTCGAGGGTTAAGATTCTGGAATCTATATATTAATTCTTCTGTGTCATAATCAATAGTATATTCAAGTGTATTTCCACAGTTTCTATAACCTGTTCGCTGAACCAAATATGGTGAAGGTGTTATATTACCTATCACTCCAATCATCATAGAACCTGGACGTGGGACATAAACATGAACTATATTGGAAACCGCACTCTCATTCTTTGCTATATCAATCGCTGTAACGTGATACCAGTAATGAGTATCATAATTACAATTATCCTGCCAGTAACTCTCACAACTCGAACCTCTCCATTCCCAGCTTTGACCACCTATTCTTCTATAGGCATAGTACTCATCAAGATCTGGTTCAGAATTATCGAGCCAATCGAATATAACAGCGACATAACGAGGATAAAGACCTATTGCATCTACATATAAACCTGCTGGAGCAGATGGTGGAATTATATCGTTCTGTTTATAGTAAAGGGAATTATAACCTCTGGAATCTTTCCAGATAACGTGTCTACCCCAGTCATCAGCTATTATCTTCGGAGATTCTGATGAACCTTCTGCATAGGTGAGTCTTGTAACCGATTCCCATGTGGTTCCCCAGTCAGTTGATTTAATATAGAATATCTCAGAATTAGTTTCACTAACATCATCCGACCATACAATATGAACACCATCCTCATCGCAAGTTATAGAAGGACAGCGTCCCGTTGAGATATATGTATCAGTTTCCCAATTTACACCATTGTCTGTTGAACGTTTAAAGAAAATCTCATCCAGTCCATTCCTGTTATCCTGCCAGACAATTACTATACTGTTTCCGTAAGTGGATATTGAAGGAAACTCGGAAGTACCGATTTCTGTTGTCAGTGGGTATCCTGTTAAACCATGTGTCCATGTTATCCCTCCATCAAGTGACTGGTTGTAGTAAATTTCATAGTTGGTTGTATCAAGAGATCTATTATCAGCCCATACTACGTGTATTCCAGCATCATTAATTGCTATTGCTGGATGCCAGGAATTTCTGTCTGCTACTGTGAGCCTCATTGCACCATCTAACGGGTTGGGATTTGTGGGAGCCTCCCAGGTAACACCACTATCTGTAGATTGTGAGAAATAGATTTCGTAATTATTTTCGGAGACTCTATTACTTTCCCAGACTGTATGAAACAAACCATCCCCTCTGGTAAGAACACTATTGCTTCCCCACCCAACATCGTAGCGGTCACTCCAGGTATCTCCACCATTGTAAGAATTGACAAAGTTTATAATGTCTCCAGAAGAGTTTATTCCTTTTGTATACCAGGTTAATCCCAATAATCCCTCCTCAGCTACTAAATGGAGATTGTATCGTCGAATAGAAAAATTACCTTCATTTGGTAAACTTCCTCCTGTTTCCCATACAATTCCGCCATCAAACGATCTCTTATAGCGCAATCCGCCACATTTATTATTATAATAATCTGAACAGGCTATATGTATGACTTCACCCCCTGCTATAGAATAGGATATGACACTGGGATTACCTATATATACATCAGGTCTCCAGCCCAATGGGGAAGAAAAAAGACTCGATACCAGCATTATCGCTGGTGCTATGATAGCTGTCAGTTTTAATCTCATAATACTCCCTTTTAATCTCTTATTAAAAGCATCCTCTTTACATCATAAAATTCTCCTACCTTTAATCTTAAGAAGTATATTCCATTTACAACATTTTTTCCTCTATTGTCTTTTCCATCCCACCAGACCGAATGTAATCCGGCAGATTTATACCCATCTACTAATTCTTTTATCTCTCTTCCATTTATATTGTATACCTTGAGTTGAACTGGATAAGATTCCATTCCGGTAGTAGTTATCTGGAAGCTTACATCGGTAAACTGAATAAAGGGGTTCGGCTTATTCTGAAAAAGTAAGATGTTCTCAATTCGTGACTCAAGATTTCGGTCCTCTTCTATCCCCTGCACCACATTTAGTCTCATGTATACAATATCATAAGGACGTTGAGACCAAAGACCACTCGTCCAGATAAGGTCTACACCATCAGATGATACTGGGTAACCAAGTTTAGGACAGTATGAACCAACTGTGTCCTGAGTCAAATTCATTGGTCCAGACCATGAAGAACCATTGAATGTGATAAAATATATATCCCTAAATATGTTTGCTCCTTCTTCCCAAACTATATAAAGTTTATCAAGTGTATCTACAGAAATATTACCTCTATAAGAGCCAGAATCACTATTACTTATATTTATTGGATAACTCCAGGAACCTGTCTCATACTTTGTATAGTATATATTATCTCCACCGAAAACAACGTGTCTATCATTATTCGAGTCTACAGTAATGCAAGCTCCACATCCAAAAAAATTATCACTTATCACTATTGGAAGTGTCCATAATACACCATTATATTTGCTATACATAATAGGTCGATTTGTAATCCTTTTCCTCCATACTAGATGGAGAGTATCACCTGAATCGATTGCCAGGCAAGGAAAAGCAGAATCATAATTATCGTCTGATACATTATATGGCTCGTTCCATGTTGTACCGTTATAACTGGTATAGAATATATCCCAATCTCCCTTTGCATTAGGTACATCAAACACTACATGAAGATTATCGTTACTGTCAATTACCAAAGAAGAATAATCACCAGTATTAGAAACCGAATGAAGATTACTTATATTAACCGGTTCGCTCCAAATTATACCATCATATTTGCTATAAAAGAGGTCATAGTAACCTTGAGTTGGAATTGTCGTATCTGTGACAAACTGTTTCCATACACAATGTAAACAGTCCTCACTATCAATTGCAAGACTGGGTTCTAATGAACAAGCACTATCGGTCCTGCTCACATTTATAGGTTCAGACCAGTCTATTCCATTATTACTTGAAAAAACATAGTATATCTCAGTGCTATCTGCATAGTTGTATCCAATGCCTGTATGGAATACCACATGTATACAGCCTTTACTATCTCTTACAACAACACGATTTCCACCTACTTGACCAGTTGCGAATCCATGGTAAGACCTTCCAATAACAACTGCTGAATCAGGATAATACTCACTCCAAGCTTGGGATGCTTTAGGTATTATAAATATAACACTAAATAATATCAAATACTCAATATTTCTCATTTAAAACTCCATTGCTACGCCAAACTTCTGAACATCATTCAGTCTTCCAAAAAGCTCATATGCATAATCAACCTTAAACCTCAAGAAGCCTGGGAATCCTTTAGAGAGTCCTACACCGAATGTAAATCCTTCTTCTGAGTCTGTCCTGTAGATTGCCTTATAACCTGCTCTAAGAGATATTAAATTATTAAATACATATTCAGTACCAATGTTTAACGATTCGGTATTGTCATTTGGATGAAGTGCATCACAGGACAGTGTGAGAAGGTTTTTGGGTGTATTAATCAGATCGATGGATAAACCAACCCTTAAAATGAGAGGAAGGTCAAAGCTTCCTGTTGAGAGAAAGGCATTTATATATGGATTATTTCCAGAAATACCGGGTTCTATATCGTGTTGGACAAGAAGGTCGTTCCCTGCCATCTGCATCTTGGTACCGAAGTTTGATATGCTTAAGCCCAATCTTGCATCCTTGAACTGTGTCCTGAAAAGGGTTCCTATGTCTATTGCAAATCCTGTTGCACTGCAATTCATTATGTTTTCCTGTATATACTTTGCATTTATACCAATGGAAAATCTATCTGTAAGTTGCCTTGCAAAGGCAAGACCGAATGAGAAGCTCCCACATGAAAATTTTATATCATTTCCATCAGGATCTGCCTCTGTAGTCTGTTCCATCTCACCGAGATTCATATAGGTAAAGTTTGCACCAAAAGTGCCCAGACCAGGGACTGGAATTATCACTCCTGCATATTCAAAGTATGTATCGAAAATCCAGTTTGTGTGTATTAAGACAGCCTCAATATGAGTAAGTTTTCCAATTCCAGCCACATTCCAGAACATGGCAGTGGCATCATCAGCAATGGATACGAATGCACCTCCCATTCCGAGTGCCCGTGGACCCACAGGTATCGTGAGAAATGGAGCAGCGGTTGTTCCAACCTTTGTAACCTCTCCGCTCGCAGAAAAAGCAATGATGAGAAAAAGAATAAAAATAAATTTACGCATAACACCCCCGATAATTAAATCAAATATCAAAATTTAAATTTATTGAAACCACGAGTTTACATTCACCCCACACCTATACATAGGTGCGGGGCTGGGATATTCACAAGATTATTCTTCTTTTCTCCAATCTTTTTTAAATTTCAGAGTTCTAAATTTCGAAATCATCTAAAACATGCACCCAGAATACCAAGTTTTTTTTCTTTGTGCCTTTGTAGTGAGTTTTCTATCATCTGCGTTAATCTGCGTCCTACAAAACTGAAATCTGAAGACCTGACCCCTCTAGTCTCTTATCTCAAAAGAACTATCTTACGGGTTTCGTCGTATCTTACACCGTTCTTTACTTCTGCAACAATTCTGTAGAAATAGATTCCTGAGGGGACATCGATACCCTCATTATCTCTACCATCCCATACTACTGAATGATAACCCACTTTTTGCTTTTCATTTATGATTGCCTTAACCTCCTGCCCCAGAATGTTGTAAATCTTTATATTGACCATTGATACTATGGGAAGGTGATAACTTATAACCGTCTTTGAACTGAATGGATTGGGATAACCCATTGACAACCAAAACGAAGGTGGTTCAACTACATTGTCGATGTTTATCCCCTCTATTGTCCCCATAGAGAAGAGAAAAGTATCCTCCGGGGTAAAGGGCTTGTCAATGTGAATAAAAAGTGTATCCCCCTCACCGGGAGCAACGGGTTCCACAGGTTCTTCAAAGTGCGTATTCCAACTCGGGATGAGCTCTGTATCCCGCTCATGTAGAAGGAATACAAAATCGTTGTTCGATATTCCGTTATCATCCCTGTCACAGTATGCGAATTTTGCTTTCTTGTTCTTTGTGACATTCCATACAAGAAACTTGGTTGGTTGTGCAGGAAGATCTAAGGGATAAGGATATCCAATCTGGTATTCTGTTGATGTATCAACAATCGTGTCAGAAAAGATGAATTCTAAGTCAACTGGAAATGGAGTTCCCATGAACAATGGAGTAATCGAAAGGTCAACTGATATTTCATAATTGCAATCTCCGCTTATCCATCCACTCAGGGAATCGTTGACAGATAGTTCCTCATCATCAATCAGAAGTCTGAAACCGTCAAAGAGAGGTCCTTCAGCATTACCCGATAGATGAGGGTCATCAAGAATCAGGAATTGTTGGGAGGTCTGGTTGTAAACACTATAGGTTTTATAATCCCCGGTGGTATCGAAGGTCACCCTGTAGGTGTAGTTTGTTATCTGAGCAGAATCCACAATACGAACAGAGAAGATACCTGTACCATATCCCTGGTAGTGAAGAATATTGGAATCGGGAAGTATCACACGTGGGTTATAAATAGTGAAGAGTAGAGATGTATCTTCACCACAACTTACTTGATCCCTTGCCAGAATCCTCAGTTTTGAATTTATACCATTGGGTGCATAAGGGGTATCCCAGTTATATACACCGTCATTTATCTCATCTGTGGTGATAGTTTCATAGGAGACTCCATCGTTATTGGTTAGAAATATATCAATGATTATATCCTCACCATCAGCATCACCGGCTATCCATTCCACTTCAAATTCACCCGTTACGCACTCTCCTCCCTGTGGTGATAGGATAACTACCTCAGGGATGGCATTGCCTGGATTGTTTATGGTGAAGACAGAGTCCATTCTGTATTCACCGGTAATTACATTATTCTCATCGACGACCTGAAGGTATAGAAGATAACCAATACCATCAGGAAATTCTTCTGTGTTCAACAGGTATTCTCCATCATTGAGCTCTCCCATCGCAACCCAATCCCAGCTCTCTCCCCAATCAGAACTGTAGAAGATATTAACCGAACTGGCACCCTCGTTCTCCCAGGTTATAGTGACCTCTCCGCTCAACTCCTCGCCTCCACAGGGGAAGGTAATAATCACAGGTTGGCTATTGAAGGCGAAATTCCCATCTACAAATGATTTTGCATTTCTAACATTATGTAGAAGACTTGATGAGTCCTCTCCCATAACTATAGCCGTAATAACCTCTTTCGTTTCTCCAGGGGAGAGGGAAAAGTATCCCGAGCCTATAATAAAATCTCCGTCAACATTATTTCCCTGGTTTACAAAGTATCCCGGTTCCATACACTCCCATAACTGCTCATCGTTTCTGAGCTTCACACGATTAAAGGGATGAAAGTAGTAGAAACTGGTGAGGCCCAAATCATCTGGTGTCCTGAGGAATGCATATCCGGCATACCCAACTGGAGACCAACCACCCGCACCCACACCGTCCCAATCATATGCATATGCTATATTGTCCTCAAGACTGTAGTCTGCGCAGTCATCCTCTGTATCTCCATTACCGCCCGGTATCGTTCCCACAAGTGTTCCAAACATAACCGTGTCATAATGGGTTGTGCCCACATTCTTGATCTCATATATCCAGAATATTATATCCTGTAACTGGGGAGGAAAATCCCACTGAAGACCCCTCACCTTCACCTCAAGCCCAAGACCCCTTCTTGTTGAATCTGTGGAATCAGGGTAGAATGGAAATTCTTCATCAGAATCGTCATCCATAACAAAATAACTCTCCTTATCTGCCCTGAAGACATCCTTGCCGAAGTATCCATTCCATGAACCTGACCAGCCTGGGTCATCAGGGTCATTTAGTTTATCAGGCCAATATGGAGGCCAGGTTTCTGGAGCATCACTCATTGCAACAAGATTGGTATCAGGATTTGCGTATCCTGGTATTGGCTCCCAGCCCCAGAATGTGGTTCCGTCAGGAGAATACTCATTATTTCCACGGGGGGAATCGTTTACCTCGACAGGATGAACGAGCACTGTAGTGTCTTTATAGATGGTATCTGTTCCAATGATTGTATCTATAACCTGCATGGTTATGGAATCTTGAATTCCAACAAGTACGCTCACATCACTAATATAATCGTGCCCTGATAACATAGGCCACTCACAGCCAAAGTCATCTGCCGGTGACATTCTGCCAATAAGACCGTAGTTAAAGAATGTAGTTCTCACCCTGTTAGCGTCATGAACTCCTTTTCTCCGCTCTTCAAATGAGCCCTTCTCTTCAGCTAAGAGAGGGGAAGAAGCGACCAAGAAAGAGAAAAACATTATCAGATATACAGATTTCATACCTTGGTTTACTCTCCGTTAAGATATTCCTTAGAATGTTTAGGTTTGCATCCGCAAGGCTGACCCGCCTGACGCCTGCCTGTTGGTAGACAGGGTAGTCAGGAAGCCTTGCCCTACTTTATGTTCTTAAAGATATGTAGTAAAGTCTAAAACTTCGGTTTTGCATGCAATTTTTTACTTAACCAAGAAGGAAATAGAAAAATCCGTTTAATCCGCTAAATCCGTTGAATAGTTTAATCCGTTGACCAAATTTGCGTCCTATTTTATAACCGCAAACTTACCTGTCTTTTCACCAATCCCTGGTGCTTCTATATGATAGAAATATACTCCATATGCAATATCTAAATTGTCCTTTGTAAGCATGTTCCATATACAGGTTCCATCATCAAAATCAGTTTCATGTTCTATTTTCTGAATGAGGTCACCCCTCAGGTTATAGATTCTTATTGTGCATTCTGAAGGTAGATGTATAAAATGAATTTCCCTTGGTCCCCTGCCACTTGTATAAGGGTTGGGCTTCTCCCAGGTGGCAGCAGCGAAATAGGGATTTGGAACCACTTTTATCTTTTCAAGGTCTATTTTTGCCTGTTCCTTATCTATGGAAGCACCCTCAATAGTAAATTCGTATACATCATTCGAACGAAATGGTTTTGTTGTATATAAATGAAGTGTATCTCCCTCTCCAGGAAGGGATGCAAGGGTATCGCTACTGAATTTGATGACCCAGGTTGGGTTTAACGATGTATCCGGTTCTATAACCTGTAGGAATATTATTCTCTCTTCAGGCGATATAGTTGAGTCAGTAGTTCCACCCATCTCGTGGAGTGCAAATTTTACAGGAATCTGAGTGTTAATATTAAGAACAGTAAAATATACTGGCACAGCAGGTAAATTCAGTGGATATGGATAACCCACCTGTAGATGGATTGAGGTGTCTAATATCTCTTCGCTAAATATGATAGCATAGTCTGCTGGATATTTTCTCCCCTGGTATGCTGGTGTTACAAGTGTGGTTATATTATCGATTGGAAGGATAGTAGTATCAACCCATCCTGTTAGGCTGTCAATCATATCTATATAACTGTCATTATCAAGGTAGAGTCTGAAACCATGAACGACATTTCTTTCTTCCCAGGGTTCGAGGTTTGGAGAGTTTTCAACGACTGTATCTAAATCAAGTGGGTCTGTGATGTCTACAAGTGTAAATGATTGAGTTGCCAGGTTTGAGTCTATAAAGGTAACTTGATATTTATGTTCATCCCTTATATATTTTGGGTCTATGGTCTCTACCTCAACCTTTCCTGTAGCAAATCCATTTATATGCTCTAACTCCTGTAACGATGGTGCAACATATCCAGCTGCTGGTGCCTCAGGTGTAACCGCAACAACGTTTAGTGCAGTAGTTACCTGTCCTGCCTGGTCAACTGAGGCAAACTTTGATGTCTCAGATGGGATAATACCATCTGCTACACAACCCGTGTCGTAAGCAGTAACTGCATAGAAGTAAGTTTGTCCATTCTGAACAGTGGTATCAACAAATGAATGTTGAAGACCTGTATCATTTCCAAGATAAAACTGAATGCCATCCAAACCGATAGGGAAAAATCCCATAATACTGTCCTTAAGGTCAAACTTTGCTATAGGAACATTGAATCTTGCTATGCCATAACCATCAGTGATCTCACCAGCATCATCCCATGTAGGCCAGGTTGCACGATAGACCTTATATCCCTCGAAATCGTACCCCATCCTGGGATCAAAAGTATGCTCTGCTCTGTCGTCCCAGTATAGTGTTACTTTTTTATCTCCAGGAACAGCCCTTAGAGTTGGTAAATCTGGAGCCCTTGCAAATCTATAGTTCCAATTATATATCATTTGTACAGTCTGTTTTGTCCTTACGATAGCGCCGGCATTTTCCCCAAAAAGGAGTGCAACAGAAATTCTCTCTGTTTGTCCTGGTTTTAAGGAAAAATAACCAGAGCCGTAAATAAAATCACCGTCAACATTCTGTTCAGTAACATTGAAATATCCAGGTTTCATACAATTCCATAGCTTTATATCGTCCTTCAATTTCACCATGTTAAATGGATGGAAGAAGTAAAATGAAGTAAGACCTATCTGGTCTGATTCATCCTTATCAGTAGCATCAAAGTTTGGTTCACCAGGTGTAGGGATGCCATCATCCTCTCCAGTATCACCTGTTCCTGGAGCTCCATCTGCACCAACATCGTCTGTTGTGACATCCCAGTCTTCATCATTGTCAATACCATCGTCTCTTGATTCATCTATTAATAAATTATCAAGTCCTTCTCCTGTTAACCAGTTTTTATATTTACAAGTAAACAGAAGATGTATATCAGCATTTTCATCTATCAACCCATTTAGATTATCATCTATACGATTATGGGGGTCTTCTGTAAGTACTTCTCCAGGGTTTATTCTAAGGGTGTCACCAAGAAAATGGATGAGTACACCTGAATCAGGCATAGTAGTTACTGTTCTATCAAATGTATTGTAATCTATAACTACAACCTGTTTCCCAACGGAGTAGCTTATTGGTTCAAAGTCTTCTTCTGTCAAAATCGGACCTGGACCATCTTTTCCATCACCATCATCATCTAATCCATTAAATGGGTCTCCAGGACTTTCAAGGAATGCATAGCCTGCATATCCAACGGGGTACCATCCTCCTGCACCAACTCCATCATAATCATAAGAATATGTAATATTTTCTTCTTTTATAAAGTCTGCACAATCATCCTCTGTATCACCATCACCGCCTGTTATAGTACCAACTATCATACCAAAACAAACCTTATTCAGAACAGAGGTCCCCATGTTTGTTATATCATAATGCCAGAATATGCAGTCCTGTGCAAGCGGATTAGACCATTGAAATCCTCTTACCCCTACCTGTAACCCAAGTCCTCTTCTGGTTGAATCTGTAGAATCAGGATAAAATTGAAACTCTTCATCTGAGTCGTCGTCCATAACAAAATAACTCTCCTGGTCCGCATTTGCCTGATCTTTTCCAAAGTATCCATTCCACGAACCTGGCCATCCTGGGTCGTCTGCTACATCCATTTTATCCGGCCAGTATGAGGGCCAGGACTTTCTTAGATGACTCATAGCAATGAGATCCGTATCGGGACTTGCATAACCTGGAATAGGCTCCCACCCCCAGAATGTATTTCCGTCTACTGAATATTCATTATTTCCTCTTGGACCATCTGAGACCTCAACTGAATGTATGATTGCTGTACTGTCCCTGTAAAGGGTATCTGTTCCAATGATTGTATCTATAACCTGTAGGATTATGGGTATCTCGGCTCCAACAAGCAAACTTACGTCACCGATGTACTCATGTCCGGAGTTTATCGGCCACTCTCCACCGAAATCCTCAGCCTGGGATTGTCTTCCAACAAGTCCGAAGTTAAAAAATGTTGTTCTAATCCTATTGCCTGAGTGAATACCCGTTCTTCTCTCCACAAATGAACCAGTTTGTGCGAAGAGATAACTGTAGAGAAGTAAAAGTACAAGAAAAACAAATCTTTTCATAAAACCCCCGATTGAAAAATTAAAAATCAAATATCAAATATTAAAAAATATATACACAGATTACATTGATTCTTTTACATTTCATGTATTGATAAGATATTTTATCAATCGGTGAAATCTGTGGCTATTTTTTTATATTTTTCGTCAGAATTTTACTGCGACACCAATCTGTAATTGTCTTGGCTCTGAATAAAAATCAGGACGTATAAACCAATCAGGAGATGCATCTGCACCAGCTATACGTTCCTGTAAGGTGTAGGTAGCTCTACCTGTATCCTCAAATACCCATTCCTCATTTCTTGCATCAAAGAGGTTCAAAATTCTTATAGTAAACGAGGCAGTCGCTTTTCTTATCTTAATATCATGGGTATAGTTAAAATCAGCAGTCAACGTGGATGGTTTTCTCGCGCTGTTTTCTTTTAAACCTGTCGTAAGACTCCTTCCAACCCTTGTTCCCTGGACAATATAAGGCGTGTAAGGAAATCCTGTGCCATATCTAAGTATTAAACCTGCATTACCATAGAGTATCGAAAGGTTTACAGTATGTGTCTGGTCCCAATCCAAAGGGATAACCTGTATTCTTGGTGCTCTACCTGCTCTTGCATCCCAGAATGCATCCTCAGGATTTGAAGATGTACCCTCAACTATCTGGTATGTATAATCTAAGCTTAATCCGAATTTATCTGTCCTGTATCTATCAAAGGCGACTGTTATCCCTCGTACATTTGCATAATCCTTGTTGATATATTTAACATATGCTGTTCCTGGAACTACCGTGTTTATCTGTGGAGACGTCCCGACCCAGTCTCTTATATCACGATAAAAGAGTGTTACATCCACTGCAATGTTATCAGTAAATGCCTGCTGAAGACCTATCTCATACATAACTGTGCGCTGTGCATCAAGGTCCGCGTTGCCTAAAATTGTATTTATACCTGACATCTTTGGAATCTCAAATTCCGGGTTTGTATAGAGATATTCGAAGGTAGGAATCTGTAAGAAGTAACCATATGAGAAGTGAATTACCCCCCTGTCTGTAATAGGATATGCAACTCCAAATCTTGGACTTATCTGTGTTTTTGGGGTTGCCTTTTTCCACCAGATTTCTTTGCGTTCCTCTAATGTCATCTCCTGATGTTCAGAACTCCATGGGTCGAGTATGTTTGGATCAGATGGATCTGTGAGAACATTGCCATCAGGTTCAAAATAATCAAACCTTAATCCAATATTTACTATCATATCTTTAAATTCTATCTTGTCCTGTATATAACAGGAAAATTCATAGGGCTTTTTGCTGTCAAATTTATTATGAATAGGTGATGTAATATCTGGTATGTCAGGTTCAAATGGAACGATTTCACCTATTTCTCCCACTTTTGGTATGATATCAAATCCCTCGAAGGATGTATCGTAAAATCTTGATTCTATCCCTGCCTTTATCTCATTTGAGTTTGTTATCTGGGATGAGATATCAAACTTTACTGTAGTTGTATAAGACAATAGTTTGACATGGCTCATACTTGTTCCACCGTCTGCAAAGGCATATGCAGAAGATGAAAGAGAATCAGGATGAACGTATCTTGAATCTAATGGGTCTTCATAAAGATAATGTTGATAATCAGAGTAGAACCTCGCTGCGTTTATTGTATAAAAGGTTCTTGAGGACAGCATATGTGTGAATTTAATCTGATGGTTATATCCAGATTCGAATCTGTTGAGAATTCCATCTGGGTTATATTTAAAGAAATGGTCGTAATTTTTATATTTTATCCTATCAGTGAAGTATGAATAATTTAGTTTTATGTTGTCTTTTATCTGAAAGGATAGCTTGCTGTGTAAAAATAACTTTTTGTAAGAATTCATAGGAACTATCTCATTATCACCTGGGAATCCCTGAGGTGTGAATTCTCTTTTACCATAAAGCCAGCCATCACTATAGAAATATCTTCCTGTAAAAAAGAATGTTAATTTTTTTTTGAAAAAGGGAAGAGGTCCTGAAAGTGTTGCCTGTAGGTTTTTATTCTGTAGCAGGTTTTTATTGTCAAACCCTGTAAATATCTCATCCGGGGTAAGATAATCACCAACCCATGTTTTTACTTCACCGGAGTAATCTTTACTTCCTTCTTTTGTAACTATGTTTACTATTCCTGACATTGCCTGACCATATTCTGCGTTAAATGTACCAGTAACAACCTGAAGTTCCTGTATGGCGTCATTTTCGACTTCTACGGATATTCCACCTGAATATGCACTACTTACTGCTATTCCACCTGAATATGCACTGGTTATTGATATTCCATCAATTAAAAAAGCAACCTCACCTGACCTACCCCCTCTTATATGTCCATGAACAACACCTGCCTGAAGACCAAGAACATCTTCAAAACTCTGAACAGGCATTGTCTCAATGTCACTGGCTCCAATAACAGAAAGGCTTGATGTGAGGTCAGGTCTAATAATCACACGTTCAGCAACTACTACAAGTTCTCCCTTCTCAATAATAGTCGATGAGAGTTCAAAGTCCTGGGTAGTGGTGAAGTCAAATGATACCCTTATACCCTCAACCCTTACACTCCCGTACCCAATCATTGATGCAGTGACGGCATAATTACCTGGTGGTACGTTAAGGATAAAGTAATACCCATTTGCATCTGCTGCAGCGCCAAGAGTTGTACCCTCAACAATTATGTTAGCAAAAGGGAGGACTTCACCAGTTGACTGGTCAATTACCCTTCCTGTAATTTTTCCTGTAGTTCCAGAAAAGAGGTTTACTACGGGAATAAGAATAAGTAGGAGAAAATACCTTTTCATTCCTCCTCCAGGTAGATGTATAAAAAAATATTTATAGTGTATATAATATTATATATCAATCTTGTTAATTTGTCAAGTTTTTTTCTTGACAAAAATTTTAATGTATGATATAATCCTTCAGAGTAATTATATGAAGACTGTTTTTTATAAGCTAAAACGAAGCAATCGCATTTTTTAACAGCGTAAACGCTGTCACTCCCTCATAACATAAGGGGAGTAACGAGAGGAGTGACAGTCTTTAGACTGTTAATGATAACGATTATATTAAAGGATGAGATTGCCACGTCTTCACTTTGTTCAGTCTCGCAATGACGGGAGTATGGTCTGTCATTGCGAGGAGTGAAAGCAACAAAGCAATCTCATTATTGGGAAGAATTGTAATGTACTTTGTAGGCACACCTGCCTGACGGCAGTCAGGGTTTTAAACTGTGCAAATGTATTCAGCACGAATTGAATTCGTGCCTACAAATCTTTTATCTGTTATTAAAAGACTTTTGGATACCCTCTATTTTTTAAAATCTTACAATAGATGAAGAGGTTATTTAGAGATACTTCTATTTCAGGTAGAGAAAATCTTATATCCTTCTCTCTAATACTTCCCTTTCTCATTATCTTCTGTATCTTTTTACTATATCCCATAATTTATTCACTCATCCTTAGTTTCCATAGGGTCACTGACCTCTATGATGTGTTCGGTGGACTTAAACTTGTTGGTGGAAGAAATTATACAAAACTTTTCCACGATGTTGAATTCTGGTGGGCAATTCTCATGACATTGTATTATGCAGCACTTTCAATTCCGATAGGAATTGTTTTTTCCTTTCTTCTTGCAGTCTTTTTGGTAGGACGAATAAAAGGTAGTAGGATTTTTAGGACATGTTTCTTTCTTCCATTTGTTCTCGATGTGTTTGTCGTTGCAATTGTCTGGACATTACTGTATTCAAGTCCATACGGGATAGTGATGAAATTATTCGAACTTATCGGTTTGAAAATACCACCATTACTTTCAACACCTGCTACTTCAATGCCAGCAATAGTTGCTGCAATGACATTGAAAAATGCAGGATTCGGAATGATACTGTTTATAGCTTCAATCAATAACATACCCCAGTCTCTATACGAGGCTGCTTCTATAGATGGTGTTTCAGGTTTTGCAAAACACAGATATATAACTATACCTCTTATAAAACCAGTGATTTTATTTCTTGTCGTAACAGGCACTATTGCTTCTCTTTCTGCATTTGCTGAATTTTATGGTATGACAAGGGATGGAGGACCAATGATTAACTTAAAGGGTAATATAGTTGGTATTACCAGAGTAACGGGTATGTATCTTTTTAGGGAATTTCGTTCACTTAAGCTTGGATATGCTGCGGCTATATCATTCGTGCTTCTTATAATTTCGTTAACCATATCGCTTATAAGTTTTAGACTTTTAAGAGAAAGGTAATTTATGAGTAGAAGATTTTTCATTTATATTTTCCTTATTATTCTCGTTGTGGTTGTACTTTTCCCATTTTTCTGGATGTTTGTTACATCTTTCAAGCCCCAGGGTACTGGTCTTTCGATGACGATTATTCCTGAGAAGCCTACTCTTGAGAATTTTAAATTAGTCCTTACACAATACAAGTTTGGGAGATACTTTTTTAATTCATTTGTAGTTTCTACATTAGGAGGAATATTTTCTACCCTTTTTGCTGTATTAGCAGCATATTCATTTGCAAAGAGGAGATTCTTCTTTAGAAATGGTCTGTTTTTCCTCTTTCTTTCAGCTATGATGGTCCCAGGGATGATGTTTATGATACCTCAGTTTGTTATCGTTTCAAGGCTCGGTTGGATAAACTCTTACAAGGCAATGGTGATACCACACCTGGCAAATGTTTTTGGTCTTTTTCTTCTTACACAGTTTATACGAGGAATACCGAATTCACTCATTGAGGCGTCAAGAATAGATGGTGCATCTGAAATTGGTGTAATTTATAGGGTCATTTTACCACTATCAATGCCTATAGTTGCAACTGTGTTTTTACTCAGTTTTCAGTTTAACTGGAACAACTTTCTCTGGCAATTGATTGTTACTACAAAAGAGTCTATGTATACAGTTCCTGTGGGTCTTGCTATGTTCAGAAGTGCACACGAGGAACTCTATACCCTAAGAATGGCAGCATCATCAATTTCAATATTTCCAATAGTATTACTATTTCTATTCACACAGAGATATTTCATACAGGGTTTAACCGAGGGAGCAGTTAAGGGATAGAATGTGGAATCGAAACTAGGTTAACGGTGACGAAACTCGTAACGAACCTTGAAACTTGAAACTGGAAAAAGACATTCCACATGAGAACTGTCGCACAGCATCCATATGAAATGGACACGAGCATCGAGCATCAAAACATCGAGCTTCGATACGAGCATCGACAACAATAAACGGAGAATGTATTTTTCGCTGCAACCCTTTTAAAAGTAATTGTACATGACTTTAGATTTTATATTGTTTGGAATTTGTGATTTAACATTGGGGGTTTTATGAAAAGAGTACTTGCAGTCTTTTTTTTAATTTTAGTATTATCAAATGGTCTTATAGCAGGTAATATCTCTATCTGGGTTAATTATAATGATGAAGAACATAAGGTATTTAAGGAGATAGTTGAGGATTACGAAGAAATAAGTGGTATAGAAGTCGAAATCCAGAGAATACCTTTCGATGGAACAGAACAGAAGATTCTTACTGCACTTGCAACCCGTACAGCACCCGATATAGCAAGGGTTGATTACTCTTTTGTAAGTAAACTCGCCCTAAGGGGTGGAGTTTGTTCACTTGATGAACTCGGTGTAGAGGAGATAAAAGACCAGCTTGTTCCTGCCGCTCTATCAGGAAATATAATAAATGGTAAGATATATGGAATTCCTGACCAGACAAACTGTATATGTCTGTTTTATAATAAAAAGTTATTTAGAGAAGCAGGACTTGACCCCGAGAAACCGCCAACAAACTGGGATGAGTTTGTAGAATATGGAGAGAAACTTACTGATTTAGATAAAGAGGTTTATGGTTTCGGCATGAGGAATACTTTATGGTGGACGCTTCCTTTCTTCTATACTTTTGGTGCAAGGTTTATTATGGATGGGAAATGTGTCCTCAATTCTCAGGAGGGAATTGATGCCTTACAGTTTAAGATAGACCTGTATAGCAGGTACAAAATTGAGGCAGGTGCATGGAAGTCCGGTGCTGTTAACCCTGACATGGGTTTTCAAAATGAAAAGTATGGTATGGTATTAAATGGACCCTGGAGAATGAAACCACTACTTAATATAGGCATAGATTTTGGTGTTGGTATGATTCCAGAAGGGATAGCTGGTTCAGTCACAACCGTTGGTGGCACAAATATGGTAATATTCAGAGGGTCAGAGAACAAAGAACTTGCATTTGATTTCTTAAAATTTCTTACCTCAGAGGAGATTCAGATAAAATGGGCAAATGATCTGGGTCAGATTCCTGTGAATATTAACTCATTTGATGATGTTGACCTTGATAAACATCCATATCTTGAGATTTTTCTTAATCAGATGGAGACAGCAGTTCCAAGACCTGTAGTACCTGACTATCCTGGAATAGAAACAGCAGTCAATCCACAGATGGAGGCATCGCTTTCAGGAAAGCGCTCGGTGAAGGAAACCCTGGACGTCATAAAGCTGAAGGTGGACAAACTCCTTGAAGAAGAGTATTAAAAATCTCGTATTACGAATCCGGATTACCATCGGGATGAAGCAATCACATTTTGATATTCCCTTTCATGTCATTGCGAGGAGTCCTTATGGACGACGAAGCAATCGCATACATTGAATACAAGGGAATACCAAGAGGAATGATAGCCTTAAGTCAGTTAAAAACGATAGTATAATAAAAATGAGATTGCCACGCTCTAAACCATATGGTTTAGAACTCGCAATGACAGGTGTCCCTTCGTCTGTAATTAAGAGAGTTTAGAATATTTTAATGATTAGGATTTGTTTGTTATTTGCCTGCCTGCCGATAGGCAGGGTGCTTGAGATTTGTAATTTTTTGTGGAGGTTATATGCTTATGTATATACCATTGATTTTTCTGACGTCTACTATATCCAACGAAACCACATGGCAGGATAGGGTAATATACTGTATGGTTACTGATAGGTTCAGAAGTGGTGATATATCTAATGATTCACCTGTTGAGGATCCGGAGCTCGATGAAAGATGCAATTTTTTAGGTGGAGACTTCAGGGGTATAATTAATAAAATTAAAGATGGCTACTTTTCATCACTTGGAGTGAATGCTATCTGGTTCTCTCCAGTATATAAGGCTCCCCCTGGGGCATATAAAGATGCCCTGCCCCCTCACCATAAATTTACAGGCTATCATGGATACTGGCCAGTAAGTCATAGAGAGGTAGAACCGAGGTTTGGTTCTATGGAGGAATTAAAAGAACTTGTAAGAGTTGCACATAGTCATGACATCAAGGTTGTTCTTGACCTTGTATTTAATCACGTTCATATAAACCATCCATGGTGGAAGGACCACCCTGACTGGTTTACAGATGTCGACCTTAAAGATGGAAGGAAAAATATAAGACTCTTCGACGAGTTTCCCTTTACTACATGGTTTGATGATTTCGCACCGACCTTAAATCACGAAAAAGAAGAGGTTAGAAATGCACTTATTGATACTACCATATGGCTTATAAAGGAGACTGGTGTAGATGGTGCAAGACTTGATGCTGTAAAACATATGCCTGTAGTTTTCTGGAAAGAATTTCGAGAGAGCTTAAATAAGGAAATAGGGAGGGACTTTTTTCTGTTTGGCGAGACCATATCAAGCAGGGAAACGATATCTTCATTTATTGGAGACAATCTTTTGAATGGTCAACTCGATTATCCCCTCTACTGGGTAATAAGAGATGTCTTCTCAGGCAGGCAGGGTTTTTTCTCACTTGATTATGCGATAAGCCAATCAGAGAAAGTATATCCTGAAGGAAGTATAATGTGTCCATTCTTGGGAACGCATGATTTTTCGAGATTTATTACATACTGTGAACTCGCAGGAGATGAAAAGGTAGTTGGCTGGGAGGGTGCAAAGGAACCTGATGAGGAATCATATAAAAGATTACGTCTTGCATTCACCTTTCTTCTCACTATAAAGGGAACTCCTATAATCCTTTATGGTGATGAATTTGGAATACCTGGTGCTGGTGACCCTGACAATCGCAGGATGATGAGGTTTGGAGATGAATTGAGTAAGAACGAAAGAGATATACTCGATTATGTATCAAGACTACTTAAGATAAGAAAGGAACACAGTGCTATTAGAAGGGGAGATAGGAGAAAAATACTTTTAGAAAAGGAGGTATATTGCTACATCTTGTATGATGGTAATGATTGTGTACTTGTCGCCCTAAACAATTCAAATAATAGGAGAGTTTTAAGTTTACAGGCACCAGGTATATGGCAGGATGCCATTACTGGTGATTATATTAAGGCAAATGAGAGGTTGGTAATAACACTTCCTCCTCTTGAGGGTGGTATATACTTATTGAAGGAAGGTGATATAGATAATATTATGGAAGAGAAAGGTATTACAATTGAGCATGTGGAGTTTGAGCTTAATGCACCAGAGGCGAAATCTGTTCAGATAGCAGGTGAATTTACTGGATGGGGTGGGACACCTATGGAGGAGAAAAATGGAATCTGGACGAGGTCCTTTGACCTTGTGCCTGGGAGATATTTATATAAATTTATTGTTGATGAAATCTGGATTTCTGACCCAGAAAACCCTCAAAAAGTACCTGATGGTTTCGAGGGTTTCAATTCTGTGATAGAAGTAGGTAAAGGGGATATAATGAGTGAGTCCTTGACATATAAAAAAGTAGGTCAACCCCTAAATTTAATCTTTTTCTGGCATCAACACCAGCCAAGATATTTTAAGAATAGAAATACTGGTATATATAAGAAGCCATGGGTGAGACTGCATGCGACAAAGGACTACTATGATATGGTGGCTATTCTCAAAGACTATCCTAATGTCCATTTTACAGTAAACCTGACACCATCCCTTCTTTTGCAGATTCTTGATGAGATAGGAATGTATGAAGATGGAAAGCCTGTGGATATATGTATGGAAATGACTCTAAAGCCTGCTGAAAATCTTACAAGAGAGGAAAAGGAATATATTCTCGATAACTTTTTTGCTCTGAATAAGGAAAATATGATAGAACCATATTCCAGATATAAGGAACTTTTTGAAAAGAGGGTGATGAAGGATGGAGAAGTGGATATTGAATCAACGATAAGGAATTATACAGTGGGGGATTTTAGAGACCTGCAGGTATGGTATAATCTTGCATGGTTTGACCCCTCTTTCAAGAAAGGTGAGGTCGAGCTCGTGACGGGTAAAAGAATAACGGTAAAAAACCTGATTGAGAAGGGTAAAGGATTCACCGAAAAAGAAAAGCTCAAACTCCTTGATAAATGTATAGAGATTATGAAAGCAGTAATACCTGTTCATAAAAAGCTAATGGAGGAAGGGAAAATCGAGGTGACAACTACTCCTTTTTATCATCCTATTCTGCCGCTCATATATGATACAGACCTTTATCATAGAAAGCTACCATTCAGATTTTCCTATCCACAGGATGCTGAGGTACAGGTTAATAAATCCGTTGAGTTCCATAGACAACTATTTGGTGAAAACCCAGAAGGTATGTGGCCATCAGAAGGTTCAGTGGCAAAGGAGATAATTCCCATATTTGCAGATGCTAAAATAAAGTGGATTGCAACAGATGAGCAAATACTTGCTAAATCACTCGGGAGAAAGATTAATGAAAGAGATAAATACAGAGCATATAGAGCAAGATTCAATGATATTGAAGTATCTATCATCTTCAGAGATACAAGAATTTCCGATGATGTAGGATTTAGATACAACTCAATGCCAGGTAAGGCAGCAGCAAATGATCTTATTGCAAGATTATATGACATACATAAGAGATTTGCAGATGAAAGCGAACCTGCCTGTGTTTCTATTATAATGGACGGTGAAAACTCATGGGAAGCATTTAAAGAGGATGGTAAGGAATTTTTCCATTCCCTTTATTCAAAATTGGAGGAAGTTGATTGGATAAGAACACTCACGGTCAGTGAGTTCTTAAACGAGAATCCGCCACAACATATCCTGGATAACAACCTTGCTGCAGGTTCGTGGATAAATGGAAATTTTGATATATGGATAGGAGAAAAAGAGGAGAACAAGGCATGGGATTACCTTCTAAGAGTCAGAAAGGATATAGAGAACTGGGAAAATATCCCGGATAAGGCATTGGAGGAGCTTTATGTTGCAGAGGGTTCAGACTGGTTCTGGTGGCTTGGTGAAGATATGGAGACTCCTGAGGGTGATGAGGAATGGGATGAAATGTTTAGAGAAACGTTGAAGAATGTTTATATTCTCTCAGGAAAGACCCCACCTGATTTCTTGAATGAACCGATAGTGAAATAAAAAAATCATTCGCAATTAAACAACTCTAGTCTGTCATTGCGAATCTCGATGACCATCGGGATGAAGCAATCTCATATCAGTGATTGATTTTAAGGAATGGGATTGCTTAGCTTACGCTCGCAATGACTGGCATTCTTTTTATGTTATCACAACACTTTGGAACAACGTCCAATTTTAATATTTGATTTTTAATTTTTTATTTTATTAGACTCTACTTATATTATGGTTGCTTATTTTTCAATGGCAATAGGAATTGACAAGAGAATTCCGACCTACAGTGGTGGTCTTGGTATTCTTGCAGGTGATACAATGCTGTCTGCAGCAGACCTTGAGATTCCTCTTATTGGAGTTACCCTTATACATCACAAGGGCTATTTTAAACAGAGGTTGAGAGAGGATGGAACACAGGAGGAATTACCAGATGAGTGGAATCCTGACGATGTAATGGAGCTTCTACCACATCGCGTTTCTGTGGGAATAGGGAGTGAAAAGATATTAATTGGTGTCTGGAAATACGAAGTAGAAGGAATATCAGGATTTAAAGTCCCTATTTATTTTCTTGATACAAATCTCTTTAAAAATAGCCCCGAGAACAGGGAAATAACTCATTATCTCTATGGAGGGGACAAGAGGTATCGTCTTAAGCAGGAGATTGTATTAGGGGTTGGAGGTGTACGCATTTTAAAAGAACTCGGTATTGGAGAAACTATTTATCATATGAATGAAAGTCACTCTGCACTTATTATACATGAATTGTTAAAAAAGATTAGCATTAACGATATAAAGAATAGATGTCTTTTTACAATTCATACACCAATACCTGCTGGTCATGATAAGTTTGATTCAAATCTTGTTAAAGAAGTTCTACCTGAATGGAAGGGAGAACTGGATATGACAAGGCTTGCATTTGATGGTTCAGGATATGTTAATGGAGTATCGAAGAGGCACAGGGATGTTTCAAGACAGATGTTTAAAAGGGATGACATTAATGGAATTACGAATGGGATTCACTCTGTTAGGTGGACCTCAAGGGAATTTATTTTCCTCTATGATAGGTTTATGCCTGGATGGAGGGAAGAGTCTGCACTTCTCAAGGGAGCTGAGAGAATTCCTGCGTCTCTCATATGGTCTTCACATATAGAGGCAAAAAAGAGATTGCTTAAGTTTGTAAAGAGTGATTTTAATATAGATACCTTTACAATAGGATTTGCTCGAAGATTCGTTGGTTACAAAAGGGCTGACCTGATTATGTCAAATCCTGAGAGGTTTAGAAGATTGGGAGATATTCAGATAATATTCTCTGGAAAGGCACACCCGCAAGATACTGAAGGGAAGAAGATTATAAAGAGGGTAATAGATGCTGCAAAAAATTTTAAGGGTGAGGTTAAGGTTACTTATTTGGAAAACTACAATATTAAGATTGCAAAACTCCTTACACAGGGAGTAGACCTCTGGCTTAATAATCCAGAACCGCCACTGGAGGCATGCGGTACCAGTGGTATGAAGGCGGCCCATAATGGTATTCCTTCACTCTCTACATTGGATGGATGGTGGCTTGAGGGATGCAAGGAGGGAGTAACGGGTTGGAGTCTTGATGATGATGGAGCTAATATTTACGACAAATTGGAAAAGGAAATTCTACCTCTATTTTACAATAACAAAGAAAAATGGATAGAGATAATGAAAAATACAATTTCAATGAATGCATCGTATTTCAATACCCATAGGATGATTCATGAGTATAATAAAATTTATAAGAAGATGGAAAGCAATCTGCGTCCTATATAATAATGCTTATGAAAAGAGGTAGTGGTATTCTTCTACATATTACATCTCTTCCTTCTCCCTTCGGAGTTGGGGATTTTGGACCAGATGCCTACAGATTCGTAGATTTTCTTGTTGAGACCAAGCAGAGTTACTGGCAGATTCTTCCCCTTACCCCTACAAATTTAGCACATGGAAGTTCCCCTTATGGTAGCATATCTGTCTTTGCAGGAAATCCATTATTAATAAGTCCTGTTCTTATGGCAAAGGATGGGTTACTGACTAAAGAAGAAATCTCTCCTTTAGTTAATTTCCCGGTTAATCAGGTCGATTATAATAAAGTTTCCAACTATAAAAAACACATTTTTCAGATTGCCTATGAGCGTTTTGGAAATATAAAAATAAATCCGGGATACGAAAATTTCTGTTCTAAAAACTCCTATTGGCTTGATGATTATGCCCTTTTTGTCGCTTGTAAAACATATTTCCATGAGCAGATGTGGAATGAATGGCCAACTGAAATACGGGATAGACAATCCAAAACCTTACGGTCTTTGAAGAATGAA
Source organism: Caldifarciminota bacterium (assembly GCA_023129165.1). GTDB lineage: Bacteria > Hydrothermota > UBA3073 > UBA3073 > UBA3073 > JAGMCL01. The sequence goes on along the minus strand of JAGMCL010000042.1, from coordinate 14,701 downwards.
CTTTATAATGAAATTGAGAGAGAGAAATTTATTCAGTATATATTTCTAAAACAATGGTTGTCGCTAAAGAAATATTGTAACAAGAAGGGTATCCAGGTAATAGGAGATATACCTATTTATATAAGTTATGACAGTGTAGATCTCTGGTCAAATCCAGAGATATTCAAGCTTGACAAAGAAAAAAGACCTTATGTTGTTGCTGGTGTACCACCTGATTATTTCAGTAAAACAGGACAACTCTGGGGTAATCCTGTGTATAACTGGAAGGTATTGAAGGAGAGAGGATATGATTGGTGGATAAAGAGAGTAGAGCATTATTTAAAATTATTCGATTTCATAAGATTTGACCACTTTCGAGGTTTTGTTGCCTACTGGGAGGTTCCAGCAGAAGAGACGACTGCTGTTAATGGTAATTGGATAAAAGCTCCTGCAAAGGATTTCTTTGATATACTTAATAAAAGATTTCCTTACCTACCCATCATAGCCGAGGATCTTGGCGTAATCACACCTGACGTGATAGAAGTGATGAATCGTTATGGGTTTCCAGGGATGAAGGTTCTTCTCTTTGCATTTGATGAAGGTTTCCAGAAAAATCCCTATATACCTCATAATGTAGTAAGGAACTGTGTTTTCTATACAGGCACTCATGACAACAATACAATAAGGGGATGGTTTGAAAGAGAGGCAAAACCCGATGATATAAGGAGATTATTTTCCTATATTGGTCGAGAAGTACCCCTTGAAGAACTTAATTGGGAATTAATCAGACTCGTTATGATGTCTGTTGCTGACACAGTATTATTTCCTATGCAGGATATTCTTGGGCTTGGAGAAGAGGCTCGAATGAACCGACCAGCTACTTCAAAAGGGAATTGGCTGTGGCGGCTTTCACCAGATGAAATCACATTGTCACTAAAACTAAAGTTAAAGGAAATGACGGAAATTTATGGCAGAGTATAGAAGGGTCAGGTCTTCAGATTTCAGATTTTTTTATATTCTCAATTTAATAAGGGAGATATTTATCTTTTATGACATATCTTATACTTTTAGATATTTCATTATGATTAATGACTGACTATTTTGAAGTAAATAGATTTAAATCTGAAATCTGAAGACCTGACCCTTCCAGTTTTGTAATGATTTTACCTAAAAGTTCATCCCTGTTGTTTCTTGTTATCTCTAAGATAGTTACATCCTTTCTCTGTTTAACATCATTAACAAAAGGTATAGAGCTTCTGGTTATGGTTGCTAAAACAGGTGATGATGAATTGAGTGCAAGAGTAACTACTTCTTTAAATCTTTTTGAATACAGCTCCATCTTACCAATCTCATCTATAACGATTAGTTTTTTCTCTATTATACCCCTTTTTATCGACTCCATCCCAATCTCTTCAAGTATAGATATATCCACCCCATACCTGCCCACCCTATATCTTTTGTCAAAATCGATATGTGCAAACACCTCTTTTCTTTCACCACCAATCTCAAAAAGCTCAAAACCCACTCTTGTATTACCCTTTCTTATCTCTTGTGTATAGAACCCTATTGCATCGCAATTTAGATTCCTCAAAACCTTCAAGATAAGGGTTGTTTTCCCAATGCCAGGCTTGCCTGTTAATAATATATTATTCATATTTAGTCATATTTTACCATACCATTTAGAAAAAGTCAAGTTTTTTACCTCTTTTTTACTTGACATTTCGAGGTTTTTATAGTAAAATGTATGGAAGTATAGGCTTGAAACTAGTGATTGATTATCTTTCATTTTTTTCTACAGTTACATAAAGGAGGTTGTATGCGTATATTTGGTCTTATATCTCTACTCATAGGGGCAGTTGTATGGTCTGCTCCTACCCCCACAGGAACGAGAGGTCTGAATTCCATAGTCTCTGCTCAGACAGAATCATTTGGTCGTTTTGGCTACTCCTGGGGATTCTCCGGATATTGGGGTGATAGGGATGAAATTATCGATGGGGTAATACCTCAGGATAGTGCTAATGCAGCAGGTTCATGTATATTGGCTGACATATTTCTTGGTATGGGTTTTTCATTTACAGATTACATGTCAATAAACAGTGATATCAGGTTTCTTACAGATATGATGGACACGAGAGGAACACCTGATGGTGGAGGTTGTGTAAGCTATGGCTTGAGTGATACACGAATAGGGTTAAAATTTAATGTATTAAGGGCTATAAGAGGTACCTCACCACAGCTTTTACCATTTATGGATTTTGCCATTTATCCAATGGTTAGCTTTTCTACTGCACAGACAAGAGATTCTGTTTCTACTACATATGCATCGGATACAATTTTTGGCAAAGCCTGTCGGTTTAATAGAGGTGGTTTGCTTCGTTACTTTGGTACTGGTGGATTTACCTATGGTGGTAAACTACTATTATCCACGTCACTAAAAACCAAACCCGAGATAAACCTGCATTTTAATGGTGGGTATATGGTTTATCCTGACAATGGATGTAACAAATACAGCTATGGTGTAGGAATTGAATTCTTATATAAAAAATTTATACCATTTGTTGAACTTTATACTGAGGGTAGAACCGATAGTGATTATAATGATGGTGGCACATATCTGACACCAGGTCTTAGATTCGCATCAGGTACTAATTTCTGGAATACACTTCTCGTAGAGTTCAGACTCTCTGGTACAGACGAATTATATCTAAATGAAGAGTACAACATCGAGAAGGGATTTGGTACCACACCACCCTGGCGAATACAACTGATGTTCTCACAAGGACTCGACTTTGCCGAACCTCCAGTAAAGGAGGGTATCATTGCTGGTAGAGTCATCGATGCAGAAACAGGTATAGGTGTAGAATCTCAAATAACTTTTGGTGATATTATTGTGACAACCACAAGTGATGGTGAGTATGAAGTTGAGCTCCCTGTAGGTAAGATAGAAGCTTTTGCTTCGCCATTAATAGAAGGTTATAAAATCTCTTCTATTACAACAATAACTGTAAAACAAGACCAGAAGCAGGTTGTAGATTTCAAGGTTGTACAAGAAAAAAAGCCTCTGTCAATACTTGCTGGTACAATAAAGGAAAAGGATACAGGAAGGCCTTGTATCGCAGTTATATCGTTCCCTGAAACAGATCTGCCAGAAACACATTCTGATGAGACAGGTGCATATAAAGTAGAGCTTGTTTCCGGAACATATATAGTAAAGATAGAAAAAACTGATTATGTGACAGTTAGCGAAGTTGTTGTATGTGAACCAGGTGAGACATCTATACTTGATGTTGAGCTTATACTAAGGTCTCAAACTGCCATATTAGTCGGTAAGGTTGTTGATGCCAGTACCAATTATGGGTTATTAGCTGAGATTAGCTTCCCTGGTATTGAGCAAGAGGCAGTTCAGACTGATGCAGAGACAGGCACATATCGGATTGAATTACCGCCAGGAACATACACTGTAAAGATCAAAAGTGAAGGTTATGTAGCCGAAGGTGCTGTAGTAACACTTAGTGCAAAACAGACAGTAGAGCGTGAGTTTAAGTTATTCAAGAAGGGTGAAAGTATCATTCTACATGGAATAAAGTTTGCAACTAACAGTGCTGAGGTTAAACCAGTTTCTTATCCTATATTGGATGAATCAGTGGCATTGCTTAAAGAACATTCCACTATTAAAATTGAAGTTGCTGGTCATACTGATGCTATGGGTTCAGATGTGTATAATTTAAATTTGTCTAACCGGCGAGCAGAATCAGTTAGAGACTACCTTATTTTACATGGTATAGAAGCAGAACGACTTATTGCTCGTGGTTATGGTGAGAATCAACCCATTGCAAGTAACGATACAGAGGAAGGTAGAGCACAAAACCGTAGAATAGAATTTAGAATACTTGAGGAGTAAATAGAAGATACAGTATATTTGTTGGAAGGATACCATGATGAGTATATCAGTAAATCAGAGTATCAGTAGGAAGAGCATCAGTATATCAGAGTACCAGGTTTGAGAGACTTATGCCTGCTCTACTGGTACGCTGATATTCTACCCACTGATTTACTGGTAACCCGATATACTCTGAAATTTATCGACCAATGATGGTAGATAACTCATAATCAGTGACTTTCAGTGTTGTTCACTAATATTTTAAGGTAAAGATATGAGAACAATAAAACCAAAAACACTAAAAGGATTCAGAGATATATTCTCTGATGAAATAGTTGCTCGTGACAAAGTAATATCAACAATAAAGAGAGTATACGAATCCTTTGGGTTTTCTCCGCTTGCTACCCCTGCCCTTGAGTACAAGGAAATCCTTGTGGGGTATGGGGAGGAGGCGAATAAGCAGATATATACGTTCTCTGACACCGATGAGGTAAAAGTTGGGCTGCGATATGACCTGACCTGTCCTCTATCCCGTGTTATGGCACAGTATAGAAATATTGAGAGACCATTCAAAAGATACCAGATACAGGAGGTCTGGCGGTATGACAAACCAGATAAAGGAAGGTTCAGGGAATTTCTACAGTTTGATATAGACACTGTAGGTATCTCCTCTGTTATAGCAGATGCTGAGATAATTTTTACTATGTATCAGTCGATTAAGGCACTTGGAATAGATAATTTCAAGATAAGTATTAGCAACAGAAAAATACTGGAAAAAGTAATAAAATTTGCTAAAATAGAGTCTACCCTTTCACAATCTGTATTTCGTATAATTGATAAATTAGAAAGGCAGGGTTTAGATGCTGTTCTTGCAGAACTTGGTGACGGCAGAATTGATGCCTCTGGAGCTGAGATTAGAGGACTCGGACTAAAAAGAGAACAGATTGATAGAATAAAAGAATTCATTATTCTCCCACAGTCTACAAGAAATGAAGCCCTTTCTTCGATTAATAAGCTTCTTGGTGATTGCGAGGGAATTGAGGAACTCAAAGAAATCGATGGATACCTTGAAGGTGTCGGTATTGATGAAGATAAAGTAGCGATTGACTTCTCAATAGCCAGGGGATTGGACTATTATACAGGTCCTGTTTATGAGGCGATTTTACTTGATGCACCAAAATATGGTAGTATTATGGGTGGAGGTAGGTATGATAGGCTTATTGGACAGTTTGCAGGTGAGGATATACCAGCTACAGGTGCTTCTATTGGTGTTGATAGACTGGTTTCAGCATTAATGAAATTAGGTGTTATTAAGGGTAAAAAGAATTTTACTGATGTTCTTATTACTGTTATGTTAAGTGATAAACTGAATAAATACAATAAACTCGCTATAAAACTAAGAGAAGATGGTATAAATACTGAGGTATATCTGGGCAAGGGAAATATAGGAAAGCAACTTAAGTACGCAGACAAGAAAAAAATACCTATTGCCTTAATAATAGGCGAAGATGAATTCAAAGAAGGAACTGTTTCAATAAAGGACTTGAGAGCAAAGGAAAAAGCAGAAGGTGAAATAAAGGAAAGAGATAAGTGGCTTGAGGCAAGAATGGGTCAGAATAAGGTCAAGACATCACAGGTTGTTGAGGTTGTTAAAAAAATCCTTGACAGGGACCGATAATAATCTATCTTAATGTCTGAATAAACAAAGTAGGAGGGTCACCGCTATAGCGGGATCCCGCTAAAAGCGGGAATTTCCTAATCCTGATAGAAAAAATGTTATATGTTCAATGTTATATGTTAAATGTTATGGTAGGAGCAACCTCCCGGTTGCGATAGAAAAAATGTTATATGTTTAATGTTATGGTAGCCTTGCTAAAAACAAACCTACATCCAGTGGATATTCAACCAAATTGTAGGGCAAAGCTTGAGCTTTGCTAATTAAAAGGTTGTTTGTATCTAAATTCTGAAGAAATTTATTCTGCAATCTCCAGTTCTTGTTCAGAAATTTCATCCAGTAACACTTTAAAGTTACGGATTATTTTCAGATGCGATGGGTCGAGCAGGAAAGGTTCCAGCCTAATCGCTATCTTACGCATATCTGCTTCCTGGAATTTTCTCTTCACAGCCTTTAAAAGAGTTTCTGGACCCTCAATATTCTTATTACAGATGGTGTTTAGAACTCTCAAGTTAATGGGAAAGTTTCTGTGAAGTAAAAATAAGGCATCATAGTAATCTCGCTCCCTGCCTCTCGTCAGAACCATTGCAATCTTTTCTGCAGCAAGCATATCTTTCCTCAATAAACTAATGACAATATCTCGTGCATCAAACCCTGATAGAACTCGTATCTCAACTTCTGGTGAGTACCCAACCGAACTCAGAGTTTCTACTTTTATCCTCAACCTCTCTTTGTTTGAAATAATGCCGTAATGACGATATACGCCCGGGATATCGATAAAGCAGGAAAGAAGTCCTCCCCTCTCTCTGAAACGGGTTATTGACACCACAAATCCCATTCTAATTAATCTCTTTACAATTGATTCCATTAACTCTGTGAAGTCGGTCATTGATAGACCTGGAGCAAGAAAGTCAAGGTCTTCAGAGAAGCGCTGAAAATTGTAGATGAGATGAAGGGCAGTTCCACCCTCGAACAGCATCATATCGGTCTCCTTGTTAACTCCATCAAGAATCAGTATCTGTAGGTATTCTCTAAGGATCGCTCTTTCTCGGAGAAGAGGAAGCCCTCTCCTCTCAGCTTCCCTGAAGAGCTCATCTCTTGTAAGCATTTTTTAAATACTCCTCTGTGAAAGTTTGAAATCTTTTTTTGTGAAATAGGTTGATAAACTGTACAAGTCTTTCCTTTCTCATCTTATTTACTGTTTCCCAGTCGATCCTGTCAGATGGTGGAGTACCGTCTCTATAGCAAAAGTAGAGGTAGTCAATTAGTGCCTTTTCTGGTTCAGCAAGGAGGTAGCTAACCTCATACTTTTGTTCAATCATGTAGCCTGTAAAAACTTCCGGGCTGACGGTTCTGTACTTGTAGATAATCCCAAATGAGGTAAAATTCCTCGTAGTCCTTGTGGTCACTGAAGTCATGTTTGCTGCCGTTTCGGGAATAATGTTATAATAAGAGAGGGCAGTTTCCAGGGATATGTAGGAGGGAAGATATAGTTTGTTCGCAATAAAGAACAACATCTCTTCACCCTTATGGAATTCTGGGAGCATATACAGAGACTTCCGCAATCTAATGAGGTATCCTTTTTTAGACCATCTCGAAAGTTGTTGGGCAGTAGTAGAGTAACTCTCTCCCGTAATCCTCCTTAACTCGTCGAGAGAAAAGACAATAAGTCCCAGACTCTTAAGTTTCTGTTGAACATCAATCCATTTCATTTGTTATACCAAATTGTATAAGAACTGAAATGCATTATACACCAAGAATTGATAAAAGTCAAGAAAATAATTTATAGCTGGATTAGTGAATAGTGGATGAGTGTCAGCGGATTGATTTTATGAAATTGACCAATTGTGGCAGAAGGTCGTTTAGTATATTTTAATATCGCAACCAGGAGGTTACTCCTACCAATCGAGACTGGGAAGTCTCTCCTACATTTCTTTTCTGTAGGAGGGGTTTCCTAACCCCGATTAAATTATCGCAACGAGGACCCAGCTCCTACCTTCAACCATTTAACATTACACATTAAACATTTAACATTTATTCTATCGCCCCGCCAAAGGCGGGGCTCCTACATTTTATTATTAGAGAAATAATCAGTAAAGAATGAAAAAAGATAGGTAAAAGGAAAAAGGATAAAGTTAGGTTAATGCGGGTGTTATATCTCTTCTATCTCCTCGGGTAAGCCATATACAGACTCTAATTTGATTGTATATATTCTTGATACTCCTGGAACCTCAAGGTCTATATCAACTTCTTTTAATAGTTTTACTACATTATGTGCCGTATCTTTTTCATCTGATGAAGCAAGGATAATTTTCGAGAATGGTCTTCTTCCTAAATCTAATCTGAGTCCAGCGAATATAGGTACTTGTGCAGCGAGCGAACGTTTCATAGATTCTGCATCAATAGTAACTGCATCCTCTATTCCGAGTTCCAAAAAGACAGAAAGGATATCCTCTAAATACTCTTCCTTGTTGAGAATGACCAATAAAAGATACATATTACCCCCATTAAGATAATAATGTCCGATTTTGGCTTATTCAATTAAATGGCTGAAAACTATAAGCTTTTATTATATTGGAAATTCCTTTATTACTTATGTATAACCCTGCCTTCCTTGGTTTCAACACGAATGTCTTCAATAAGCATCTTGTCAAAATCCTTTATAATCTTCATGACATTCTTGGTTGTTTCGGATGCAAGGAGTGCTTCTTTCATAACCCTGGATTTCAATAGCCTTGCTATTTTAGCAACAGCCTGAAGGTATTCCTTTCTGGCATCTATAGGTGCAGCTATCATAAAGATTATGTATACAGGTTTCTTGTCAGCGGCATTGAAATTTACGCCATTGCTTGATTTGCCGAACGCTACTTTTAGAGACTTTACTGTATTAGAACGACCATGTGGTATGGCAATGCCATCTCCAATAGCTGTTGACTCTATTTCTTCACGGTTCATTATAGATTTACAAAATACATCACTGTCACTCACATAGCCCCCCTTAAGGAACATGTCAGCAATTTCCTTGATTACTGCCTGCTTATCATTTGATTTGATATCATAGTTTATAAGATTTTCATTTATTAGTTCCCCTAAAAGCATTGTACCCCCCTTCTATATATAAATCAAAATGTAAAAATCAAAAAGTAAAAATAATAACCACAGATTGCACTTAAGCCCTTGTTTCCCCGCTTCTCTTCAATGCAAGAGCAGTAAAAGGTGGTCCTATTATTTCATTAACTACAACAGATGCGAGTACTATATTTATAAAGATATGTCTGTAAGGTGCAAATTGAGGGTTTTGTCCTACCATTAATGAAAGACCTATAGCAACACCTGCCTGTGGGAGTAATGCCAATCCCAGGTATTTTTTGATATTATTATGAGAGTGTGCAATACAACCTCCTGTGTATACCCCCATAATCTTACCAACTGCTCTTGTCAATATTGCAGCAGCCCCAACGATACCAACCTTAGCCAGTACTGGTAAATACAGATGTGTGCCTGATAATGCAAAGAAAGCTGCATAAATAGGAGGTGTAAAATTGTTTAAAACCACAATAAATCTTTGTTCCCGTCTTGTACTATTTGCTATTATAAATCCCATTGCCATATTTGCGAGAAGAGGTGATATCCCAAAATAGATTGCAATTCCAGATGTTATGCCGACCATACCCAGTACAATAACTAAGAATTCTGAAGAACTGCTTAGAAATTTTGAGCAGAATCTCAAAGTAAATCCAGTAATAATCCCGAGTGCAATCGAACCAGCAATCTCAACAATTGGCATTAGTATCGCATGCATCCCTTCTCCAGATGATACTATTGCATTACAGAATCCAAATAGAATAATTGCTAATGCATCGTCAAGTGCAATAATTGCAAGGAGTGTGCTGGTAAATGGACCTCTTGATTTTAGCTCTTCAACGACTGCAATGCTTGCGCCAGGTGCTGTTGCTGATGCAATTGTTCCCAAAAGAATTGCAATCGGTAAAATCTCGATATACGGATTTGTTGTTTCAATCCCAACAATTCTAACAAGGAATGGTGCAAATGTAATTATGACAATTGATACTAATGCAAAGGCAAAAATAGCCTGAAAAAAAGTTATCCAAAAGATACTCTTTTTCAATGTCTTTATACGTTCGAGGTTTAGACTAGCCCCTATGAGGAATGCGATTAGACCCAGTGCAATGTCAATAATAGGAGAAAGATTGTTTTCTAAAAAAGTAACTGGAATTAAGCGAAAACAGGATGGACCAATAAGAACCCCAGCAATAATATAGCCTGTAACCTCAGGGAGTTTAACCTTTCTTATTAACTTACCACCCCAATATCCTACGAATAGGAGAATACCAAGAGCCAATATAAAATTCATGATTCAAATACCTTTTGAATTCTTTCAAGCGCCCAATCAATCTCTTCCTTATTTATGGTGAGTGGAGGAGCAAATCTAACAACCTGTTCATGTGTTTCCTTTGAGAGAACTCCTTCTTTTGCAAGATTTTCACATATAGGTCGAGCTGTTCCTTTCTCCTTTTTTATTTCAATACCTATAAGAAGTCCCTTTCCCCGAACCTCTTTTATATAGTCGCTTTTGATATTTTTTAATTGCTCTATAAAGTAAGTTCCCATTTCCTCCGCTCTTTCAGGGAGATTATATTTGATTAAAACATCCAAAGATGCTATACCAGTAACTGCCGCAAGGGGATTACCACCGAACGTTGAACCATGGTCACCAGGAGTAAATACATCCATAATCTCGCTGTTACATGCTATACAGGATACAGGATAGATACCTCCTCCTAATGCTTTTCCCAGGATGTATATGTCTGGTTTTGTGTCTTCCCAGTCACAGGCAAACATACGCCCCGTCCTTCCCAAACCACTTTGAATCTCATCAGCTATCATAAGAACATTGTTTTCTTCACATATCTTTTTACATTCTTTAATATAACCTGAATCAGGAATAATAATTCCACCTTCTCCTTGAATCGGCTCCATCAGGAAACCTACTGTATTATTGGTTATTGCCTCCTTTAGAGCATTGGTATCATTATAAGAAATCATCTTGAAACCAGGAGTGAATGGTCCAAAGCCAAATCTATACTGTGGTTCTGATGAAAAACCCACAATTGTAGTAGTCCGTCCATGGAAATTATTCTCACACACAATAATTTCAGCTTTATCCATTTTTCTTTTTTCATTTTGCTCTACCTCGGGTGGATTAAATTTTCTTAGATAACCCCACTTTCTTGCAGCCTTTATTGCAGTTTCTACAGCCTCAGCTCCTGTATTCATTGGTAACATCTTCTCCATTTTTGTTATTTCGCAAATCTTTTTCTGGAATTCTCCCAATTTGTCGTTATAGAATGCTCTTGATGTGAGCGTAAGCCTATCGAGTTGGTTTTTAACAGCATCTATAATATCTTTATGTATGTGACCCTGGTTTAGAGCAGAATAACTTGATAGCATATCCATGTACCTATTGCCTTCAACATCCCATACCCAGACACCTTTGCCTTTCTCGAGTACTGCGGGAAGTGGTTTATAGTTTCTTGCACCAAATTTATCTGTGAACTTTATAATGGCGTCACTCCCCATTTTACCCCCTTTATACATTTATAGTATTGTCAAAAAACTTTTGCCTATTTTCTTCTAATTCGTTAGCTAACGAATAACCCACTAATTCTTGTAGGGGTCGGATTTATCCGACCCGTTTATTTTGCAGGTTCGATAAATCGAACCCCTACATTTTCGCTTTACCTTGCAGGTTCGATAAATCGAACCCCTACATTTTCGCTTTCATATTCTTTAATATTCTACTTGACACTACCTAATATTCAGTATACATTATTTCTAAGAGACAAGTTGTTGGGTTGTAGGTTTATCTTTTTCCCTATAGGCGAGAAATTTAATTATTACTTGCACGATTTGAAATCGTGCCTACAATCTCCTAAAATCAATGTTTAAAAAAAGGAGTTAACAGGGATTGCCTGCCTGACGGTAGGCAGGAAAGGGAATATAAGATAAAAAATCTCTTTCAAGATCTTTTCCATTTCCAACCTGTAGAAAAGCAGGAAAACACTGTTAAAAAGACCCTTGATTTTAACACAACTCTTCTGAAAAGTCAAGTAAATTTTATTAATTAGAAATTTAAGCTTGACTTTTAGTTAAAATCGTTGTATAATAAGGGTTATGAATAGTATTATGATTGCACCATCAATACTTTCCTGTGATTTTACAAGGTTGAAAGAAGAGGTGGAAAAGGTAGTAGATGCTGGTTGTGATATGCTTCATATTGATGTAATGGATGGGCACTTTGTCCCAAATATTACGTTTGGTCCTCTCCTGGTAAGTGCGATACGCAGAATAACTGATATTCCTCTGGATGTTCATTTAATGATATCCGACCCAAAGTTTTATTGGCAGAGTTTCAGAGATGCAGGTGCATCAATGATATCTTTTCACAGGGAGGCTGTTAAATCACCGAAGGATTTGATAGATGATATGAAGAAGAGTGAAATCACAGTGGGTTTTGCTCTAAATCCAGCAACCCCCCTTGAAGATATTCAACCTTTTATACAATTAGTCGATTTCATTCTTGTTATGACAGTAGTTCCCGGGTTTGGTGGTCAGAAATTTATGGAGGAACCTCTAAAGAAGATTAAGGTTTTAAAAGAGATGGGTATAACAATAGAGATTGATGGTGGAATAAAGCTTTCAAATGCTAAGAAGGTTATAGAATATGGAGCAGATATACTCGTGAGTGGAACAGGTATCTTTGGGCAGTCAGATCCTGGTGAGGCAGTAAGGAGATTTAAGTTATTAGGTTAATCTTTTGCAATCTAAACTCCCCGATTTATAAAGCTTCTTTTTTTAAAAAATTAATTTTTTCGAGACTCTTACTCTTGACCCTAATCTTTTTAAATTTTGAGCATTAAGTAGTTGTAACCATTTAATGGTAGATATATGAGTACAATGGTTTTAAGAGTTGCGAGTTTTAATGCCAATTCGATAAGAACAAGATTGGACATAGTAATACAATGGTTAAAAAGGCATAAACCAGCTATTCTTTGTATTCAGGAGACAAAAGTTCGGGATTTTGAATTTCCTGAATCGAGCTTTAATGAAATTGGGTACCATGTAATTTTCAAAGGTCAGAAGTCATACAATGGTGTAGCAATTGTAAGTATTGAAGAGCCAAAAAGTATAATAAAAGGACTTGAAGGAACAGATGATGAAGATGCCAGATTTATCTCTGCTATTTATTCTGGTATTACTATCATAAATACCTATGTTCCTCAGGGTTATTCTATAGACTCGTCTAAATATCAATATAAACTCCAATGGTTTAAAAAATTTAGGACTTTTTTAGAAAGATATTTATCACCGTCAAGTCCGATTATATGGGTAGGAGACCTCAATGTTGCTCCTGAAGCTATTGATGTTCATGACCCCAAGGGATTACTTGGACATGTGTGTTTTAATCCTGAGGTTCAGCAAGCACTTAAGGAGGTCAAGGAGTGGGGATTTATAGATGTATTTCGCAAACATCATCCAGGTGTTCCTAATAAATATACTTTTTTTGATTATAGAGTAAGGAATGCAGTCCAACGAGAAATTGGATGGCGAGTTGACCACATTTTAGCTACAAAACTAATTGCTGAAAAATCAGTGGATGCCTATATAGATTTAAAGCCAAGGTTGCAGGAAAGACCCTCAGACCATACGTTTGTAGTGGCAGAGTTCAGGATATAAGGATAATGATTATAATAAAGTATGAGATTGTCGCGTCCCAAACCATACGGTTCAGGACTCGCAATGACATTCTCTTTCTTGTCATTGCGAGGAGTCCTTCGACTGACGGACGACGAAGCAATCGCATTCAATGAGTACAAGGAAACACTATGAGGAGTGACAGCCTTCAGGCTGTTAGGAAAAAGGAGAGTATAGTGTTAAAGACATTCTATATAACAAACCACTACACAGGAGGATAATTGAAAGAAAGGTTTGATAAAGACGGAAGACTCATCATCCCTGAGGGAACTTTTTTCCATAAAAAGGCAAAGGTGATAATCAAGGATAAAAGCATACTTATTACACAGGCTTACTGCAAGAATGGACATAACCTTGTAAGAGGTAAAAAGATATGGGATGATCACAGGGGAATAAATCTTATAGGTGAGATAGGGAAGAGGAGAGTAAATTTCAACCTATCTCCCTTACAGGGTGATAATAGAAAGATAGTGGAAGGAGACATAGAAAAGGGAGAAATTGTAAAACTCCGATGCCCTGAATGTGGAGTTGAACTGGAGCTTTTTTCTCCCTGTAGGTGTGGAGCAGATATAGTGTATATGTATCTGACTGAGGAACTAAATGCCCGAGATTCGATATGTATATGTTCAAGATTTGATTGCAGATACTCCTGTCTAACAAGTAGAGGAAAGGTAGTGTCAGAGTTTATGATATAAATTTTAGACGCAGATTGACGCTGATTGGGATGATTATTTATTTTTTAAAAAAAGATTTAATTATCTGTATTAATCTGAGATTATCTGCGTCCCATAGGTATAGAATATGCGTATTCTTCACACAGCAGACATTCATCTCCGAAACGAAGGTGACAGCCGATGGAATGCCTTAGAAACTATAATTCAGGTTGCCAGGGATGAGAATGTAGACCTTCTAATTATAAGTGGGGACCTTTTTGATAGCGGTGTTGATGCAGAATCGTTACGTCCAAAAATAAGAAAAGTATTTTCTGGTTCCCAATTTCATACAATCATACTACCTGGCAATCACGATATAGATTCTTATAGAATGGGGCTTTACTTCGGGGATAATGTTACTATTCTTTCAGATTGTACACCAGTTGAAAAATATAAAGGTATAAGGATTATTGGTATTCCATTTGAAAGGCTCAGTTCTATAGAACTACTTGGCAGGCTACGTTCTTTTAAGGATTTTTTTGATAAGAGAAAGAAGAATATATTATTGTATCATGGTGAATTACTTGATTTATTCTTTTCACGTGAAGACTTTGGTGATGAGGGTAAAGAAAGGTATATGCCACTAAAACTCTCATATCTTGAGCAACTTAATATAGACTATGTTCTGGCTGGTCACTTCCATGCAAATTTCCTTGTTAACAGATTGGAAGACGGTGG
>JAGMCL010000041.1 GCA_023129165.1 Caldifarciminota bacterium | reverse complement strand
TTTTGAACGGGTTCTTTGACTCCTTTTAGAGAGAATAATCTTAAAACATTGGTTAAGGATCGATATTACAAAGAACACTATCCGTCAGTTGATAGAAAAACAAGACTCGGTATTATTACTTACTTTCCAAAACCTTTTAAAAAGAATATCCACTACTTCTGGGGCTATCGTAATCATTTCATAAATGATACAACATCTGAATTACCTGTTATTGAGCTAACTCTTCAGGCTAATAAGAGCGAGAAATTACAGGCCAAACCTATGTTGAAAGAATTATATCAAGAATTTCAACTTCAGGTTAAGGAAGTGCTTAGTGATGCCAATTATGATAGCGAGTGTATTCTTAAATTCTGTCCTGTTCACGAGTTATGTTGACAGTTTAATGGATTTTATACCTTAGTATTTAAATATCCATAACGGATCTTATTTCGATCTTTTGCGGTATTTTATACTTATATCTATATAGTTTTAAGTATTTGTCCTACAAAAACTTATCTTTTAGTCAGTGTTATTTATTCGATGTTGAAAATTTAACAATACAATAGTGTTATGAGTAAAGGAATTCCGCATTGTGAATTGTCAATAGATCTCCTGAATAAGATACATTAATTATAACATAAGACTTAGTAAAATGGTATAGGCATTTGTCTATTTTCTATATAGTAATTTGTCTTTTTAAATCATCAATGTTTAACTTATAAGGAAGAGAAAAGAGAGAATAGGAAGGGGAGGGAAGAACAGTGAAGAGGGAAGAGAGATGAGAGAATGGGAGAAGAAAAGGGGAATGGGAGAGGGTAGAAATAAATCAATCAATCAGTTCATGTTTTATGGCGTAATAGATTAATTCCGAATTATTCTTCATATTCATTTTTTCTAGAATATGGGAGTGATAGGTACTGATGGTTTTCGCACTCAAGAAGAGCATGTCAGCGATCTCCTTTATTTTCTTCCCTGAGGCAATCAAACACATCACTTGATATTCCCTATCAGAGAGAGTTTCATGAAGCGGGTTTTTTAGATATAAATTTAAATCAGAAACTAATTTCTCAGCTAAAGAAGGAGTGATATACCTTTTACCCATTGATACCTTCCGTATAGCATCAATTAATTCATTTGCAGCGCTCTCTTTTGTCAGGTATCCAGAGGCACCAGCCCTTAAAACCCGCAGTGCATACTGGTTCTCAGGATGGATACTCAAAATCAGAACGGGGATTTCAGGTATTTGACCTTTTATTTGTTTTAAAATATCCAGCCCACTTCTACCAGGCATTGAGATGTCTAATACAATAACATCAAATTTCTTTTCTCTAATTTTTTTAAGTACTTCCTGCCCATTACTTGCTTCATCAGCTACAATCATATCGTGAGTTTCTGCGACAATCTGTTTTAATCCCTCTCGAACAATTGTATGGTCATCAGCGATTAGTATTTTTATCATAAAACTCCTCCTGGTATAATATTTCTCGCAAAGGCGCAGAGAGCGCAAAGATTTATTTTAATTCATTCTTTATTATTTGAAGACACACTCTTGCAAAGATAGCAGAAGATTAATTTTTTATAATTTCTTTCTTGGCGAGAAAACACTCCTCTGTTAAATGCTGAAAGATTAGAGATTATTTACGATTCTTGTTATACCGTCTTTTATCAATTCGACATTGAAGTTGACAAGTAACCCAAGTTTCATTCCCGTTAACTTTAAATAGGTTAAAAGCTGTTTCTTATGAACAGGCATAATATTTTCAACCGATTTTAGTTCAACTATAACTTTATCTTCTATAATTAAGTCTGCTCTGAATCCAATATCCATTTTAATATTTTCATAAATCACAGGTATGGCGATCTGTCTCTTACACTTTATATTGTTCATGTTCAATTCATAGAATAAAACTTCCTCATAGACGGATTCTAATAGACCCGGTCCTAATTTCTTATGGATTTTTAAGCAACTTTCAACAATTATTTTGGATATTTCATTTTCATGCATATTTTCTCCTCTCGCAGAGGCGCTAAGGTTCATTAATTATTTTCTCTCGCAAAGGCGCAAAGTGCGCAAAGGTAAAAACTCATTTGAATAAAAAGACTTTTTTTATTATGAGTATTTTATCCATTATATACGGATTCTACAAATAAATAATTATTTTTTATCCTTTCTTGGCGTTCTTTGCGTCTTGGCGAGAGATTATTATTTCTGGAGGGGGATGGTTAGTGTCACCGTTGTCCCTTTATTTCGAATACCCTTAATCTTGAAATCCCCTCCCCAGGGATAGACACGTTCTCGCATGCTAATGAGACCAAGTGAGTTATAATTGGAAATCTGTTCTTTTTTTATTCCTATACCATTATCCCTTACTTTCAGCTCCAACATATTATCCTTTACTCTCAAGCTCGCTCTAACATTAGTTGCTTTTGCATGACGAGCCACATTTGTTAATGTCTCCTGAAAGATACGGAAAATCGACATAGAAAGATCTTTAGCCAATATGATATCTTCAGGATTTATGGTAACCTTACATTGTATTCCTGTCCGTTTTTGGAATTCTTCAGTGTACCATTCAATTGCTGAGGGGAGACCAAAGTCATCTAATATTCCTGGCCTTAATTCTGTGGAAATCCTTTGCACATTTTGTATAGTCCCATCTATAAGATTCAACATTGTCTTTGTCTTCTCTTTTAAAATTTTTTGTTTCTTGGTTATCTTATTGTTTAACCAGGATAAGTTCATTTTTAAAGCTGTCATTGTCTGCCCTAACTCATCGTGTATTTCTCTCGCTATCCAGGTTCTTTCTTCCTCCCTTACAGATTGTAAATGTGCGGCAAGTTTACGTAACTGTTTACGTGAACCCCTCAACTCTTCCTCGGCTTTCTTGCGGTTGGTTATGTCATAATACATACCAAATTGTCCGTATAACTTATCACCTATCTTAATAGGCACAGCAAAGACCTCAACATCAACCCATGTGCCATCCTTTCGCCTCTGCTTTGTAATAACTTTTGATGACATTCCATCTATTGTTGACTTCCTAGTAATAGCTTGTGCTTCTTTAATAAACTCTTTTCCAGCAATAAGTTCATCAATACCTTTTCCAACAATCTCTGACTCCCTATATTGAAAAATTTTCTCAAACACTGAATTACAAGAGATAACTTTATTATTATTATCAATCTTTACTATTCCAAGTGGGCTGTATTGCACAAATGATTCTAACCACTTCCTTTGAAGCTGAATCTGCTTCACGTTTTCAACATGCTCAGATATGTCCCTGTGAGTTGCTATAATTACGGAAATTTTGTCTTCTCCTTCCGCAATTCTTGATGAGGATATATCCATTGGAAAGAGTTTACCATCTTTCCTCTTGCCAATCAACACTCCCCTCCAACCACCCTCCATCGTTTCATTAAGTGCCTTCTTCAACTTCGGTATTTCACTCTCTGGATAGATGAAGGTAATTTCCTTTCCTATTAACTCTTCTTCAGAATAGCCGAACATTTTTATAAATTCCTTATTTACATAGGTTATCCTACCATTATGACCACCTATAGCTATGCCATCTATTGAACTGTTCATAAATTTTGCAAATATCCTAAGTTTTTCATCTACCTTATTATGCTTTGTAATGTCTTCCATTACGAGTAATAATTCATCAGCACTAACTAATCTCTTTGCTCTGATATCGAATATCCGTTCTCCAAGATTTTCTGAGTAGTAGTGTAGCTCGAAGTCATTCATTATATCTTCGGTTCTGAATAATTTGCTTAGTTCAGGAATAAGTTCTTTACCCTTATCTCCTAATATATTGGCAATATGATTACCTATTACCTTTTCAGACTCTATTCTAAATAACTTACAGAAGGATATATTTGCTTCTTTTACCATCAAATCCTTATCAAGAACCAACAAAGGATCCGGGACAGCAGCAATTACATTATCAGAAAAACTCCTCTCACTTTTAATCTTTTCTGTTGACCTCGAAATCCTCTCACTTATAGAAGCAATTATAGATCCAATAACTATGAACATAAGTACTCGAATATAATCATCGGCTATTATTGGACCTACTCTAATAAAAATATGGCTAAGAATCAGTAACACAGCTAAAAATGTTGCTACAAGCAAACCCTTTCTATTCCACCATATACATGAAAGAATAATAGGTATATAAAAGAAGTATGTAAAAATCTTGCCAGTTTTAAGTATTGCATGAAAATAATATGTTAAAACGCAGCAAATACCTAAAAGGATAACTATTAATAGAATTTTGTATTCTTTTTTATATTTCTCAAGTTTAATTATACTAATATTCACCAATACCTCCACAAGCTTTACATCCACATTGAGTTTGTTGGGTTCATTGGGTCCCAGTGAAATATGCTATGCATTTCACGGGATAAATTTATTTAGTTTGTCTAGTTTGTTTGATCCCAATGAAATATGCTATGCATTTCACCATGAATACTATCGTTACATGGCAAGCAGGATAAATTTATTTAGTTTGTTTGGTTGATTTTGTTTTCTATGCTCGCTACTCACTACTCTAATATCTTGTTTGTTGAGTTTACACGGTTTGAGAATCAGTAGGGGTCATATTTAAATAGTTGAGCCTGACCCCATATTTCAAAATTTGAAGTATATACCTCCCCTGAACCTTGTTTTAAGCGCCGGGTTTATAGATATCACTTCAGGTGCAATATCCTCTGCTTCTACCCTTACTCCATATGCCTTGATGGCACCTATAAAGTCATAACCAAGAGAGAAGCCAAAGTGATTCAGGTTGCAATCTACACCAATTGTACTAACCATTGCACTTCCTCTATAGATGTCATCTATATCATAATAATGTTCATTACCCAGGGTGTCCCTGAAATACAAACTGAAATCTATATAGACAGGAAAATAGGTAAATGTCCCACACCCGAAAATATTAAGATTTTCATACTCATTTATAGGAGAGGCTGAAAAGGATATGGAAACTCTGGGGTAGATATCTTCCTCCCGGATATTTCCATTGATAAAAACCGCACCAACACCGATTGATGAATATGGTGGGTTTTCTCTTATATTAAAAACAATATCCCCTGAATATCCTTTTTCATCATATCCACTGACAAGGGAGAAATGCTTGTTTATACCATATTTTATGTACCATCTTGATATAGGATGAAGATATGGGTAGTAATCCCTGTATAGATGTTCATGATAATAATACTCAGTAGAATCTTCTTCCTCCTCTCCTGTTGTCCAGATTCCTCCCACAGAAAATTTACCAGGTTCTGGTTCCTCGTGACCTGCAACGACTGGAATGCGAATCACATTGTTATGCCTTATTATTAATGTTGGATGTTTTGCACAACCAAAAATCAGGAGAAATATTAAGATTAATTTTTTCATACGAAAATAAGGGTCAAGCATTCTGAAATTATATAAGTTTATAAACATTAAAGTTATACTATATAATCAATAGATTGTCAAGAAAAATGTATAATGACAATACCTGACTCTTCTAAGGACCTCTATTGTTGAGATCAACGGACCATCAAGAGAATGGAGATACTCATGATTTACTCCTAATATAGGATAACCATTGTTATCCAGACAGATAGCTGAACAAGGCAAGCTTGTTTGTGGTATTATTTAAATAAACAGTATAATGAATAACCTCATTATCCTATGATTCTTTATATAATTTCTTTAGACTATCTAAAAAACATAGTATACATTGAGTATTTTGCAGTATAATATTTCAAGTCTTATACATTAATAACCTCCCAATCCTCCCTGTTATATCACAGACTATTAAAAAAATCAAGGAAAAATGAAGGAAGGTCCCAATTACTTTTGCTCTGGACGTAATTTATGGAGCACTATGCAAATAGTGCTACCATTTAACATCAATTGAATATGTTGGAGTGAAGCGTAAATCCCTTCCCACCATATCGGGATCTCCCGCATCTTACGGGACTCCGCTAAAAGTGAGATGCCACCAGCAGTGGGACATTTATAGGAAGATTGGGGAAGAGATTATGAGAGTTGCGAAATCTGTTTATACCTGCCATTCTATTCCCTTCTCTTTTAATTTCTTTAATATGAATTCCTTTACTCCTTCTGCTATCTCATAGAGTTCTCTTGCTTCATCGAGAGTAACATCAATATGCTCTTCTGGGTATCTTATTTCAACGGCATAGAAAGTTAGGTCAGAAATTTTAGTCTTGTCCAATTTCTCGAATTCTTTATCATTTACTATACAGAGGTTCAATAGAGCCTCTATATCATGAATCTTGCCTGATCTTATGTCAAGTAATGTCAAATAAGCCTTAAGATATTTTTCAACTGCTTGTTGTGAGTGAAAAGCAATAACATCGGTGGGTGCATTATTTCCTAATGTTAATAAATGTTGAACTGCCTTTAAGTCGTTATTTGCTTTGTTGAGCCATCTTATGATAATTTCCTCTTTCATATTTCAATTCCCTCTAAATAAGCTTCATTGGAAATAGTATTTACTATCTCCTTCTCTTTTTCAAATACTTCCTTATCCTTCAATATTATATCAATAGGTATAAACAGAAAGTGCTCATGAAATTTCTTATAAATTTTACGCCAGAGATTCTTTTTTTCTGTTAGACTTAAATTCTGTTTCAGGATAACTAAAAAATCCCAATCACTGAGTTCATCAAAATCTTTTCTTGCTCTACTTCCAAATACTATGACAGCAGAATAATCTACACCGATTTCTTTCAATATCTTCTTAAAACCTTCTCCTGTTTTTGTTTCATTATCCATGATTCCCTAAACTCTTAGATTATCTATTCATACGATTTAAATTTTGCTGTCATCCAAGTAAGAATTTAAGATAGCTTGTATATATCCGAGAGTGTTGGATAGAACTATCTAACTATGGTTATACATCCCTATAACTATGTTTTATGTTGTTTCTAAATCCTGTAATCTCACTCTTATGATAGTATTATAGCACATACTGTAGGAAAAGTCAAGGAAAAAGGAGATAAGCCTCATCAATTTCATGTTGTAAACGCAATTTATGGAGCACTATGCAAATAGTGCTACCATTTAACATCTGTTGAATATGTTGGAGTGAATAATACTATTTCAGCACCAAGAACTTTCTGACGCTAGAATATTTACCCACAACCATCTTAAGGAAATAGACACCTGATACAAGCTCATCTGTATTTATTGTAAGGGTATGCTTACCAGCATTAAATCTTTCGTTTGTAAGTATGCTTATTAGTGAGCCTGTTACATCGTATATCCTTATGGATACATGTTCATTTCTTGGGACGCTGAAGTTTAATGTTGCAGACTTTGAGATTGGGTTTGGAGTTATAACAGGAAGATTGTAAGCCAGTTCCTGAGAAGTTTCCTCTACACCAAGTTCAAACCAGGATGTAAGATTGTAAATTAATGTATCCTGTGCGTTTGTGTCAGTTATGGCATGAAAAGGGAAATACATAAAAACTACCTTGAAGCCATTAGTTACATCCTCATATCTGTATCCAAGAATGTTTCCCTCCTCATCGGAAAAGAGCGGAACACACTCATCATCTAATTCTGTGAATATGCCGGTCCAGGTTATCTGCTCTACTAAATTACAGTCAACAGTTACCTCAGAAGGCATACCTGTGGTGAGTATATCTGTGTTTTCTATGGTAACAGTGAATGGAGATTCGAGTATGTAATCATCGATGCCTTCATATGCTTTCAGATAATCTCTTAAAGGATGTGGTGATGGGGGTGCAATCCATTCACCATAACCAAGACCATAGCCACCCCCTGGTATATCCTGACCAGCAAGGAATAAACATCCACCATTGTCCATGAAGTCCCTGAAGGGTTGAGTCCAAGACCAACCATAGGGCTCCATAGCAAAGTTAGCACCGGCGAAAGCAAGCCATGACACAGCCCTTGCCCCATCACCTGTTACATAGAAGTCTGTTACTGTGTTATCAGCGATACCGTCAGTTCTTTCATACCAAAAGTCCCAGGGCAGACCTAAAAATGCATCGTGTAAACCAGAGCCCCAGTTTTCATTAGATTCGATAAATAGAAGAGCATTACCAGGTGTACCTGCTTTAACCCTATACCAGTACTCAGGGGTTATATCTACTGCACCCACACCATCAGACCCTTCAACCCAGTAGGTTACCTTAGTTTCTGGTGACTGACCTGGTATCATCGCATGCCACATTGCGTATTCCCACCAAGGAGCAGGGAACATTACTGAATCCTGAATTACATTAACATCCAAGGTATCATAGGTATCATTAAGAATATAGTAGAGCATTATATTATCAATTCCTAAGGTAGAAATATCCGGGTCGAAGTCTTCTGTATATATATCAACCCTTCTATCACTCGTGTTATATGTCCCTTGTAATTCTTCAGCCTCGATGACAGGACCAATATTCTCATAGACCTTCACGAGCGCTCTTACCCAGAAGAGGTGCCATGAGGAATACCAACCAGGTCCATTTGCTACTGGGGCTGCACCACCCTGCTTATAACATATTGCATGGTACGGGGGACTAACCCCCGGATCTATCCTCGATGTATGGCTTGAGTCACCTATTACAGTACCAGCCCAGAAGGCATCCTTACCTACATCAGGGGTACCAGGGACGCTGAGGGTATCCCACTGCCAGTCTTCGGTAAATGGAAAGGCAAATTCAGCTCGTGCGAAAATAGTTCCAACAGGAGTTGGTCCTGGCATAGATGCGGAATTGTGATACTCTTCATAGGAATTAAGTGTTACTCCATCAGGGACGTCTGCTACAAGTCCCCAATAGGTAGGAGCGTCACCATCTTCATACCTATATTTGCAGAAGTGTACCTCAACAAGAGAGCAGGCTGCAGGAGGTTCAAAATAAATACCGACCGTGTCTCCGGCTAATAGACCAGAAAGATAGCCAGACCAACTGTCATATTGTATAAGCCACCAGACCCAGTCTTTTTCAGCAGTAGCTATTTTACTTGGCTCTCCAGGTTTAGTTGGTAAAAGGTAAACCTCTCTGGATTTTGCGTAAATATTGTCTGTCATAAGAAGACTTATGGACAAAATTATGGTAAGTATATATATTGTTTTCATCATAGTTACCTCCGGTTGTCTGAATTAGGGTATAGGTATTTACAACACACTAAACAAATATGTTTTTTTTCTTGATATCATTGAAATATCCCAACCCCGATTTAACCCAAAACAAGGATACTATTTCATCTTTAAAAGTTTATTCGTTTCAGTATATTTACCTGCAGTAACTTTAAGAAAATATACTCCAGCTGGGACTTTTTTCCCCAAATCGTCTCTCCCATCCCAGACAACCTTATGCATACCTGCTTTCTGCTTGACACGTAAGAGTGTCTTTATTTCGTATCCGAGGAGGTCATAAATTTTAATAAACACTCTACAATCTTCAGGAAGATTATATTTGACCAGGGTTTTATCATTTAACGGATTTGGCTTATTCTGTGAGATAAATAAAACTGAATCTAATACTGCATTTATCCACTCTGTAACCCCCTCAGAGCTAACATTTAATTCGAGTCTAAAACTATCTGAGCATACAACAATACCTTCCGTATCTGCATGAGCAGTTATATAACCGAAATATTTTCCATCGTCAAGAATTGTGTCACTCGGTATAGTAACATACAAATCTACTACCTCAAGACCACCAGATAAAAGGTATGAGGTCGAAGGTGTAATTGTGACATTAACCGATGATATAGTATCAAGGTCAAATATAAGGTCTGTAGATAGGTATGTTACAGAATAATCCGCATTTCCAAAACAATCTGGATCAACATTCATTACATCATTAGAAGGATTAATAGTGAGGAAACTCTTTTCTTCAGTTGTATCACCAAGACAGGCGTATAAAGACATAATATTACCCACAACGTCTTCCTCGATGTTTGAAATATCAATATCGTAAGAAGGAAACACTTCTAATGATACCACTATAGCATCAGTGGGATAACCATCATCATCAATCACCCGTATGAACCCTGAGTATGTACCTGCGTGTTGTCCGCGGTGGACATCAACTGCTGGCTGGACATCCGCTGTCTCTCCCACAAGAAGCTCATCTATAGATGTTTCATAAACAGGTGTCCAGAAGTCGTCAATATAGAGATAGATTTCATCATGTGGTATAAAGTAGTTACTACCTTCGAGTCCTGATGTATTGAAGAGCAGGTTGTATAGTTCTGCATTACCCGTATTTTCAACAGTGAATGTCGTAAGGTCGACCCATGAAGCATGGTCACCTGAGCCTGAGGTAAGGGTCTCAACTATGTCTATATTCTCCTCCGCGCCGACTATCAAGTTAACATAAAAGAAATCACCAGTATCATCCTCACCAGGTGATGTTACATAAACCATTCCTTCGTACAGACCTGAAATCTGACCTTCTGGTATGTCTACCTCGTAGAGCAGGGTATCTGCACAACCTGATGCAAGTATCATAGGAGTAGGTGTAATAGATATATTCGTAGTTATAATTTCAGGACCAGGACCTGTGAGATTTGTCATCGTGTAGGTTAGATTTGTAATGTCAGCATTTCCAAACGAGTCTGGGTCGACATTCATCATATCTGTATTCGGGTTGATAAGCAAGAATAATCCGCTGTCTGAGTTACCAGGGATTTCAGCAAGGTAGAGGATATTACTCACAAGGTTCCATTCATTATTTGAGATATCAAGGTCGTACTTGGGTAACACTGTTATCCATAATTCTATTGTCTCATGTGGGTAGCCATCGTCATCCATTACACGTGCTTTACCCTTGTAATCCTGTGCAAACAAACCACAACGTACATGTATATTTACTATAACTGATATAGTTGAGCCTGAAGGAAGTTCATTTATGTATGAAGGAGTAAAATAGATACATTCTCTTGGTATAAAATAAGTATTGTCTACAATCCCATTAAAATCTGTACTCCCAAAAATAATATTGTCGAGATCAGTATCACCTGTATTAGTAACTGTAAAGGTATCTTGTGCAAATTGACAATGATAAACTGTATCTTGAGAGGTGTTACCCAACATTATCGCCTCAGTGGGTCCAACTTTTATCTTATTGTCAAGGGTGTTTGTTGTCTGAGCGAACAGATTGGATATCGAGATAAATATCATAATCCCGATGAAAAGATTAAAAATGAAACTATAGTCTATTTTTACTTTTTGCTTATCTTTTCTCATTGATTTATTTGATTGTCTAAAAATAACCAATAAGAATTCTAAAATAACAGTAATATGGATAATCTCCTCTATATATAATATACATAAAAATGGGTGATTTGTCAAGTAAAAAAATTTGTTTATATCTTAGAAGATTTAATTGAGGCACTATGCGAAGGGGTTTAGTAGGTTCGTTGAGTAGACTTATTCAACTGAGTGAATTAGTGTTATGTTTATTCATCAGCACCAGCAGCTCTCAGTATTTGAGCTAATTCGTTGTGTTCGTTATCAACAGCCAGAGAAAGGGCAGAAGAACCATCCTTAGCCATTAGATTGACATCAGCTTCGTGGTTAATTAGAAGCTCTGCAATCCCTTTGTAACCCCATCTACTAACCCACATAAGTGCTGTTGTGCCATCAGCCGCTACATGATTAACATCTGCCCCATTTGATAGCAGAAATTCTACCAAGTCTGGTCTGCCATTGTTTGCAGCAAACATGAGTGCTGTCCATCCAGATGCATCTCCCCCGACAATAGTATCGTTAATTGAAGCACCTGCTTTTATTAAAAGCTCAGGCACTTCCAATGTTATAATTTCAGCAAGAATTCCAAATACTGACTCTATAAGAGCGGTTCTACCATCTACTGCCTTTGCATTGATGTCAGCTCCTTTAGATAGCAAAAGCTCGACATATTTCTTTGAGTTACCTGCGGCCCATATTAATGCGGTTGTGCTGTCTCGAGAGCGAATGCTAACATCAGCACCTCTTGTTAGAAGAAATTCAACCATATCCTCGAATCCTTCTAAACTACATGTGAGTATAAGGACTGTACTTCCAGAGATTTCATTCTGTATATTGATATCGATACCGACAGATAGTAATTCATCCACACCCTTAAAATCATTAGCCATGACTCTATTAGCCAGAGTATCAAAATCACTCGCAGACAATACCTCTATTATAAAGAGCATTGATATGAGTATCACAAACGACATGCATGAGACCTTTCTCATACCACCTCCTAGTATAATATTTGGTAGTGTGCAAAATCTAACCACAGAGAGCGGTTTGCGAAAAGGGAAGAGGGAAAAGTGACCAGGGTGTCGCTCCTACCTATCAATTGTTGATCGTCAATAGTCACTCCTCTCCTAATCAAACCAACTAACAAACTTATCCCATCTCTTATCGCAACGAGGACGTTGCTCCTACCCTCCTTTTTGTAGGAGGGGTTTCCTAACCCCGATTAACCATCATGGGAATTTATCGCGACTAGGAAGTCGTTCCTACCACATTAAACATTTAACATTAAACATCCAACATTTAGCATTGTTTCTTTTCCTCTGCGACCTCTGTGGTTACAGTTCCATTGTTTATTCATAAAATTAACACAACCTAAACATCTTACTCTACAACACATTCCACAGTTTTACTGGTCTGAGAAAATCTTCTAATTTTGCTGTGGCTACACAAATTACCGTATCCGCACCACCATAGTAAACAAATACCATGTCTCCAATCAAAACTGCACCACAGGTAAATACCACATTTGATACGTCACCCTGGGTTTCAAACTCTTTCTCTGGTTCAAGTAACGGCTCTGGATGTCTGTATATAACAGTAGCAGGGTCATCAATTGCCATAATAGCATAACCAAGTCGATAGACCATCTTCTTATCTACTGCATGATAAATAACAAGCCAGCCGTAATCCGTCTTTATTGGAGCACCACCAGTCCCTATTTTAAAGTAATCCCATTCATATTGAGGCGATAGGAGGATATTTGAATTATACCAATGACGTAAATCTTCTGAATATGCTACCCATATGTGTGGTGGTATACGATGATACATTACATATGTCCCCTGGAAAGCTTCTGGAAAGATAACTGCACCCTTATTGTCCACACCCGGAAAAGGATAATATGGTTTGTCCCAGTTCCATTTACGTCCTAAAAAATCCTCAACACTTATACTTGTCATAGCGATTTGTATACTTCTACTAACACCTACTTCCATTGCAGGAGTTTCACCATAAGCCGTATAGGACATATGAAGTCTATCACCTACTATTGAGATTCTCGGGTCCTCACAACCATATTTTTCGATCTCACCCTGCGGTGTGTATATTGGTTCTTTTAATCTTTCGTCGATTTTAAAACCGTCCTTACTTACAGCGTATCCCAGTCTGGAAACATCTTTTTTATCTCTTGCTCTGTAAACTATATGCACCTTGCCATCAAGATGAACTGCTGCACAGTTGAATACAGTTTTTGATTCCCACTCATTCCCCTCTATCGGTGTAATGATTGGATTTCCCTCATATCTCTTAAGTCTCATCTCATACCTCCTGGTATAATATTAGGTAGTGTGCAAAATCTAAACACAGATTCACCCTGTTAAATATCTTAACAATGAATGTCAGAAGGCTACAGTAAACGTTTCTATTAAACAGGGTGAACCCTGTTAAATAGTTACAAGATTAAGTATAAGTAATCATCTCTGGTACTTTATTTAACAGGGGAGCCACAGAGATTTTTTATTTCTCTTTTTACACTGGAAGCTTTGCAAACTCAGCGGTTGCAACTCAGTGACCTCTTAAACCTTCCCTTTCTTTATTCTCTATAGGAGTGCATTAGCTTGCTAATGCATCGGGTAGTGGCAAGCCACTCCACAACCTCCTTGGAAACGACATATCTTTTTTTTCTATGAGCGCTCGATGCTTGTCTCCATACGTATCCTGCGGAATGTATTTATCAGGTGAACCGTTGAATAACTTATTCCAGTTTCTTGAAAGGCTATTGATAGTCGCAGGCTTCATGCCTGCGGATAATGCGCAACCTAAAGGTTGCGGCTACCATGGAAAATGTATCGTACTGTATTGTTAGATAAAAAAATATTTTAATAAATCTCCTACAAATCTCTTTCAATTCCTGTTAATAAACTAAGAATAAGTCTCTTAGAAGTCTCGTCCAAGTCCCTGTTATATCAGTCTTTTGAATTAAAAAATCTCTTTCAATCTCTTCCAATCCCTGTTAGATTTTTTCAAATAATTTAATAAACTTCTTTGCTATATTCATTCCTGAGTTATCATTGGTATATTCTTTCGCATCCTTGATTACATCTTCATATTTCCTATCCTTTTTGAAAACACTTGCAATACAGGATTTGAGTTCTTCATCACTTTCATACTGATAAACAGCATTGTTCAGGGTTTCAACAAAAGAAGACTTCAATGTGACCATTGGACAACCAGAACCAAGGCATTGAAAGGCAGTGCTTGCGACAGTTATTATACCCTGTTTGCCCTGTTTGTTATAAAGAAGTAAATCTGAGGCATAAAGATACCTATAAAGTTCTTCAATGGGTGGTATTTCTTCACGTATTTCTATTATATCCCCTTCACTTTTTTGTTTGATTTCCTTCCATTTCTTCAAGGATGCCTCATGTTTTGTAACAATAAGAATAAGAAGGGGATAATCATTCTCTAACTCCTTTATAATATCGTATTTATCTGCTCCAGATTCTGAGGCAGGACCAAATAAAAAGACAATTTTCTTATCAGGGGGTAGAGTTAGCTCTTTACGACTTTTCTTCATATCACCTGGATGCCAGGGTAAACAGGGATATGGAATTATATGTATAATCTCCTCAGGATATGCGAGTTTTAAAAAGTCGTAATACCGCTTATCAAAGCATACTACTGCATCCCAGTCAAATTGATAAAATGAAGGTTCTTCTTTCAGGTTTCCATCATGTATCACGTTTATTGTCTTTGCTCTTCTCTTGATCCAGTGGAATATCTTGCCAAGATGGTCCTGTGGGAGCATACCAAGGTCTTCCACAACAAAGTAATCATAATCGCTCTTCAAAAACGGTATTGCAAGCAGTTGTGGTTCTTTTTCAGATGAAACAGTAAAACATCTCGTAACATAATCTTCATCCTCACTCAAGAATGCAGTTCCATGGAAACTGTGTTTAAAGAAGCTAAATACAGAGATCTTATGTCCAAGTTTTATAAAATTTCTTCCAACCAGTTCAGCGTGTATCGAAGCACCTGAATCAGTATTCCATGTACCCATCATTCCTATTTTCATACTTCACCTCTCTTTGTATTACAGATAGCTTAACCACAGAGTTCACAGAGAAAAAAGAGATTTTTTATATTCTTTGAAGAAAAGCAAGAGTCAGACTCGAATATTTTTTCTTATCTAATTTTTTGGCGGTTATCTCAAATCATGCACTACTTTATGAAAATATCCCTTTTGCTAAGTTAAAACAGGTTAATAAATCAGGGACTTAGAATTGGCTGGACGTACCTTAAGATTAGTAATTAAGCCCTTATAATTCATTATAAATCATTTCTATCAAAAAGTCAAGGGAAAAATTTACTACTTGTTGTGGGGGTCAGGCTAAAAGATAAGAGATAGTTGCTTGATATTGAAGGAAAGTTATGGTATAATAAAGACATGCCCAGGAAACCGAGGATAGAATATGAAGGAGCTTTTTACCATGTGATATCTCGTGGTAATAGGAGTGAGACTATATTCTATCTCTTATCTCTTAGCCTGACCCCCATTTCCCGGAAAAATGTCTATAAGCATTTCTAATCTTTCACTATTATTTCAAATATACTAATCTTTTCATCTGGAGTTCTACAAACAAGGTACTTCCCATTTTCAGAGAAAATAGAGCAAGTTCTTGGTAACAAATTTTTCAAAGATGGTACTGCAATCTTACTATTTTTCCTCCCTTGAAGATTAATCAATTCAATCTGGGATTGCGAAGGTCCTCCCTTGACAGGATCATAAATTATTACTCCAAGTGCGATAGTTCCTCTATTCATAGAAATATCGCTTATCCAATAATTTAGCTGACCAACTTCATATTTCCATAGCAATTCCCCTCGCTTGGTATCAAAAAAGAGTAGTCTATTGCCACTACCAATTGCAATATACTTTCCGTTATCAGGCGAGAAAGCCATCATATGGACATAAGGAAGATTGACTAAAATTTCTTTTATTATAGTTCCGTCTTTCCACAAAAGTGTAAAATGTGATTCATTTGATGGTGGCAACTTAATCGGTTGAGATCCCATAGCAAGTTGTTCTTTTGATTTATACCGCTCACTTTCCGTATCTTTTGAATTTCCTTCATTCTTTAGGATATCTTTTATTCTTTCACTTATCTCATCCATTTCAGCCTCTTGACACTTTTCTATTTCTTCACTTTTATCGTTTATCTTGGATTTTAACTGACTAGGTTTATCATTAATGGCAATATAACTACCTTGAGAGGATATTATTGCTTTCTTACCTCCATGACGAGTGAATTCTCTCTTCCAGAGCAGTTTACCATTAGCAGTAAAAAGAGATAAATCCTTACTGCTCCAAGCAAGAAAATGTTCGCCATTATCTGAAAACCATCCACCGCTGAAGTTAATTTTCCAAGTCTTTATGGGTTGGAGTAAGCTAATATCATAAAAATAGATAGATCCTAATCCTATTGAGACAAAATTGCGACCATTGTTAGATATAAAAATATCCAAGTAAGCTTCACCCTTCCATATTTCTTTTCCAGTTTTATCTATCAATGTTGCAATGATAGGAGCTACATCTGATTTTAAATAATCAAAATCAGGTAGATAGGACTTTATAATCTTATACTCACCGCTTCTTGAATAAGATACTGTATTTGTACCACCTGGATGAGCCTTTACAAAAGTGTTCGCTACTGCTTTTTGAATATTAAGGAAATTTTCCTCAGGCACTATTTTTGAAAGTTCTTCCACATCCTCAATTGTGTCCAATAACTCTAAAGAAATTGTCTCGTTACCTGCTACTAATCCCTTCATAGATAAACTTACCACCAAAATCCCCAAAAGTAATCTTAAAAATGTCCTCATACCAACCTCCTATAAAATTTTGTTGTTTTAAAATCCAATATGATTATATGTATAATTTTCATAGCTTTTAAACATCATACTAAATGGCAAAATATTTGAGTTATTTTAAAGAAGTGGAATCATGGGGTCAGGTCTTTAGTTTTAAGTTTTCAAGTACCCTTATAAACTATTCTCTTAAGACGTGGGTTTTTACTATCTGAATTTCAAACTATTTAACAATAATTGGAACATTGATTTAACCCGAGTTAAACAATTTCGCTATAGTCTGAGAGGTAACGTGGTATACCCATCCAGTATATTACTTATTAACACTCTCATTATAGTATCAATATAATATATCTTTTAGAAGAAGTCAAGTAAATTTAAAACTAAAGACCTAACCCCAATTATAGTATCTCGTTGTAACCTATAAAATTCTTTGGAGTAAGGCTCGCACTTCTTACTGAAGATGGCACAGCAAGCAAAAAAATCACGGATGCTCTCCATAGATTACGCATTAACATCATCCCTCCTTGCCAGAATTTGTTGATGCACATCTGAGATTCTTCGTAAATCTTGCTTTAATTTTTACAGCTATTTTTATTATTCTCTCCGAAATTTTATCTCACCGCGTTCTAATCGTTCCAATGTGGTTTCTATATCACTAACAATCGGGGATTCTGGATAAGTTTCTATGTACTGTTCCAGATACTGCTTACCTTCTTCCAGATTACCTATCTCATAGTAAAAGTGTAAAAGCGCCGATGCTATCCCCTTTGTACCACCAAAATCTGGATATTCCTCAAGCAGTCTTTCGCCCCACACAATCTTCTCGTTCCAAGTTGCATCACTCGCTACACGAGAAGAAAGACTCAAGACAACAGGTACATATCGAGACTCTGGATAGTTATAGAGTATACTCTGCCAGATTTGTTTTTCTTCCCCTTTTTCCACATATCCATATTTTTCTGCATGACCTGATGTCCAATATCGAGAAACGAGCCCTCTTTTAATAAGGTTCAAAACTTCCTCCTCTTCAGAAGTTGGGGTTTCAACCTCAAAGTTTGTATGTGACACAAGTTTTCCTACTATTGCACCTTTAGTCCCGATAGTTAAATCTGCTATTGCAGAGTATATACCGGGTGAGAACTCGCAGGTCCCGAAGAAACCAGCCTTTATGTATAAATCAGAAACGATTGATTCGCCAAAGCGCCTTAATATCTCGCAAGATTGTGAACGTTTTTCACTGGGTTCCATAGGAGCATTGCTGAATCCAATGTAGATCCAAGAGTGTGTTGTATCGCCTAGTGGATTTACACAGCTTAAAGCAACAGAAACATATGTCCTTTCCCCAGGAGGTTCTCCTGTTGGGAAAACAACGACTGATTCACCCACATTTTCTAATGTTATGGTCAAATATACAGGTTCCGCTACAAGGTACCTTTCTTTATCGGTAGTGAGAGTCAGTTTCAGTGAACTTACATCTGTCTGTGCCCAGGATAGATGTGTGACTAATATGAACAAAATGCCCTGTGTGGCTACTCTTACCTTCCTTTTTTCGAAGATTCTCATAATCCCTCCCAGTAAAATATCCCACCTTCACGAATCTTCATGATACACTATGGGCAAAAATGGGGGTCTTCCAATAGATTTATTTCTCCGTGCTTATCACTCTGATACATTACGCAGCCATCGTCATGAAGGTGGTTTGGATCGAGTGGAATCATGGGGTCAGGTCTTTAGTTTTAAGTTTTCAAGTACCCTTATAAACTATTCTCTTAAGACGTGGGTTTTTACTATCTGAATTTCAAACTATTTAACAATAATTGGAACATTGATTTAACCCGAGTTAAACAATTTCGCTATAGTCTGAGAGGTAACGTGGTATACCCATCCAGTATATTACTTATTAACACTCTCATTATAGTATCAATATAATATATTTTTTAGAAGAAGTCAAGTAAACTTAAAACTAAAGACCTGACCCCAATTTCGCCTATTATTAAAAAAGCGAGTATCTTTTTCATAAATCCCCCTTTTTATAGTCAATAAAGGTCAACTGACGCGGATTTGACCCATCTGCATCCATTATCCAGAGTTCCCCATAACCCGGATGGGTGGTTGCTGATTTATAATAGTTAAATTTTATATAAATGATCTTTGAGCCATCCGGATTCCAGCAAGGGTCAACCGCATCAATACATAGACTTCTGGCATTTGTACCATCAATATTCATTACCCAAATCTCATATCTTAATTTTCCTTCGTTGTATAAACTGAATAGGACTTCAGAACCATCAGGCGAACAACTTACATGACCATATCCTTTGTTAAAGATTTGATGTTTATAAGAACCTGATGTATCAGTTAGCCAGATACCATGGATACCTTCAACCCAACCCTCGAAAACAATTCTATAATCCGGCAAGAAGTCACCCGTTCCCATTGAATTTTCGCAAATTATAACTTTGTTATTTGAGCCGTCAGCGCTCATAAGGCATAGACCTGTAGAATCTCTCGGTGCTTGGTATCTACCAAATAAAATCTTTTTACCGTCAGGGCTCCATTTTGGATGGCGATTCCAATAGCTAAAAGTAAGTTGTGTTATGCTATCACCCTTAATTTTTGCTTTATGGATATCGTTTACCTCACCTACTGGCCCACTAACAAACACTAACCATAGCCCATCTGGACTGTAGTCGGGATTACAGAAAAAGGGTGCAATACCAGCAAGGAACAAGGGTCTTTTGTTACTACCATTAGCATCAATCAAGAATATACCCGAGGAATCCCATTTTTCTACAAGGCTGTCTTTCCCTATTCTTATCCACGGCACATAACCAAATGCAATCGTCTGTCCATCGGGGTTCCAGGTAGGTCCCCAGCAATGCCTGGTAAATCTTGGGAGAGTATCGGGTTCAGCGTGATCGTCGTCTATAAATATACTGTCGCAACTGTAATTTAAGAGAGTCAAAAACGTAATAGCAATCCCTAAAGAAATAGAGCCGATGAAAATCTTGCAGTTTCTCAAAATTGTTAAACACTTGGGACTGTGTTCCCATCCATTATCTCGCTTTAAATTTAACATAAATAAAGGGTAAAGTTATAAAAATGAAGATAATTAAACCCTTTCTTCATTTTTAAACATTTTATAAATCTGGCTTATAACTGAATCAACACCACTCCCTGCGAGTTGCCTAATGCATGCAGGGCTTATCTAAACGAACCGAACAAACCTCGCATAGAAGAATACATAAATAATAAAGGAATTACCACAGGTATGGTCCATAATCTAATAGATATGGCATAATTATCTCAAAAAACATATAGAAAAATAAAAGACTAATAAGAATGTAGTCCTCATTTTTTATAAGTAACTAAGCTGATCTCTTTTAATGATGAGTATCTATATGAATAGGAGATTAACAACTTTAAGAGGCTACTACAATTCTACATCTTGTTGTGTCAACGATGAAGGAATGATGGTGTATTTCTAATCGTGGTTCGCTGGATCTCGCTAAGTATAGGAGAAGTTCAATAGGACTGTGGATTATATTAGCTTTAACATTCACTTACAATAAAAGTAGAATATCT
The DNA here is from genome assembly GCA_023129165.1 of Caldifarciminota bacterium. GTDB lineage: Bacteria > Hydrothermota > UBA3073 > UBA3073 > UBA3073 > JAGMCL01. The sequence continues at coordinate 17,190 of JAGMCL010000041.1, read as the reverse complement.
ATGTATATTATAATCCAAAATGTCTCTTTTGTCAAATAAAAAATTCAAAAATTTTACCTGTTAACTTTTTGATGCGTATTTAAAGTACGCCTCAAAAGAGCATTGCGGGTCAGGCTAAAAGATAAGAGATAGTTGCTTGATATTGAAGGAAGGTTATGGTAAAATGAAAAATATGATCCCCATATAATCTCTATTGTATTAGTATCATTTTCTTCGTGCTTGTGTAGTTTCCAGCTTGAATTTTATAGAAGTAGATACCGCTTGTGACTTCTTTCCCACCTTCATCTCTGCCGTCCCAGTTTTTTTTATAATATCCAGCTTCTGTCTTACTGTCGACTAAGACCTTTACCACTCTACCACTCACATCGTAGATAATCAGTTTAGCTTCGGTTCTTATAGGAAGAGCATATCTGATAGCTGTCTCTGAGCTAAACGGATTAGGATAATTTCCATAAAGAGTAAAGGTATTGGGGATATCTTCTTGTCCAGAAATATGAGGAGCATCACGACCAACAGATATCGAATCAGTTGTTTCTAAATTAGCTATTGGATTGTATACCCAACTGTCTTTGAATACACTATCTACTGTAAAAATAAACCAACCTGCAGGATTCTTTAGCTTGTCAGATTTGCAAGACCCTACTCCATTAGATTGCGTTACAAACTGATCAGTGTCGTTTGTCAATCCACTCCAGTGTCCATTGACTGTAGCGTCTGCAACTGGATAACCATCCGCCCCAACTATGGTCACTTCTGCTATGCCTCTTGTGAATGGACCATTTTGTTTCAGTGACATGTCAATGTTGAATACATAAAATTCGTTGTCCCCAGCTGTAGTCGTGAAGCTATATTCAGCAGAAGTAGCAGTGTTGTTTGAGGCATCGGTTGATTCTACGATATAATAGTACTGAGTGGAAGGTGATAGCCCACTGAGAAGAACACTGTGATTTTTAACCATATCTACACTTAAAGCTACAAAGTCATAATCAGGACCACCATCTGTATCATACCTTACCATCGAATTGCTGTACTCATCTGTGTCCCATGTGATCGTGCCAGAAGAACTGGATACGCCGGATGAGATAACATTAGAGATAATCGGTGGTGTAAAGTCGGGGATGGTAGAGGACGCAATAAACATATAATCTACAAAAATAGAGTCCAGATTCCTGTTCCTTGGAGTCTGGTCTGTATCTTGCACCTTGATATATACCTTACCACCCACAGAAGGCGGCAATGTAAACGATTGATAGGTATCATCATCAGCTGTCTTGGTGACGGTAAGCATATCAGTATAGTTAGTGTCATCGGTAGAATAGGCAAATATGAAGTCGTCTCCCTCAAGATTATCATTGTGATAGGCTTCAAGGAAGAAAGTAATTTGGTTGCCTGCCTCAACAAAGATATTCCACTTATGTTCCAAATAACTGTAGCGGTCTTTTGGTTTACCCTTGCTCTCTTGCTCTTCGATAAACTCATAGACATTATCGCTAACCCAGGTGTCTAAGTAACTGCCAGAGCGTGTGCCACTAACATCTATATCCTGGTTTGATTTACCTTCATCCCCTGGTGCTACTTCATTGACAAAATAGGTGTATGTTCTACTTACCCTTTCTGACTCGAACTGCGCTATCTCTAAAGCTGAAGGAAAAATTTCAAGCCATTCATCAAGTTTTATCTCCACATTTTCAAAGGCCTCGTCTTCAATGGGAAAGCTGTAACCCTGGATCCCACTACTACCGTTATCTCCAACTAATGCATTAGTATTTATTGTTGCATCGTCATCAAGGTTCTCGTAGCAGTATAGTTCTTTCTCCTGAATCTCGATGCACATTGGTGCTAGTTCACCTGGACTGTACATCTCAGAAGGAGGCGTCCCGCCATATGACCACAAGGGAACACTAACACCACAACTTGGTTCGCCAAGTATACACCAGAAAGTAGATAAACGTGGGTCCTCAGTGGACAAAACCCCGTGGACAACAACAGAAGAGCGCGTCTTGTAGCGGCTAATAGCAGGATCTGTTGTGGGCCACTCTCCGCAGGGCATGTATGCTGGTCCACCTATATCCTTGGATACCATTTGTATCATATAGTGGTGGTCTAATTTTAGGGAGTCAATAGCATTACTAATCAACAAGTTTGTCCTATCGTAACGGCTTCCACCACTTCCACCTCCCCAGAGGGAGAAATTGGTTCGTACTATAAATCCACCCTCGGAATCAGCATTGTATTTAATGTAGTCAAAGTCGTTGGTTTCGAAAATTGCCGCATTTCCCAAACTGTCTATTACGCCAAAGTTGGACCAGATGTAGCCCCTGTTACCAGAGGTTGATATCAGCAGTGATTCAAAATCTGCGACGCTTCCACACTCTATGAGCGCCTGCTTCATAAATGGACCATCGTTTTGTGGTGATCCGGTGTGAAGGTCTGGTGCATCGGAGTTCATGATAGCAAACCCTTCATCATTCACACCAACATAAGCGGTGGTCGTCTCGCAGTCTCCTGTAGTGACAATTGCTATGTATCCTCCATGGAAGCCATCGCTGAAATACCTCACTTCCTGGTTATGGGCATCAGTTCTATCCCTGTTTTTCCAGAGAAGGGGTCTCCCATCAATAGTTACAGTACCACTCACTACCCCAACTGTACAGGACTCGACCGGGATTGAGCTTATGACGAGGAACAGAAAGACGATCGCTGTCCATACAGATATACTGAACCTTTTCATGGCAAACACCTCCTTCTTTCTGTTAGTGTCAGGTCTTTAATTTTGAATTTACAAGCACGATTTCAAAACTTAAGTATTCCTTCTCGATAGTCCTATTATAGTATCATTATACCATATTTTTCGGAATAGGTCAAGGGAAAATATATATAGGATAATGGGGTCAGGTCTTTAGTTTTAAGTTTTCAAGTACCCTTATAAACTATTCTATTAAAGCATGGGTTTTTACTATCTGAATTTCAAAATATTTAACAATAATTGGAACATTGATTTAACCCGAGTTAAAAAGTCTCGCTATAGTCTGAGAGGTAACGTGGTATACCCATCCAGTATATTACTTATTAACACTCCCATTATAGTATCAATATAATATATCTTTTATAAAAAGTCAAGTAAATTTAAAACTAAAGACCTGAACCCAATTTCGCACTAAATTTCCCCCGCATCATAATACGAAATACTGTATTCATCTATATAATTGTTATCTTTAGTACCATGTTTCGTTTGTTCTACTTTTATCCAAATAGGACTTAGTTGAGGATATTCTGTTCTATTTGTACGCATCCACCTGTTGTATTGTTGGATATCCGTTGTTTTAAGTACGTTAGTTACAGCTGTCTCTGTCTTTGCTGACACTATTAAACAAGACACAAATGCAGAGAGGATGATTAGAATAAATTTATGCATTCCTCCTCCTTTCTACTGAATTCTCACAGAGTATTGAGTGTCAGGCTAAGAGCTAAGAGATAATTGCTTAACATAGAGGGAGTGTGATAGTGAAATAAAAATATACCCGGTAAACTTAGGATAGAATATGAAGGAACTTTTTACCATGAGATATCTCGTAGCAATAGGAGCGAGACTGTATTCTATCTCTTAGCTCTTAGCCTGACCCCCATTTCCCTTTTAAATCTCGCTGTAACACCATATAAAATAAGAGGATGGAAAGAACTGGCACCAATTCACGCATAAATAAACCTTACAAGCCTAGCTTGCCTGCAATACAGAGATTTCTCAATGTAAAAGAGGCAAGTCGGGATCTAAAATAACTGCACAGATAGCGAAGACTATATCAGATAACGTACTACTGATGTGCTCCTCTAATAAAATAGATCGTCCTTTCTAGTAGTCATATGATACTATCTCATTATCAATAGTTTCCTTGTTGCATGGTAATCTCCTGCCTCAAATCTCACGAAGTATGCACCACTTGAGACTTTTTTACCAGTATCATCTCTTCCATCCCAGATTACCGAATATGCACCACTGTTTTTTACACCATTGAAGAGGGTACGAATTTTTCTACCGTTTATGTTATATATAGAGAGATTTAAACTGGATCTGGCTTGAATCTGAAATTTCACAATGACGATGTCTGAGGAGGGATTCGAGGCGATATGAAGTGAACACCTATTTGAGAATATTGCAGGCTCTTCATTTATACTAGCAGGAACTCTCCTGAAGACTCCACCAACATTCTCGCCACCCAAGTAAAAACAGGCTGCATAAATATCGCCAGTATTAGGGTCAAGATATAAATCAGAGGTCACTCTATTAAGGTTATCTTCCAGCCACGTTGCTCCGTCATCAGTAGTTACATATACATCACCACTATAGAAAGATATGGATGCCGCAGCCAATAATTCACCTGTAGTTATGTCCATTTCAAGAGCTGATATAGTAAGTTTATCCCCATGCCCTATATTAGTCCATGTCTGTCCACCATCTTCAGATTTAAAGATACCTTGACAATTATTGGGAAGAACACCTGATGTAGCGCAATAAATTATTGAAGGATTTGAAGGGTGAAACATCATTTCATATGGATAAGAAATTGAAGTACCAATACTTTGCCAGCTTGCTCCACCGTTGGTGCTTTTGAATATACCACCAAGCAATGTTGATACATATAAGGTATCTGAACTTGAGGGATGGATAATAATGTCACGAATGTATCTGCCATCTGGTAATGTTACAGCTATCCATACATTACCTGTATCAGCTGACTTATAGAGCCCAGTGCCTCCCCAGGTTGACATCCATACACCTGCATAGATAATGGCTGAATTATGAGAGTCAATTGCTATACTCCACACACCGCCATGTCCATAAAGGAGAGTATCTGACCAGGTCTCTCCTCCATCAAAAGAGCGTACTATTCCTCCACTCTCCCCTTCCTCGCCATCCAAGCCGACATAAACTATATTTGAATCAAAGGGGTCATATACACAGGTCAATGGTTGCAAAGAAAAGAGTCCCTCATTTTTAAGCTCCCAGTATCCCCCACCATCTGTAGTTTTGTAAATCCCCTCATCATAAGCTCCTACCAGCATAATGTCAGAATCCTGAGGAGAGACAATAACAAACCAACAATTCTTCCCGACAAGACCCAGACTTTCCCATGTACTTGCATGGGTATATGTTCCTATAAGGCTGATCGCCCATAGGAACATCGCCATCCCTATAAGGGATATTTTCTCCCATTGCTTCTGCATCTTTACCTCCCTTCTTTTTGCATCCATACGGGTGTATTCCATAGCCTCTGCACGATTTGAAATCATGCCTACATCTACACCTTCTTTCTTAAACATCTCAACCTCCTTTCTTGCACCACATTGAGGTGGTCCATGGGGTCAGGCTGAAAAATAGAAATAACTACCATCCTCCTTGGATCCTACACCATCCAGTATTTTCGGTCCAGTGTTCTATACTGAATTGCTTCGGATATATGGAAGGGTTGTATGTTCGGGGAGTCCTCTATATCTGCTATAGTCCTTGAGACCTTGAGAATTCTGTCATAAGCCCTTGCTGACAGACCAAATTTTGATATAGCAGTCTTTAAGAGCTCATCACAGGAGGTATCTATGTCGCAGTATTTTCTTACATCTTTGGATGAGAGTTGAGCATTACAATACATTCCCTTCCTGTCCTTATATCTCTCAAGCTGTCTTGTCCTGGCTCTGTTTACTCTATCCCTTATTGTTTCGCTTTTCTCACCTGACGAGCGTTCTTTGAGTTCATCATATGTTAGAGCAGGCACCTCTATGTGTATATCTATCCTGTCCAGGAGAGGTCCAGAGATCTTGGAGATATATTTTTGAATCACCGAAGGCGTGCAGGTGCAGTTGTGGTGAAGGTCACCGAAGTATCCACAGGGACAGGGATTCATTGCTGCCACAAGCATAAATCTTGATGGGAATGTAAGAGATATGGCTGCCCTTGATATGGTAACCCTGCCGTCCTCCATTGGCTGTCTTAGGACCTCTAAGACATTCTTATTGAATTCAGGCAGTTCATCGAGGAATAACACTCCGTTATGAGCCAGGGAGACCTCACCTGGTCTTGGATACTGTCCCCCACCAATAAGACCTGCATCCGAGACAGTGTGGTGAGGACTTCTAAATGGTCTTATAGCAACAATAGCCTTACCAGCAAGAGCTCCTATAACAGAATGTATCTTTGTCGTCTCAAGAGATTCTGGAAGTGTAAGTTCAGGCAATACTGATGGGAGCCTCCTTGCAAGCATTGTTTTACCAGAACCAGGAGGACCTATCATGAGTAAGTTATGTCCTCCAGCAGCAGCCACCTCAAGGGCACGTTTTGCACTCTCCTGTCCTTTTACATCAGAGAAGTCCTCAGTATACTGAGATGCTGATTCCCAGACCTCGTCGAGGTTTACCCTGCAGGGTGAGATATCTATCTCATCATTAAGAAACTGAACAGTCTCTTTAAGGCTCTTTACCGAATAGACCTCGATATCCTGAGTGATTGCTGCCTCCTTAGCGTTTTCCTCGGGTACAATCATTTTGGTAAGACCGTTTGCTCTGCACGAAAGTGCCATAGGGAGTGCTCCTCTTATTCCTCTGAGTGTCCCATCGAGAGAGAGTTCGCCTGCAATAACCGTCTGTTCGAGTTTATCAGGTTTTACTGCACCATTGGCAGCAAGAATTCCTATTGCTATAGGAAGGTCGAATCCAGAGCCTTCTTTCTTTATATCAGCAGGTGCCAGATTTACTGTGATTCTCTTTAAAGGGAGTTCTAATTCCGAATTCTTTATTGCAGTTTCCACCCTGTTTTTTGATTCCTTTACTGCCGCATCGGGTAAACCAACGGTTGAGAAGGTAGGAACGCCCCTTGAAAGGTCAACCTCTACCATAACAAGGTATGCATCTATACCTAAAACTGCTTCTGAATTTATTCTTGCAACCATAGCAACTGATTAAATCAACGGATTCAAGTAAATTATTATCAACGGATTAAGCAGATTTATCTGATTATTTTTCAACGGATTTAAGTGAATAATTATCAACGGATTAAGCGGATTAAGCTGATTATTTTTCAACGGATTCAAGTAAATTATTGTCAACGGATTAAACTAAATTATTGTCAACGGATTAAGCGGATTTATCTGATTATTTTTCAACGGATTATTTTTTCAACGGATTAAGCTGATTTTTAAATATTTTTTATTTTGAATTATTTGTTTGTACTTTAATCCGAGTAATCCGTTTAATCCAATGAACGATTGTTGTAATCTATTTAATCCGATGATTGTAGTTCTTTCTTGAGAAGTATCCTTTTCCACTCAAGCGAAGGTTTACCAAAGTTTATTATTAATCCCACTTTACATTCTGATGCCTTTAAATAAGAAATAAGCTGTGCCTCGTGAATATTATTTATCTTATCAAGAGCTTTTAACTCTACGACTATCCTTTTATCTACAACGGTATCTATTATATAATCACCTATGTTATGTCCTTTATAGTTTATTGTCACCCTATTCTGTTGTTCATAGGGTATCCCTTGCAGGTTTAATTCAACTATAAAACCATTTTCGTATATTTTCTCTGAGAAACCAGGACCAACCCTTTTGTGAACCTCCATCGCTGCACCTATTATTTTGTGTGTCAGGTCTTTATGTAGAAGCTTTTCTTCCATGTCAAATGATTAAATCAACGGATTTATCTGATTATTTTTCAACGGATTAAACTAAACAATTGTCAACGGATTAAGCGGATTTATCTGATTATTTATCAGCGGATTAAGCTGATTTAGCGGATTTTTTAAGTATTTTTTAATTTAATATATTTTTATAACTTAATCCGAGTAATCCGTTTAATCCGATGAACAATTGTAGTAATCCGTTTAATCCGTTGAACAATTTTATTATCCATGTAATCCGCTGATCAGAAGTGTCTTGTTAACGTCGTCAGTATTGTTATACCAAGTTCTTCAAAAAATAGCTCTTTATCCATATCAGTTGGTACATCTTCTCCATTGAACAGCCTTCTCGATATTGCCGTGCCAATATCCATTTCAAAGCCTGATAGCAAAAACCCGCAACCAAAGGTGAACTTTGCGGTTGCGATTGATTTATCAAGATAAGAGGGTATATAAGCAAATCCAAACCTCAATTTAGTCTCTGGTGAAAATAGATGCTCAACTCCAAGGTGATATGAGATTGTATTATTAAGTGATAAGGAGCTGTCCAATGGGAAAGGGTTGAAAGTATTATTTAGCTCAAGGTCTTCCCAGCCTGTATACAGAATGTCAATATTAAGGGTTGCGGGAAATTGGTTTGCCGGTCTATATCTTATGCCAAATCCAAATGTTTGGGGATAATCAAGATTATCTACAGGATATCCCAAAGCCTCAGGGGAAGCAAGAGGGTGGGTTCTCTCAATCTTTCCACCCATATCATAGAAAGCAGCAAGCCTTAATCTCCAACCAATATCCATATTTAAACCAAGAGACATATTCCATCCACTCCAATCAGTCCTGTAAAATTCATAATATGATTCTATTTCGGGGTCTACATAATCTTCGGTTTTTTCACATCTTATTCTACCATTTATATAATCGTATCTGATTCCCGCTCCGATAGAGCCAAATTGCCTTGCAAACACAGCAGAATAACTCCACAGTTTTCCATCACACTCTTCATATATATCTTTGATTTTTACATAAAAATCGTCCCTTACTATTCTCTCGTATCTATAGTCAAAGTTATATTTTGGAGCTATCTGAATGGCCATATTTGCAAACGTAAAGGGATATGCGAGCACAAATGGTGTAGGGGTTAAGAATAAAAAGCCGTTGTCAGATATTGTAACATCGCCTATGGTGTTATCGAATGAATCGAATGCCTTCTTCGAGCGTCTTTCTCCCTGAAGATTTGATTCAAATCCTATAGACAACAACGTACTATTCAAGTAAGAAAAAGAGGCGGGATTAGAACTTATATCCACGGCTATGAATGTACCACCCATTCCAAGTGAATGAGCAGAAATTATAAAATTTGGTTCTCCGTATGTATATGATTCGAGAATACCCGCAGAAAGGGCAGTAGGCAGTAAGCAGTAAGCAGTAAGGAGTAAGCAATAGGCAGTAGGCAGTAGGTAGTAGTGTAGATGGAGATAATTGAGATTTTTATGAAAAAGGTAATTTTTATTGAACATAATACCCCCGTTATCAAATTAAAAATCAAATATTAAATATCAAAATTTAGGACGTAGATTTTACAGATTTTCGGCCATAGATTACGAAGATTTCAATGATTAGTATATTTTTATATTAGTGAAATCTGCTATTCATTTTTGATTTTTGCATTTTAATCTTTGATATTAAGTTTATGTTACCACCAGAATATGAGCTGTAATTCACCACCCAGCTCCCGTTTCTTATCAACAAAATCCCTCATCATGTGAATCTCTTCCTCACCTATCCTGTAATCTCCTTCATATAGCCCCGTGTGGGGAATTTCAGTAAGTTTATCCCTCAATTTAAATCTAATATAGATGTTATCAGATAGACGGTCTTTTATAGTAATATAGAATTTCCTTCCGGAGCCGTATAGAAAATCTATACCCGTGTCCTCAAATATCCACTGGCTGAGACCGTTAGTTGACCATACAGCAAACCCCCCAAGAATTGAAAGACGGTCTGAGAATCTATGTTCATATGAGGATGATAGATATCCCCCGTCAATAAGTGAGTTCGAGCCATACTCTACAGTTGGGGTCAACTGTACTCTTGCGATTCTAATCTCAGCATTGATGTAATCACGTTGAGTAAGGGTTGCGAAACTACGGAGTGTCGTCTCAAAGGTTCTTGAAACTGTAGGTTCGACAGATTTATATAGATATTTTCTTTGTATCTTCTGTTTGAGTCTGAGCCGCAGTGGGAAGATGGGTCTCCACTCTATTTCTCCCTGGAATCTTAGATTCGGAAGACTCCTCCCCACATTCCTCCAGATATCGACATATACCTTCGTAAATGTAAAATTACGCGTGACTTGATTTCTAAGTTCTATGTATAATCCCTCTTCTGCTTTGGGTGCTGGATATTCTGAAAGAAAGAAATAAAGAGGGTCAAGCAATCTATATTCTTTCTCAAGCATGGTGTCGTCAAATTTTTTCTGTTCCATAAACGCTCTTGAGTATGGATTGTCATAAGAGATCCCATAGTGTCTTAGAAGCACGAGTAGATATAAGGTATTGTATTGAACTCTTGATTTGAGAATAAAGGCACTGCCCTGCTCTGTCCCGGCCCATTCCCCTTCAAATGATAGATTTCTAATAACAGTTCTTGCATCAATGCCGTATATATTCCTACTTTTGCCACTCCACATCCTGGTATAATTTGGGTCAGTAAGGTTGTCTTTATCAAAGGGTATATCGAGTGTCCTTGCGTCCGGGTTGAACCTTTTATCATATGATAAATTCATACCTGAAAACCCAATACGTGTAGCAAGAGGTAACTTTAGTATATTTGAAAGGTCAAAACAGACCCTTCCTCCATATAACTCTTCACGGAAGACATCTTTAAAAGCCTTCATTCTTGGAACTGTGATTATGTAGGAGTTTATGGTGCCATCAGGATTTTCTATGCCATCCCTTTTTGAGTTGGAGTAGAAAAACATAGAGCTATACCTGCCTATACCAACTTCCCCTGCAATACCCTTAAGTACAAACTCTCTCGTTGATGTGAGGTCGCCAAATAATCCTTCTGGCCTATCATATATTCTTGAGAGAGTTTCATCTGTATTATCCATAAAGAGTCCCTGAGAAAAGGTAAGTCTATAATTACCCACATACAGCTTTCTTAGATAACCCATCTCCTCAACTCCAAAGTAGCCCTTCAGGAGTTCGTTATCACCAAGCTCACTTTTCTTTTGAATACCGAACTTCAGATGAGGACCCAGGGTTAATCTTAATTTCATAGTTGGCAGGGCAACTGATGAAAGTGAGGCGAGCTCATCTCGCTCCTCCTCAAGTCTTTTCCTCAGGCTGTCAATATCTGAATCACTCCATTCTGCTCGGATTAGTTTTTCGTATGTAATGCTATCTGGAAGAAGGTTACTAATAGAGCTTTCGAGATAATACATATTCTCTACCGGATTATTCCAATCTATATCGAACCTGTCACTATCCTCAATCTGGATTCTTCCAAATCCATGAAACTCAAGGGATTCAATCTCCTTTCTCTTGAAGGTAACGAAGTTTCTCATGTTTCTGAATGCATAATATGTTGTAGCTCGCTTTAAATCGCTCTGATACCTGAATCTTCCACCACTTTTTCTATATCTGACAAGTGATGCAGCATCAACGAGATTTACTCTATCAAGCAGGAGTATGTCATCTATTCCTGCTGTGTTTATATCCATTGGGGATACAGCAAGTTCCTCCCATTTATCGACCGCTGCCTCGGATGGGCTCTCTTCTGATGCAAGCCTTTCCTGTACATCCTCGATATATCTTGAAACGGCTCTTTTCTCTTCCATAGGTAAAATCTCTATCAGAGGTTTTATCCGTTCGAATTCCTCTCCATCTATGCACTTGAGCTCTCTTAATTCATATATACTCTTAAATTCACCCTTTGATAATCTCCATTCATATAAAGCTCTTGCATCCTCTTCTGGAATTGGAAGTGTAAGAACTTCCTCAAGAGCGGCACGGTTTATATCTATAGGTTGGGTAGTAAAAATGAGAGACAGTATTATAAAAATGAGATTCATAAATACTCCATATTAAAATTCTAAATAGTAAATGTTTAATGTCTGTTTATACTTTGGTAGTCGCAGGTTTCGGTAGTCGCAGGCTTCGGTAGTCGCAGGCTTTAGCCTGCGGATTAATGTGCAACCTAAAGGTTGCGGCTACCGTAGAGATAAACCTAAAGGTTGCGGCTACCATAGAGAGTCATCACAGGCATCCCTGTAAAACATCTTCTAATTTAATACCTATACTCCCTATAAAAGGATAATCATTCCAATTATTAATAAGACCCCTTCGTACAGGATTGTCAAGGATATATCTGATTTGTGTTATTAAATTTTCGTCTTGACGAATTATATGGTCGTAAAAATCCTTTTGCCACTGGAATTGAGAACATTGTTTCTTCAGATAGAATCCTGTATTTTGTTTGAATTGCACTACTGTTTTCCATAAGTTAGCATCATCTTTTACCCCAAAGAGAACAAAATGAAGATGATCAGGCATAAAGCAATATACTGGCACAATACATCCGTAAAGAAATGAACTTTTTTCTAAAATTTCAATACATATCTTTACTATTTCCTGATTTTCAAGGAATGAAAAATTACCCTTTATACAAATAGTAAATGTACCAGATATTTTTCCCTGATAAAACTCACGAGGTAATCGATGTTTTTTCTCTCTAATGGTAATATTGTTACTCATATTTACTATTTCGGATTAATGCGCAACCTAAAGGTTGCGGCTACCGAGCTTTAACAGTTTTCAATTTACATTGAGTAATTAACACCCACTATATGTGTCATGGGTAAGACTTCATGGTTTAACACACTATAGTCAATTTCAATATTTTTTATTAATAATCCAACACCAAAAGATGCCTTAATTGGCTGTGTTGATAATCCTGCTCTGAGAGTGATATTTTTTAGTATCTGAAACTCCTGACCAAAGCAGAGACGAGTATCCTTACCAACCTCTTTTGATAAGTCAATACTCGATGTGACTCCCTTGAAGGGTGTAAAAGATATCCCCAATGAAAGCAATCTTGGAAGGTTATGTCTATTTTCTACCCCGAGTGTCGGTGAATTTATATTATGAGCAAAGAAGCCAAGACGCCACCTATCATATATATCTGCAAGAAGCCCAAGATCAACCCCAAAGGTGTTTGCACTACCAAATCTGGTCTGTGTGAGCTGATATCCAATAAGATTGCAACCAAATGATAGATCTTCGTTGAGAGCCTTGCCATAAGATAACGTAATTGTATTTTCACTTTCCAATGTCTTTTCACCGAGACTCTCTCCATTTATATTTGTTTCTTCCCCTTTTACAGAAACATTCTGAACCGAAAAGCCGAGAGTCCCAAATGATGTCGGGAAGACGGCATTAAATGTAGCATTATTCACAATGCCATAAAGGTTCTTGTAATATGCAGTTAATTGTATTTCTTGTATGAAAGATAGTCCTGCGGGATTAAAATGTATTGAATTTGCATCATCTGATATTGCTGTGAAGGCGCAGCCCAATGCCTCAGGCCTGGCACCAGATTCCATGTCCTCAAAGGCAGCAGATAGTAAAAGCGGTACTAATAAAAGTAATACAAAGCACTTAGAGAATTTCATAATAACCTCTCTTTTTTAGGAAAAATTTGGACGCGGTTATTTACATTAGCAAGCTAATGCACTCCAGGAGCGGATTCCTACCTGCGATTATAACTCGCAACCAGGAGGTTGCTCCTACCTTCAAAAAATAACTTATTTAAATGAGCATTATTTCTAACTTTACTTATAGATAAATTACTACTCAAGTGGTGTTCCAACTACAACGGGTTTTACTACACTCTCGGTATCACCATCTTTTACTGACTGTATATGAACAAGATATATACCTACAATTACTTCTTCTCTGTTCTCATCAGTACCATCCCAATCTGTATAATTCGTACCACCCGTACGGTTGTTGAGTAATGTCTTTATCAATCTACCTTCTATATCAAAAATACGAATGGTTATTCTGCTATCAAGCTGTGAATTTAACTCGATATACAGGCACTCCCCAAGGTCAGGTGAGAATGGATTTGGATAAATATTAACAGTGAGTTCTTCTGATGGTTCTCCATTGGACACCTTTTCTAAATCTGAGAGAAACCTTGGGAGGAGCTGGTATCCACTTGAATAGGGCTCGTCAGTATCATACTGTCCAGCAATACCTATTATGTTCCAGTAATCACCCAGTTTCATATCCTCGATGGGTATCTCTATTCCTGTTCCATCCTGCAGCCTGACATCAATTAGTGTCTTTGCATTCCAGACCTGGAAGTTCCCAGGTATTTCATATGGGAGAGTTTGTATCTTTGTGTTATTTATCCTGACGAGTCTACCTTCAATATTCTCTGTTATTCCCTGAGATGGGTCAAGGACCATTGCAAGAGCATCTATCTGTTCCCTTGTACAGGAGTCACTCATAAGTATACAATCATCTATCTCATCGATTTTTACCTCAGTTAGACCATTGTATTCAGTTACCTCTCCTGCTATTATCCAATCTTTACCGAGATTCACGGGTAATGGGTCATAACAGAATATATTGACTCCTCCTGTGAAGTCCTGAATGTAGAAACTTGTATACTCTCCCAGGGATGGTGAAGTTACGAAACCCCTTATATTAACCGCTTCCCCTAAAAGGGAGGGAGTGTACCCATCATCGCCTGGTCTCTGTACATCGCCTATACTTGTTATATCAACAGAGTCTATGATTGTAATCGATGGAAGGGTCTCGATAGGTGACACGGGATCCTGGTCGGCACTTGTAGAGATGGGAAATTGAAAATTGCCTGTAACCGATGGTGCTGTCAGACTATCTATATATACAAAGATTGTATCTGTAAGAGGAACATTATCAATGAATACCGAATCAGGGGATGAGTAAATAACTGGATTTCCCTGTGATATAACCCTGACGTGTTCGTTATTTCCTGTCCAAACCCAGGGGGATGGAATTTGTATAAGTACTCTGTTTAACTCAATTCCGTAGTTTGTATTAATATCTATTCTAACCCCAAGCTTCTCAGCCTTAAAAAGCTTGAGTGGATTCATTTTTGCCTCTCCTATACCACTAGTGGTCAATACCCTTACAGTGGGCTGGGTTATTATAGGCACAGGCTGCTCTCCTCCCGCCGCTGTTTTTATGGTAAATGCGTATCTCGCAGGCTCATCAGGGGATATAAGACTATCAATTTTAACTGAACCAGAGTCGATCAAGCGTGTGTCTGTAATGTCTATAATCCATGGTGATGCCACACTTCCATCTCCTGTTATATCGAGAAATGCATTTTGAAATGCATCACCCGAAAGGGTTACAGAAGAAATTTCCCCATTAAAGCTCCACTGATGTGGTATTTCTATTGTTATATGATTTAATGTATCAAATGGGTTTCTTATATCTATTAAGAGAGATGTAGGCGAAGATATAAAGACAACGTCCGGTGATATTGTTGCTGTTCCTGTTCCGCTTGCGCTATTAATTAAATCAGATTCACCTCGTGGATGTATTTCGTATTCCTCAAAACCATAACTTCCCACACCTATTATTGCTGCAAAGGTTTCACCCATATATGGTTCATAGCGATACAATCCATCTTCGATCTGACATTCTCCACTTCCATCGTTCACATACCATTGACCGTAACCATCAGCAGTCTGTGTTACGGTTACATTTATAACTATAACTAATACTCCTTCATATTTTTCTGCCTCGAAGCCACCACTGCCAAATACTCCTGTTGTTATCTCAGTTGGACCAGGTATAGAGTTATTATTAGAGTGTATGGTATAGGATGAAACATTCTTTAATTCGGTTAGTCCGTAGTATTCGTCGACATCACAGGTAATGGTGATACTGTCACCAGTTTCTGGTTTAACTGAGTTATCATATACATATACACCACGCCATGCACCTCCCGGATGCTCTTCGATGTAAAAATTGTTGTATTCGCCCGTTGCTACAGCTGTAACAATGCCTGATACGGTTACAGTATGTCCTTCGAGGGGAGATGGATAAGTTCCATCACCTGGGTTTGTTGTATATTGAATATCGTAGATGGTGGTAGCAAAAGTGAAAGCTGGTAGTAGTAAGATAAACTTCAAGAAATAGTGCATAAACCCTCCTTGATGGTATTTTGACATGATATTAAGTTGTAATGTCGTAGAATTATCAGGTTATTAGAATGATAAATTGTCTAATTAAACTGATATCATATAAACCAATCAACTATTCAACCAATTAACTAATAAACTATTCAACTAATCTATCTACCCTTTTCGCTTCACCTGGCAAGAAACTTACTATAGAACCACTATCAGTTCTTATTATTATCTCTTCATTATCACCAAGATTTATGAATTCGCCACTCACAGACCCATTTTTAGTTTTTATTTCTACATATCTATCTAAAAAAGAAAGATGTTCTCTAATAGATTCCATTATGTTTTCTTTTTTAAAATTATGCTCGAATATAGATAGAAATGACGAGAGAATTGATTCTCTACTGAATGACATCATCGTCTCTATCCTAACTGATGTTGCATTTTCAAGAGGAGGTACTGTCTCATTGATATTAATTCCGACACCAATAATTGCAAGATTCTTCTCTATTTCTACAAGTATGCCACATATCTTTTTACCATCTATAACGACGTCATTTGGCCATTTAATCTCTGTATGAAGTCCACATTCTTCTTTAAGTGTTTCAACAACAGAAAGAGCAGTCCTCATAGATAGAAGAGGAATTTTTTCTACGATAAAAGTGAATGTGAGTGATTTACCCTTTTCTGATATCCATAATCGACCAAATCTACCCCTTCCCCTGTATTGTTCATCAGATATTATTACGTATCCTGGCTTTCCAACTCTATTTTTAATTAGTTCCTTTGCTCGGTCCTGAGTAGACAAAAGGTGGTCATAGAATAGAAAGTTCTCACTTTTAAAGAGCCATTTTGTTCCGATTACACTATCTACGTCCACTGTAATAAATTAAAATGTAAAAATCAAATAGTAAAATTACAGATTAAAATTTAAAATGAAAAACTGTAGACTTAGAGAAAAGAGAGTATAGAAGGTTTATTCTGTTATTATTTGGATTTCAGTATTCTTAATAATTTTGAATTCATATATGTAAATTTGATATTTAATATTTGATATTTGATTTTTTTATCTGTATTCTATCACCTCTATCTCGATATTCCCAACAAGGTCCATTATCTTTGCCCAGTCCTGTAAACCTCCTTCCTCAAGTGTTATGTGTGTGGCATCCGCAATAGGTTGATTGAATGTTGGATCTACTTCAATCCATTTCCCTACCCAGACTTTATTCCAGGCGTGATAATAGAAATATCCATTCATATATACAAGACCCACACTAATATCCGTTGGAATACCAGCAGCCCTTGAAAGTGCTACGAATAAAGTAGC
>JAGMCL010000040.1 GCA_023129165.1 Caldifarciminota bacterium | reverse complement strand
ATTATATCCTATTGCGGAATTGTAGCTTCCTTGATAAGCTTCTGTCGCAGTTGAGCCCATCGTAAAGTTTCCAGCGTTCACTCCAATAAAAATGTTTTCGCCAACAGGTACGGCTGTATCACCTGTTGGATGTTGGAAATTGTGAATAAACTTATCTGCTCCTTTATAAATCACTCCTGTATCAGCAGAGGTTGTCATCTCCAACTCTAAGTCACCGATGAGATCAAGCTCTTGGGAGGGAGAAGCCGTACCTATACCGACATTGCCGCTTAGTATAAGAGTATCAGTAGCTTTATCATAGGTCATCCCCGCATCGCCAGCTACCTGTCCACTGTCATTGAATAGGACTTCAGTATCACTACCTCCTGCAACTCCAGTATGAAAGTCAAAGGCAGATACGGGAAAAGCTGTCACAAAAACCAGAGCTACCCATAAAGCCATTATTTTGAAATACTTATTTATCATCTTTTTTACCTCCGTTTTCCTTGCCTTTCTGATACGCCTTCACACCCAAAGCACCTATAATAACTGAGAGATCCTGCCAATCAAAAGAAGCAAGGGTGCCTGTTGAAATATTAAAATAAGTCCAGTTGCCAAGAAATACCAAGACAACGATTGCTACTAAAATTCTCATTGAAGACGTATTTCCGTTGTCTTCAGACACCATATTTTTTATTCCAGATACAAGATTCATTTTGACCTCCTTATATTATTCCTTCTCAATAACCAAACTACTAAATATTTCATACTAAACTACCTTCTCCTTTACGATGTTGACCACGAGCCAAGACTTGCCTGCATTCTCCACAATGTCTCTGTTGCCAGAATTAACCTTATAAATGCATAAGTTTGGGCAGCAACAATATTTGCAATAGACGTTCCATCTAATATCA
Source organism: Caldifarciminota bacterium (assembly GCA_023129165.1). Lineage (GTDB taxonomy): Bacteria > Hydrothermota > UBA3073 > UBA3073 > UBA3073 > JAGMCL01. The sequence continues at coordinate 49,373 of JAGMCL010000040.1, read as the reverse complement.
TATCTGCATCTGCTCTGATAATTGTAAGGTTTCCTGCCCCCAATTTTTGGGACTCTGTCCAGTAACCAATTTCGCCCGGACTAACAGAAGGCAGATTCACAACAACATTGTTGGCATTGTCTATAACCCAGATCTTATTCAAATCAGCTACAGTCAGGTTGATAGTAGTATCTACATTATTATAAACTACTACTTCACTTACCGTAGTACCAGTTATTGAACCTCCAGTTATAGTTATATCACCAGGGTTATATCCTGTTTGCGGTCCTCTTCCTTGTATTCCCATAATATCCTCCCTTAGAAAAATGGCAGAACTTTAACAGAACTTGCCCCTACCGCTGTATCGATACAGCTAAAATTCTTAATGTTTTCCGCACCGATAATAGTATAAAAATTATTAGCCGGTAATGGCATACCATTGTCAGCGGTAGCATCCGTGCCATCCATGCGAAATCTAATCATATTTGTTTCTACTCCAAGTAAAACCGCTTTTGCCGACATGCCTTTGTAAACTCCACTTGTAGGATTGATAATAGATGAGGTAAATCCTGTTGCGCTTGTGGGGGACAGGGCTTCATATCCTACTTGATTGCCTATATTTTCTATAACGTACATAGTTGCCTCCTAATATATTATTTAGTTGAATATCCATAGTTAAAGGGTACAAGTTGCCTTAAGGGTTACCCACTCTGTTCCTGTAAAAAGTAATACCCAGGTTTCATCAACAGCATTAAAACCACCTATTTCAGGATCACTGGTTTCGTGATGCGTTACTGATACTGTTGATGCACCAGCTGCATTAGTCATTACAATAGTTTTAATTTGACCTACGAAACTGCCATTAGCTAATGTTGCCGTGATAGCGCCTCCCGATGAATCCAATTTACTACCACCACAAGTAGATAAGGCTCCGCTTGTTGTTATGGTTTCTTCATAATTTCTACATTCAGTTTGAAAGGTGGGGGCTGTATATGATATAGCCGCATCAGTTACGTCTGTGGAGGCCGCCGGAGAAATAGCCACTTTTTTGCTCGAAGTATTCACTCCTCCAACAATACAATCCAGATCAGCGCCTGCTGCTCCTGCCCCTGCAATTGTAATCCGCACCGCAGGATAAATGTCAGTTAACGAATTTAATATTACATAATTTGCATCTGTTCCTGTGATTATTGTTCCGGTTGTGTTTCCAGTGTTTAAAGTTCCAGATGTACCAGATGTACTGCATGTCCAGAATAACGGTGAATTTATTGACCAGACTTGGTCTCCTTCTCTCCATGTACCAAGCGCAGGTTTTGCACTTCCCCAACTTTTTACAACAGACTTTTTTATAGCAAAATTGCTTGCATTTTCACGATAATAAGGCGGCTCGATCTGATGAAGCCAACTATTTGTTTCATCAAAAACAATGTTTTTTATTGAAGCTATATCTGCCGTGGCTATATAAATAGAACCCTCCGTTGGATCAAGTCCTGCAGTAGGGTAATTATTAGTCCATGCATTATTTCTTATTGAGACTCCATCTGTTCCTCCATAGATTCCTACTCCCCAAGCGTTCCAGAATTCATTACCTTCAATTATTATACCTGTAGACCAATTACGAATAGAAGAAAAATCCGCTCCAGAAATTCCCCTGATGGTGATACTTCTTGCAGCATTTAACGTTTCAAAATCACATCCTGATATATGTGCCCCTTGCACACCTTCCAAAAGTATAAAAGGACTTGCCCCACCACTAAAATCGCAAGTATTAATACTGATTGCCTTTGAATTCTTAATAAAAATAGCAGCATGGCCAGTTGGACTTGCATTTGAACCACAGTAAGTACCATCGCATAACTCGAAAGAAGTGCAATTACTACTTGTCTCTAAATAAAAACCATCCTTACAATATGATGCAAAGCACCTGTAAAATTTATTTCTGTCGTTCCCACGATTTTCTGATAAATGCCAACTTTTGGTAAAACCACGAACATAGATATTGCTAAATTCGTAATTAGCGCCATTACTCATGTAAAAGCACGTTGCCGGATGCCAGGCTGTTCCTACTGAGTAAGTATATGTAGTTGTAACTTGGAAATCTTTAAACAAAAATCCATGTTCTACTGGAGAGCCAGTATAGGGAGAATCAAAAATCTTGGTTAAAGAATCATTTGTCACTGTTATCAAAGTTGAACGATACCCTGTGCCTTGTATAACAAGTCGATTCAAAGAATCCCAGTTATCTTGATCGATATTAATTGAACTGGCATTAAGTATATAATTGTGCCCCAACAATTGAACAGTCACACATTTTGGATTAGATACATCCAAAGAATTTACTGCTGCCTGAAGTTGTGCAGCAAAATCACTTGAACCATCAGATACCGCTCCCCACCATTCAGGATATACGCAAGGGATAGGGGCGTTTCCTAAAAGGATTTTTCCTGTCCCCGCCCAAGTAAATGCCTTAGTTGTAGGGGATTTAAAAGGGCTTTCTACAGCTAAAGTTATTCCAGTATTGAAGTGTAAAATAGCTCCTTCTTCTCTTACTACTTTGATATTGGAAGGGATCGTTTCATTTGTGGCAAAAGTATATGTTGTGGTTGCAGAATTAGAATTATGGGCAAAGACAATCGTTCCGCTATCAGACCCAATAGAATCAACTAAATCCTTAACTGAAAAACCATCTCCAGTCGCCCCTTGATCAGTTTCAGTAGAATCTATAATAAATCTTGATACTTCATCAGGAAAGATTTTTAAATTATCATAGGTTTTAGATTCAAAATCAGAATGAGATAATATAATTTTAAATAGCTGCGCAGTACCGTAATCTTTAGGATCAACCCAGAAATAAAAATATCCATGCGTGTCTGTAGTCACTGAATTAACCGCTGTGCCACCTGACGAGGCTGTATATACGCTTGCTACTGTGGTAGTGCCTGCAAGATAAACAGAGATAGTGCCTGCTACTCCATCTGCTGTTGTGGCAGTTCCTACGACCCTTCCATTGCCATCCTTGAAAGTGCTCTGGAATTTATGTCTCATATAATCCTCAACTTATTGTTTATATTAATAATCTGATTTATAAATTCTTTCATTGTCATATCGTTTTTCATTTGGTTGCATCTTTTGCAACATGGGACACAATTAGCTTTTTCATATCCTAAATTATTGTCTTTTCTATCAATGCCATTGTACGTATAACCCCCATATATTCCAGAATGACAATGATAATTTTTAGGTATTGCACAACAATAATAACAATTCTGTTTTGTAATATATTTAAAATCCTTTTTAGATAAATCAAAGGATACTTTCTTGCGTTTAGCTTCTCGTATGTAACTTTTATACAAACTATTTAAAGCTGCATTCCCTTTAGGCGTTCTATTTTTTTTACCAGTTTTTATCCCATTTTCTTTATGCCAGCACCCACAACTTTTTGTATAATTTCCAAGCAGATTATCTCTACTTACAACCTTAATATTCCCGCAATCGCAAGCGCAAATATAGTAATGCTTTCTTTTTTTGTGGGAATATTTTGAAACTATTAATCGGCCAAAACGCATTCCAATAATTTCATCATGATTTGGGTATTTTAATTGATACATAATTTGTTCTGGAATTTATGTCTCGCCATTGTTTTATTCCTCTATTTCTGTTATTTTTTCTAATATTTTATCAATTTGCTTATCCATTTTTATATATAATTTTGCTATCCTTTGTTGATCGTATTCAAGATCAAGCGTTGGATTGTATATAATTTTCGTATAGTCTTTTTCAAATTGTGCTTTGATCTTATTAATTCTACCTTTTAAATAATTTAATTTTTTCCCACGAGACTCTGTATAATCAATCGACCTTACTTTTAACCCAAAAAATACATCAAATATAGCTTCAGGAAAAGACCTGTCTCTTAACGCCCAATCAACTTCACCTTTATAAGCAGCCATTAATTTATTATAAGAATAAGAACCAGCTAATGAAGGAACTGCTTGCCTCCACATCTGAATACCTATTTTCTTGAGATAATCAGAACCTTCGTCTATATCCTTTGCTGTTAATTCTTGTCCTGTGAATAAAATCTCATTAAAAGCTACTTCCGCAACAGCAATATAGAGGGGATGAGAAGGCAAAAATGGTCTTCCAACTAAATGAGATTGTCCCCACTGTTCGGCTATATCCCCCCAGGGTAGAATAAATGACAAATCAAGATACTTAGATTGCCTATATTTATCTTTATACGGTATTCTTAAATGGCTTAATTGACCTGGTAAAATTGTCTTTCTCATGTAATCCGGTAAGACTTTCTTTTCTTGTTCAACTTCCTCTTTAGATTCTCCGTACATTCTTCGTGTGATTTCCTCTACTGCCAACATCATAATACCATATTTAGCAATCTTCCACGGTTTTCTAATAACTGTTTCTGCAAATCTTGGAAGGGCTTTATAGCTAAAAGTTATAAAAGGTGAATACCATCTTTTAGCCCATCTAATAGCCGGAGGGATTTTCATATAATTGAATATTGTTTTTTCTGCATGAGCGGCGGCTTCTTTTATAGTACGCCCTGCTTTTCTTTCGTTAATAAATACAGCTAATTTAAAGAATTGCTCCGTTCCCTGATACGCTTGCCCTGGTTTATCAAGAAGACTCCTTATAGTTTTAGAGGATTTAGCAAGGAAACTACCTTCTTTTAATTCTGAAGTTTCAGTTAAAAATTGTTTAATTTCTGCACCCGCCCATTCCGTCCCTAATAAAGGTGTTTGCTTTGTTTCTTTCCAATATTGACCTTTCGTTAATAGTTCTTTCGCTGCTTGAGCATAAATATCTATTCTATGTGGAGGCAATCCACCAAAATCAGCAAGAATAGTGTTTGAAAGCATATTCCGACATTGAGTAGCAGGATTGTAAACAACCTTGCCTGTTTTCCATAATCTTAACACAGAATCCCATGCTTTTATCATATCATTCGTAACTATGACTGCCTGATTCAGATCATCCCAAATATAAGGGTCAACAAGTTGTCCTGATAATTTTCCAAGTTTAAGAGTAACCGGAAGTGGCTTGAAGTCTTTATATTTAAGGATAAGCTTTTCATTTTTACCGGAATTTATAACAGATAATTGTTGTGGTGATATAGTCCAGTCTTTATTTTCAGCAACTTTATTAAACATTTCCATCATAAAAATATCATGTATTGCGTCTGACAGCCCTTTATAAACAAGACGTGGAGCTTTTTTTATTTCACCAAGTTCTTTTCTGTAAAGATAACTTAAATCCTTACGTCTTATGTCGTACCCTTTTATAAGTCGTGGTCTTTTAAAAGCATATCCCATGAGTTTTGATAAAAAACCTTTTTCATTTTCAAATTTCTCATAAGCTCTTCTAAGATATAATTTGCCTGACATTGTATAATGCAGCCGGATCCGTTCTAATATTTCTTCTCGTTTTTTTATTTCTTTATTTATATCTTTTACAAGAGACCCTCTTGCTCTTGCCATCATTGAAGGAGAGTAAGTTTTTAACTTTTCTATTTCCTGTATAATAGTTCTTGTAACTACTGATTTGACCGTTGTTTTTATTTCCTTTAGAGTTCCCTTTTTACCCTCAAGAGGAATAACGCTCTCTTTTAATCGGGCAATCATCTGTGTAGCTTCACCCTCTGCAAAGCCTCTCTGGAGTAAGGCTTCTTTTATACGTCCTTTAATTAGCTCTGAAAATTTAGTTACTTTTGTTTCATAAAATCCTGTAGTGGTATCTGTAGTTGTAGCTATTATTTCCTCTGAAATATCATCTGAAACCTGCCTGACAATTTTGCTTGTCTTAATAATAGGCTTTAACTTTTTTTGTAAAATCTTTATCTTGTTATCAATAGTTTTGATTTCTTTGAATTTAGTTGCTATCTCTTTTCTTGATAGTTGTCTGAATCTGTTGTCTTCGCCTAATATCCCAAGTTCTTGTAATCTTTTTTTCGCCCACTGAAATCGCTTTATGGCTTCAAATGCTGTTTCATATCGTTTAGGTACAGCGGTAACAGAACCCTCGGTTATTTGACCTATTCTAATCTGTTCAGCTCTTGAAAACTTAGCCATTGCAGAAGCAAGCTCTTTCGCGGCTTCTTTTCCCTGCTGAATCTTAAATAGAGTATCATCTCGTACTTCAACAAACTTAGGGTCTTTTCGATAGTCTAATATTATCCCTTTGTTTATCCTGTCTATAAGTTCAAATCGCTTACCAGCTTTTACAGGTAATGTCTCTGAAACATAATTCCAAATTGGAAGACCTACGTGGTCATCATATAGCTTAGCGAGTCCTTTTGCGGCTTTTGGGAATTTGTGTATTGGAAGACCGCTAAAAAATTCTACATTATCTGATTTTTGTTGAGTTTCCGCTTTTTCGATTTTAGGCTTAACCTCTGGTATTACCTTATCCTCAATCTCCTCTGTAATGGCTACTGACTTCGTTGGCTTCTCAATCTTAGGGGGTAGGGGTTTTACAGTTGGTAGTTCATAGAAATTATCTTTTATAGCTAAAACGACAGGATTTTTCAACGCAACAGCGCCCTCTTCTGGCATCTCAGCTTCAAGATTACTAAGAGGAGCGTCTTCAGAACCAACAAGAATAATTTTACTTTCTTCACCAATGTCATATTTTTTTGCATAATCAATGGCTTTTTTAATATCTGTTTCATCATGAAAAACTGCTGTTCCGCCTATATCTTCAATAATAATTTTATCATCTATACTGTGGGCTGATGGTTCAAGAATGTCTCCGACTTTCATTTCTTTTGCGGCATCAGCCGAGACAACACGAACACCAAAAAAATAGTGCTTTTGAGATGGAGATCTTTCTTCTATTTCAACTATTTTTGCGAAATCTTTTTTTATATCAGGTTTAACTTCTGCCTTTTCAACCTTCTCAGCCGCAATCGCTTTCTCAAAGTCTATTTCAGCACGTTTTTTTTCTAATTGCCGTTGCTTAGTCGCTTCTGTAATAAGGTCTTTTTTCACCGGAGCTTCAAAATCAATCTTGCCTTTTTTAATCTCGATTTCACGTTTTGCTAAGTCGGCAATAACAGGAGGTCTTTTTTCTGCTTTGATCGCTGCTTGTAGCTTTCTGCCTAATTCTGTGGGTTTCACGGTTGGTTTTAGAGGTTCAGTTATTGTTGGCTTAACAGCTTTAGACTTAATCGGTTTTATTTTAGGAATTGTTTTAATATCAGCCCCACGCGTTGCCATTGCTTTTTTATATGTTTCGCTTTCCTTCCCAAGAAATCTTAACACGTCAGCTTCGGTCATTCCTTCCCTATATTGTTTAGCAACCTTTTCTGTTACTAAACCACGCTCTTTTATGCTTAATTTACGATACCAATTAGCCTTTGATATTTTATTTATGACCGGAGCAACCGTTCCTAAAACTCCTTCTAAAACAGCAAACAAAGCCGCGTCTTTTGCCATGCCTGCAACAGTTCCTTCTGCTATCCCGCCATAAATACCACCCGCTGTTCCACCTCTAATTATATGATAGGTTAATTGATTAAAAATAGCAGTATCTTTCATTGCTTTGGCAGATAAACCTATTGTTTTTAATGCGGCATCTGCGGTCTTAAAGGCTACCGATAAAGGAACTACAATCCCCGCCATTTGTGCTGGGACACCTGTAACTTTTCGTGCTACTTTTGGCAAAAGTTCTCCAGAAACTCTTTTAGCTTCTGTGATAGGTGATATATAGTCATGCCCTGTTATAAGTTTAACCACAGGTTGCATGATAGCTGTTTCAAGTGCTTCAGGTATTGCCCCTCTTGTGAACGCAGCAAACGCATGGGGGATTAAAGCCATAACAGACTTACTACCTGCAAATTCTTCTTTAGCAGTAGGGGCAGGTCTCCCTGTAATAGTAGACATAGATGGGCTTGCACCTTTAGGTATTCCATATAAACGGGAATCTTCTTTTGGTAATTCGCTGGAAAAGACCCTTTTAATACTTGGTAAAATTTTTTGAGGTTTTTTCGCTTTCTTTGGTATTTCAGGCAATATTATTCTGCCAGAATTTTCAAAGTCAATTCGGCCAACCTTTTCAGGCTTATCAAAAGGTTCAAAATTTATCAGACCCTTTTCTGCAGGGACATCAAAGCTTTCAAAATTTATAAGTCCAGGATTCATTATCTCATTCTACGTTTAGGAATATATCCATATTGTGCTTTGTAATCTTTTCTGATTTTTGCAAGTCTTGATTTGTCTTTTTTCGCTGCATCTAAATATTCCCAGTATCTATTTTCAATATTTCGGGCAAAATCTTCTGATATATTTACAGCATCCAAAGGATTGATTTTCCCTGCTTTTTTCAACTCCACAAGTCTCTTTTGAGCTATTCTGTTCATGCCTTGAAGCTCAGGGGTTATAATAATGTTTCCAAGGGCATCTTGTTTGCCGAATCTATTGCTTACTTGTTTAGTTGCCGTTGTCCAATTTACAAGAGTAGGCGTTTTGGACTTTTTAGGGGCTTTCCCAAGCTTTTTAAATCCTTCAACAATTTTAGTATCAGACAATCCTTTTGCCTTTTGTGCTGTATAATAAGTTTCCCATTGAGATGGAGCTTTTGCAGTTTTTTTAGCTTCAATCTTTTCAAGCTCTCTAAGTTGATCTAATCTTTTGCCGTAAACTGTAGCCCCCATACTATATTGTTTCACTTTTGCTGCAAAAACCGGCTGAAGTTTTTCTATTGTTTTTGTATCTCCTTTAAGTTCTGCCTCTTTAAGTTGTGTCTGTAGCTCTGTAATCTCGCCCTTTTGTTCATCGAGGATAGGTTTTAAGAAATTCTCCATACCTTCCCTTGTAGTTTCCATAAACTCTATACCTCTAAGAAAACTTCTCCGGCTACCTAATCCTGTTTCGGGATTAAGTACTTTCTGGTCTATGAAAAACCTTGTTATCTTTTCTTGATTTGGCTTAGATAATTTCAAAAACATAGGATTGGCTTGCAATGGCACTTCTTCATTTAGCCATTTATCCCTTTTTTCTCTTTCTGCTACTTCGTATTGAGTTTTTTGTATTTCCAGATCAAGAGATTGCCTCTGTCTTTCTCCCAAAGCTACCGCAGCGTTAGTCCTTCGCATACTATTTATTGCGCTTATAGTTCCGGTAACAGATTCTAACATATTGGATCTTCCTATATCCGCTAAGAAATTAGCCATTGTCTTTACCTCTCAAAAATTCTACATATAAATCTTTGTTGGTTGCCATTCTAATACCAACAATTTTAAATCCACCCCAAAGAGCCATTTTAATCGCAGGTATGTTGTCGTTTTTTATTACAATCATTATAAAATCATATTCCTGATGAATAAAATCTATAACCTTTTTAAATAATTTAGGAGCTTTATATCCTCTAAAGTTTTTAATAAAACCTGCATATTGTAAATAAATTGTAGTTAAGTTATGATTATATCCTGAAAGAAACCCGACATATTTATCGTTTTCAAATCCAAGATATACAAAAGCCGGTATTTGAGCAGGATCAATTTCCTCAAATATTTCTGTGTATAAATCCAGATAATCTAAAGCAATCTGCTGGATAGAAACTTTTTTGATTATCACTTACCGCCACCAATTGAAACTCCGACGAGACCTAATACACCGCTAACAACAGCACCAATCGGCCCGCCTAAAAGAGTGCCGGCCATCATATATCCACCTATACCTGCTCCTACTGCTGCTCCTTTTAATTGTTCTGTTTTAGCACCAGAACCAAGCGGGATATGCCCCGCCAGCAGACCGCCCCCAAATGCTAATGCTGCTGGCCCACTATAGGCCGATAATGCACTGAATCCCGCTCCCGCTGTAACAGGTGCTGCCGAAAGACCTGCCGACCCACCTTCGGTAGCCGCTAATCCTATTTTTGACCCAAGTTCAGTTCCTTTTAAGGCATATGCACCAATAGCTGCTGTCCCTGCTAATTGCGTAATCCCGCTTATTGTAGCAGCACTTTTTTGAGCTTCCATCTGTTCTGCAAATTGTTTTTTTCTAATATCAATTCTTTCCTTTTCTAATCCAAGCCGTTCACCCTCAGTACGCATTCTATACATAGAATCCCAATAAGCTCCCCACGCTGAACTTTCTTCTGTGGGAGATACTCTGCGACCGGTAGCTCTTTTTTGTTTTAAATATGTTTGTACATCTCTAAATGCTCCTGAAGGTAATGCTAATCTTGCCATAACTCCCCCTTACCGATAATCCCTCGTGTGGTCTCTCGTAATTTCATAAAGAGTATAAAAATAAAGCGGTTCAAACCCAATGGATTCATCATCTGTTGTTATTGTAAATTTAAATGAATGAAAAATATACGAACCTAATGATTGATGTTCTACAGGATAAGTTATTCTATGCCCTGATTTTTGTGGTAATTCCGTCCATGACTCTCCTGTTGTTTTCCCATCCCCACAATGTACTATTGTGATACTGGAACTTGTAGTTGTTTTTGCTACAACCATTAAACACGAATAATGAACTGTCGTTTCTACGGCTATGCTTTCTTCTGCAAGAGCTATATCCCCAAATTGTAAGGTATGAACTATATCCTGTCCATCAAAACTATTTCCGTATTCAAGTCTTTCCATATAACCTGTATCAATAAAACCATAATTATAAGTATTACCACTTGTGTCTTTTACCTTAATTCCAAATTGTAAATCTTTAGTCGAAGTTCTGTCTATCTCAAACCAGGCCATTTTATTAAAATCAAAAACCCATTCTTCATTCAAGACAGTCGATGTTCCACTTGCCCATTTCCAATGGTAACATTTATTATCACTATCCCAAAAAGAGATTGAATTAGTTATTTCGCTTGTATTAATAGAAGTGGATAATCTTTTATCAAACTTATCTTTAATATCTTCGCTTATTAAAATAGGTGAACGACCATCTGTTAAATAAAGACCATTAGCTCCTTGCCATATTACCACATTTCTATTAGACATTTTGGTTTCAATACCAAGATCAACAACTCTTATAGTTTCTGGAGCAACACATCCTACAATATCGGATACTTTATATTTTATCCAATCTTCAGGACTATTTCCTACTAATGCCCATGTTTCATTTTTCTTAAAAAAGATTGTAACATTATAAAGATTTGATCCATATTGACTATAAATCCAAGCTCCCCCTATAAGTTCCGATTGATCGCCGAATGCATATATAGCCGAATCATCACCATTGAGCGCACTTGACGTTTCACTCGCAGTACAAAGGACTTCATTTTTTCTTTCTTTATTATTATTGCAAAGAAATAATCTATCGTTAGATAAAAGAGGAAAGTTATATGCTCCTATATCTTTTTGTGTTCGTATTCCTGTGATATGATAAATTTGAACATCACCACTTAATTGTTTACTAAAGTCAAATTTATAATAATATAGTTGAATATCGTTATTAATACTTGTAGTAAATTCGTTTTCAATGTCTATTACATTCCATGTAACAGCGCCGGTTTTGGCAAGAGTCTTATTATCTTCGAATGTGCCATCATTAAGATTTCCCACATCCGTCCATGTTGCACCATTCCAATAGCTAACTTTCAAAATAGTACTATTGTTGGTATTTCCCTTACCAGAAACAAAATTAAAAACCATCCCCACCATACGTTCATAAAATCCACATACAAAGTAATCAGTAGTAGCAGAAAGAGAATCTAATTCAGCATAAGAACCCGTATCTGATGAATGGTAATAATTTTCTCTGACATTAAGCGTATATTCTTTATAAACCTTATTGTTGTATATTTGGAAGAAATCTATCAAATTTGGCATTCCATCCCATGTATCTTTAATCGGCTGAAAAGGAGCTGAAACTGTAGAATAATATATTGATGTATTAGCACTTACTGCGCTTATAACCATTTTATACCAATAAATCATAACTCCATCTATATATTTGATCTTTGCATTTGAGGCAGTAGATGTAAAAGTAACACTTTCGGTTTGAGCTAAACTTTTCCCACTTACAGCCGTCCCGTCAGATAAACTTGAAACACTTACCCATATTGAACCGTTCCAATAGAATAAAGTCATTGAACTGGTAGAAGTGTTAGCTGTTCCGATATAAAACTTAATACCGTCAAGAGGCCTTAAAGAACCAATATAAAGATAAACTTTTGTCGTGTTGGTAGAATATGCCTCGGTTGGAATTTCAAAGTTGGTGGTATGTCTGGCTGAATCTGAAACTCTATATTCATCTATTTTACCTTCAAGGTAAGTCGTGGTATCGTATCCAATCTGAACAAGTCCGGTATAGTTCGCTCCTCTTGCGGCATCATATAAATAGGCTTTTAAAATACCGTCCACAAAAATACCCCAGCTGTCCTCTATTTCTACTATTTCAATATGATAATCCGTCCCAGCGGCTATAACCCCATTTGCAGTAGTAAAATCAACAGCGCCTGTAAATTGTTTAATCCCTGTGTCTTTTATGCGAACAAGGACTGCTCCGTTAGTATCAACCATTACATTGAATGAATCATCGTCATTGGTTGTGTTTTGATAATATATTGAATAGTCACTATCTAAATCATCTAATTCACAATGAAGGTCTATTGTAAACGTACCCCCTGAAAAATCAAAGTCGGCATTATCTGGGACTGTCAATTTTGCATTTGTGGTAAAAACTGCTCTATGGGTTCCAAAAACAGCTCCGGTTCCGGTAAAAGTAACATTGGTGTTTGTGATTGTATGAGCCGGCGTAGGACTTGAATCTGTTACATTATTGTCTAAGTGAAGAAGTAACATAACGTTAGAATCAATCCCTGCGCTTGTGGAATGTAAAACAGCTTTATTTTTAGCATCTGTTAGAGTGTTTCTAACTTGTTGCGTATAATCATATGACAAACTGCTATCAGGATCGTAATTTATAAATCCAGCTATTTCTCTTTCGTTTCCACCCCACAAGCAAACTTCCTCTCCATTACAATATGCTACATCACCGTCAGGAGCTAATGCCCATCTTCCAGCAATTGAACCAGAAGGGGTATATAAGGAAGTGCCACTGAAATTCCCCGCATTTGGAATAGCTGTTGTGTTTTGTAAAATACGAGAAGCGTCTTCTGCTGTGTTAAAAGCCTCTATCAAGACATGAGATTCAGAAGGTTGATTTTTTGTGTAATGAATACCACTTCTTACTTTATAATAAGTAGAATTTATTTTATTAGATGTAATCTTAGTCATACCACCTACACCTTTAGGGTGGGTCTTGGTATAGCGAAGATTAGTCAATGCCTGGAAATTAGCCCCTATTTTAGACGGGTCGTCCCAAGTAATTAATTTACCATCTAAGGGAACTTCGTATTTGTATAATTTTTTGTCAGTTGCCATTATCTTCGTGCCTTTAGATTGATTGTAAATCCTGAAGGCCTTTGTGCACGATTCATGCTATAAGATTTACGACTGATTTCCATTTCCCAAAATTTATACATTGCATCGCCAAAATTCGGCTCTTTATCTCTGAATTTATATAAAAAAAATGCATATTTTACTAAAACCGAAGGATTGACGAACCTGTATATGCCATAATCCGAATAGACCGGAGTTGGTCTTTGAATATAAGGAACTGTTATTGTATGATCTGCTGTTGAGGGTGGGGGGTCAAGAATAAGCTTATATCTTGGATTAGGTTGGATTACATAGGCATCACTGGAAGACCAGTCATTATCAGTACCGCTGAATAATGCAACTATAAGTACAGTCGAAGATGTTTTTGATAAAACAATCCCGCTTGATGTGTCTGTGGTATTGTGAATAATCGCCCCTGCTTCCACATCTGAAAAGTCTCCAGAAGTATCGGTCAGGGTACATTCACCACCGGAAGCCGTTCCATCGCTTGTAGCTGTTCCTGTAACTTGATCGGGTAAATCCGAATCAATGATTGTAAACTTTTCTGGAGTAATTACCGAATCTTCATTATTTTCATAAAATATATCTTCGTAATCTTTCCACGTTGGAAAGGAATTATTTGAACCGTCATTGTATTTTACATAGAAATTACCACTTCTGTTTTTAACATAAAGACGTAAAAAATCAGGCTCTAAATCATACGAAGCTTGATTTGCTACAGTCGTAATCTCTTGAGAACTTCGCAGGCATCCTGTTCTATCGACGAATTCTAATGCACCATCATAAAAAAGATCATAACTTGTCTGCTCATCGAGCCAGCCGCTATCGCTATCCTCATTTAAAAGACTTGCAAGCCTCCTTCTTAAGTCTAATCCGTCGATAATAACCCCCTTTACGCAACCGCACGTCCCCCTAAAATAGCCTGGGTTAAATTATGCATGGTTTTGTAAGCCTCAGAATTTCCATCCCTTCTAAGACGCTCTACATTCGTATTTTCACCAAGAGCCTTTCCTAATATTTGATAAACCTTGTTAGCTTCATCTCCTGATATTTTCCCGCGTACAACATGAACTCCACAAGCCTTTGCAATTTCAGTGTCAATTTTTATATGCTTGGATTTCATTCTGTTCAGTTCTTCGTGAGGACTTACAAGACCGTCTTTAGATTCTTTTCTCGTAGGCATGGTCTCTCTGATTTGTTTTTTAAGGCTTTCATAAGCATTGCCGCATTTATCCAAAGCTTTGCCTGACAATTTAGGCCGGCTGTCTTCAATTTCTTTTAGCTTTACTCTCTCGGCTTTGATTTCTTCTTTGACTCTTAAAATCTGATCGGGAGCATATAAATTCCTTTCAACTCCTCTGGCCTTCCTTTCGATGTTTTCCCGCAGATTCTCAATATGAACATCAAAATACCATGCAGGCATATCAGATTTGATTCCGCCCTGATCGTTTAAATCAACTTCCCCAAAAAACTGGATTCCGTCATTTTCTATTTCTTTTGTCATGTTGTCTCCTATTGCATAATCGTATTAGGGGTTATGCCAATTTTAGTTAAGGGGAGATTTCTCTCCCCTGTTAATTGTACTCTGCTTTTTATGTTTTTATTAGGTTGTTTCACTTGCCGGTGTTGTCTCTATACTAGATGAGGTTGTCTGACCTCTTACCACCAAAACATCCTCGACCTCTATCCAATCTCCTATATACCCCAAAACGTAATTAACAAACGACCGGCAGTATAGTCCGCATCTGTAAAAGTGCCAACAGTTAAATACAAATACGCATTAGTCGCAGGCCACGCCGTGAAATAATCAGAACTTCCAGCAGAATGGGCACCACAGTTTGCTAAGGCAGTCTCGGTTAAATCGCCGATAGCCGTATCCTGCACACCAGTGCCTACTGTAGCCGAATATATGTCAATATCTGCATTACCACCGGCAGGCGCTTCATGACATTCAACCAATCCCGCAATAATCGTACCATTTACAGCGGCGGTTATTTGGCCAATGTGACAATTTGCCGTTCCGCCATCTTTACCAATGATATCACCATTCGCCCCGCAGCCATTAAGACCAGTTAAATCAATCAAGATTTCGGTCTTAAATATACCACCTACTTTAATAATGCTATGTTCACAAATTGTACCGGTACCAGTGGAAATACCAGTTCCAGGTGTCATATCAGAAAGAATATTATCATCTAACTGATTCAATTCGGCCGCCGTTGCCGTTATCAAAGTCCCCGCCTGGTATAAATTACCACTTGAATCAATAATAGGGGTATTAGTCCCGACTGGCCCAATTTCAAAACCATCTGTTGATTTTATCGGCCCTGAAAATCTTGTTCTTCCCATAATATCCTCCTACCAGTTTTTAAACCAGCGGGGGTTTTACGCCCCGCCAGTAGGGTTAAAGTTTACACATTGCTTCCATACGCCCAACGCCAATCCTTAAAACCATATCCAAAACGACTGTAAATCGAATGCTTCACAGATTTGGTTTCAAAATCAATGATGGTGTCGGTTTCCTGGCTAATCCGGTCAATCCAGATCAACATCCGTCTCATCATATCCACATTCACCATAAACCAGTTTGTCGTAGAATAATCGTCAAGTCTCATATATCGAAAGACTCTATATCTACCAGACTGGGGGTTAATGTTGCCTTCTGCCGTATCGAGACCCTTCACAGTACCAACAATTTCTTCCGCTGCATCACCGAGAGTATCAGGAACTACGAGCATATAATTATCGCTCATCTCAATACGTTCTGACATGGAATCCCTGAACTGCCTCATAGCAAGCCAAGCAACAGCTACAGAGGTCTTGTCCATAGCTGAAGTTCCCTTGTTATCAAAACCGGACGAAGTGCTTGTGCCCGATTTCGTAAGATGAGAATCGTTACAGAGGGATACGTTTTCCTCGCTCTGCATGAAATCAAACGCTGTGGAAAAAGCATAATTAAACGGCCTTGCTCTATACTTTTCCTGAGTCCTTCCGTTTGACCTTACGAGTTCTGTGGCATTGTCTCTAAGAACAGGCCACTGGTTATCGTCAATGAATTTTCTCTGGGTAATTACACCAGCCGCAAACTCTTTGGGTTCAATTTTGGTATAATACCCAGGCGCCCGGCCAAGATAAGACAATTTACCGTTAAATTCTGGAATATCCGGTAAACCACTCACGCCGTAAAATTCAGTTATAGCTTCATCTGTACTTAGAACACGATAAAGCTCTTTCCCCTGCTGAGGCAGTTCCTTAAATTCATTCTCGGATACCTCAAACATATCCTTTTTTAGCAGCTTAACGAAAGCTGCACTATTTAATGGGCTTACTAATGCCATGATTAGCCTCCTTTAAGCTCTGGTTGCGCAGAAGTTATCACCATCAAACCGGAACTCTACATATTCGTCACCGGCCACAGACAGATCAAGCCTTCGTACATGGATTATAAAATAATTAGAAGATAATGCTGCACTGGCGTCGATATAAACCCCTTCTGCATCTATATAGGCACGAGCAGGACCATAAGGACGAACACCATTAATAACAACGCAAGTGTCTCCGACTGCGATTGTATTCGGCATCGCCTTTAACCAAGTATGGGTAGTATCTGAAGCCGAAGTCATTGTACGATAAATACCCATATTCGCACCAGTTCTCATGTAAATAGTGGCAAAATTAGCAACAGTAGCCACATCACATGTTCCGGTTACACAATTAATGCCATCACCGCCACATCCAGTTGTTGTTGTTTCAACTGAAGGAGCAGTTCCTATTGCGCCATTTCTGATAGGCGCCCTTAAAATGGTCGTAGCATCTATATGGTCGATCAAAACGTAAGCCTGCGGATCTCCTTTTGCCCAAGGCCCTTCAACCCCTTGAAATTGCGTGGTACTTCCATAAATAGAACCAGCAGCAACTTGAACAATTTTTTCACCATAAGTACTATCTGTGACTAAATTGCTCGCCGTGTTATTCGTACCAACAACAATACCCATAGGGATATCTTTGTTGGTAGTGTTATTAGCTCCTGCTGCAACTGGAAGGGGTCTTACACCTTCAAGCGGGGTTGCAATATCTACCCCCACAAGCTGACCTAAATAACAGGTCTCGCCTGGTTCAACAGGTACCCAACTCCTTTGGTTGGATTCAGGATGTACTATTTGTAATCCCATAACATCCTCCTTATTAGCTTTATTGGTTAATAATCACCTCGCCAATTCACGGTTCCGCAGAAAGGGCATCCTCGTGAAATATCAGAGGTTAAGTCATGAATTATGGTCTTGGGTTCGCCATCAGGTCCTAATTCTAATACTACATGATAATGGTCGGATTCACCTAAACAACAAACTTTACTCGCAATATCATCGTAATGATTAGCATAAGGGTATTCACTTACATTGCCGTGATAATCAGTATGGTCATCACCAGCATTGCTTTCAGCATCTCCAAGCTCATCTCTGTCTTTGTTGCAAATAAATCCACAATTCCAACATCGAAAATACTTGCCTTCATCATCGCCTTTACCAAAAACAGGTAAAGTCCGTGATCTTTTGGCTAACTTTCGCTTATGTGGTCTTGTGTAAATCATATACTCTTGTGAAGTTTAGTAGCGCTTTCTGCGCCATCTTCCCTTGCAACAAAGTTAAGATACGACTCACCCGCTGCATCTAATTTGGGCAAGGTCGCATCTTTCACTACTGTCGTTTGGTTCGTTATTCCCCCTAAAGCACTTCGAGGCTTTTCACCCTTTAGCGGATTTGTTTTCTTACCGGCTACTTTTTTGCGTAAAAAGGCTCTTTCTGCTTTTATAAAATTCAACTCTGCATCTCTTGCAGGATCGTTAGATGGATTGTAAGTTATGTTTTGCATTTCAGCAAAAATCTCGTTATATTCTTGTTCGGAAAGTTCGGACGAAAGCGCACTGATAGAAGCTACATATTGTTTATCGTAATTTTGTGCATTTTGTGTTTTTGTTTTTTCCCTGTCATCCAGAATTTTATTTATATCAGCATGAGTTACTATATCGCCAGGTTCAGATTGAAGCCCTGGATCTTCTGGAAGCCCTTGAGTTTCCATCACACTTAAAAGCCGATCAATGCGATCATCAAATTCATCTTGCCTTCTGTGAAATGCTGATATTTTACGGCCAAGATCAGAACGAGATTTATGATCCTGGGGTAAACCTTCAGCGTCTAATTCTTGATCCCCTTGAGACCCTAACTCTCCTCCTTCATCTTGGACTCCCTCTCCTGCATCATCTTGGACAGTACCTTGGTCTTCCCCTTGATTTCCTTCTGCATCTACTGCATTCGCAGCGGCTTGATTCAACTCATCATCTGTTGAAGCGGCTACGTTCATTGCTGTATCCTCTGTCATTTTGCTTTCCTCCTTTAAAATAAAAAAACCCCATTAAGATTTCTCCTAACGAGGCTTATGCGTGGTTAGTTCCTACATTGCGAGCTTTCGGAGGCAATGCAGATTTATGTTATATTATATTTCTTCTTTTTTCAGCACCTTCCCAAACATTTTAGCTGCAAAATTCAAAATACGAATCAATGCAATTAATATTTGTTCTGTAGTAGGTGTCATTTAAACTGAACCTTTTTCAAATATCATTTTATTTTTATTATATGAATTAATCGTTGATTGAAATTTTGCAAGGAGCCCCATGTAAGCTTTCAACTCACTTCTATCTTGAGGTTCGTCTTTTTCCTGCAATATAAGCACGAGCTTGTTTTCAATAGAATCTACTAAATGTTTTAATAACTCCTGCCCTACAGTAGTGTCAAGGGCATTAATAAATTGTTTATCACGCCCTAAAACAGATAAAAGCTGGCTTGCGTTACGTTTACCCATTTTACGGGCAAGCTGAATTAGATTCTGGTTGATTTGATCTTCATTCATATTAAAGTCATCCCTCTTGCGTTTTGCTCCATGCTTGATTGTGGCATACCAGCCTGATTACTCATTGGAATGCCTTGGTTTGGTACAGCACCGATTCCACCTTGTTGTTGAATAGGTTGCTTTTCATCTAAGAATTTATCTGCAAAATTGGCATGCTCGTCCCCCATCAACTTGACATACTCACCAAAAATATAGTTTACCATTTTGACTGTATCCGGATGCGGGATTTGAGCGGCGTATCCAAAAAGAGTAGCCCATTCTTTACGTTTATTCGCTTTGGAATATTCGGGCTCGATTGATTGCGAAAGCGGTTTGTAATAATAATCTTTTGACGGATCAAACTCATAAATCTTATCGCCCATCAATTTGAGTCCTGTTTCAGGAAAAGCAAAAACATAGGTCATTTGTTGAATCATCCAATACAAATCACACAAAAAGGTATTTTCAAACGTTAGGGATTTGTAATTAACTCTCTCCCCCGTAGCTCTATAAGCTCCGGCAAAGGCTGTAGCTGTTGTTGAAGCCTGCCCTGTATCTCCCATCGAAGGTGGTTGGATTGAATCGACTTGCTGCATTTTGCCTGTAAGCATTGAAATTTGAGCTAAGGCTCCTGAAATATTATCAGAAATTTGAAATTCTTTCACATCCTTTTGTGGGTCGTTTAGTTCCATTGGGTGACCAGGCTCAAAATAAAGGGTCGAATTGTCGTCTAGGGCATGTTTATTCACAGCTATTGTAGGAAGGGTAGCGAGCATTACTCTATCCTGGCTTATATTAAAAGTATCGTCTATTCCAATTTGAAGCTCTTTAGAATATTTGCCATCACCCACTCCGCCGTCTTCTGTAAGATGAACATAACATAATCCTCTTATAATAGGTCGATATGGCTGGCCTTCAGCGTCTATATATGGAGTTTTCTTAAATCCTATCAAAGTTTTTGTCTGTCCGGATTGAGCAATTGTTACAATAATCTCTTCCATTTCAGCTTTATCAAGAGGTTTACCTTCCTTATCAAGACCTATCTCACCATCAAGAATCCATACTTTACCGTATCTTTCATAAATATCGTAAGGTTTTTCAATACTTGAGGTTATTGGATTCGTATTTTGGTCTTTATCTGCGGCTTTGGATTGGAATTTTGTTTTTTCGGGAGGTTTAATGTCTTTTAAAAGCTCAAGATTAAAATATCCATTCATATTTTCAACGGCTTTTAATTGCGAAAGAGTCATCTCGGAACGAAAGATTACAAATTGTTTATCTTGTAAAGAATAAACGTAAGAGTTGTCTGTAAAAACATTTCGCTGATCCCAGATGTCATAGTTGAATCTGTCAATTATAGGAACTTTGCCATAAACAGGCTCAACAATTTCTTTTTGAGCAGGGACTTGTTCCTCTGAAACTAACGGGTCTCCATAAATATCTACATCTAAGTCTTCATATCTTGTTTTGTAATCGACTATTTCTGTTTTGGTTTTTTGTTCCCACCAACACTTAGCATAAACCCTGCCAATTATGTTATTTATGGATTTTCCTCGTACAAACTTCAAGTAATGATGTAAGTCTCGACGGTTAAGTGTGCGATTTATTAACTCTTTTGCTGCATTAGAATTGGCTTTAGCTTCGTCGCTTTCATCTTCAAGATAAACTTCGACAAAATCCCTTGTCTGAAAATACTGACCTACGTCTATGGAAGATTGAGTAAGCTGGTGAGACGCAAATTCGGGGAGGCTAATGTCAGAATTCCAGTCGTAATTTTTTTCTCTTCTCTCTCCGTCCAGAAGACCGACTATCTCTTCAAATTCAGAATTGGAAAATTCTTGATTCTGCTCAGACACGGAAATTTCACCATTCATGATTTGGTCAATTAAGATATTTTCAATTTGTTTTTTATCTGACATTCAATCACCATAAAAAAAGCCCTATCCAGATTTCTCCAGACAGGGCTTCTAATTTTTAGATTGTCCCTATGTTACTTCATTACTTAACGCTACCGTACCATACCATTACAAGACCTCACGTACTCTACCGTACTTTACCGATACTTAACAACACGGTACTCAACTATACCAACACAGTACCCTACTTCACAGCACTTCACCCTTACGATACAATGCTGTACAAAACCATACCCCACCTTTGCTATACAACACGGTGCTTAACCCCACTGTTACAAAACAACACCTAACAGAACTATACCATTACAAAACCTTAAAACGGCCATAGCCACCATTACGAAATTGACCAAGACCCATTAACTCACCATACTTAAATAGTTCCATAATTTTTTTCATTGTAATTTCTTTATGTTGAACCAACATGATTTTAAAATCAATTTCTTTTCCTGCTTTAATATAATCACTTCTCGCTATTGTTACCCTCGGGCCTAACGCAGTCATAGCTCTTAAAGGTCTTTCGATAACACCATCCGGCTTATCCTGGTTTAAATAAATTCTTCGTGGAGAAATAAAAACATAATTATCAATTTTAGATCGCAAATTTTTTATTTTGACTATATCTTTTAGAACATTGCCAGCATGCTTAAGAAAACCTTTAATCGTGTATTCATAAATAAACAAACCATTTAGGTCCTTATGAAAACCTGTCCAGCCTTTTTCTTCGATCTTCTCAACTGTTAAATATTCATCTTCGCTTATATTGTCTGGCTTTTTAGATTCAATATAAGTTTTATACACTTCTGGGTCTTTTGTTACTGTTCCTAACATTTGGGTTGTTAATTCAATTTTAATCTTTTCCCACAACATAATTACCCTCCTTTTTGGGTTAGCTTGATCGATTCTTTCTTGATCAAGTTGGCGATTCCGCCTTTGAAAAAATTAATAGTAATAGAACCGGTCTTTCGGTTATCTATCCATTCTTTAATTAGAGCTATCAATTCTTTCATTAAAATATTTTTTCTTCACACAATTTTCGTATGGCTGCTAATAACATTAATTCACCTATTTCCATAAAATCTTTTTTAGTTTGATGGCCTTTCTCTAAATATACCGCAGCATGATATTTTTTATCTCTAATCTCTGTTGTTATAATAATTTTCAAATCGTCGTCTTTTGGTTTCATCACATCGCTTTTCTCGGCACTAAGATTTCTTGTTTTCCTACAGATTTACAAAAGAAATGTGGTAACTCAAGTATAAACCGGTTAGAACCTCCTCCATGTTTTTTAGAGAATTCAAGCTCTTCGTTGCTTCTTCGTCTAAAATACCATTGAACACAAAAAATTGTTTTGCCTGATTTTATTTCTTTTGTTTCAAAATCAAAATACATTCTACGAAAATATGACCATAACGGAAGTCTCATCACTATTACAAAGCCATCATCATCTAATAAATCATAATTAATTCCAAATTTAGGCGGTGAATAAATTTTGCCAATTGCATTTTTACGCCACTTATAAAACATTACACAGAACCTTGATTAATCCTATAATTTCAATAGATTTTCTGCCTCTTAGCATTAATAAAAACATTTGTCAACTTATTTTGATAATTTTAGGAGCGCTTATTCTTTTCCTTAGCGTCTGTTTGCAATACGGACATTTAATTTCTTTGTCGTTTTTAGAGAGCGGGACTATGATCTCGAATATCTTATTGCATTGTTTGCAGTGATAATCTTGCAACGGCATATTATTCCTTTTTTAAAAGAAAAGTGTTTTTATAAGCTTCTTTTAATTCATCAATCAATCCTAAAATATCTTCGGGAACAAATGTTGCAACATTTCCTTTCAAATCGACTATTTTGAATTCTATATTGCGATTGCTTTTTTTAACTACAACACCTTTAAACATTATATTGAAATTCCAGTGATGGGTTGATCCTCAACATGCCACACACATCCATTGTCGTCTATATATGTATAAGGCGGTTCAACCAATTCCATTTGTTCTGTTTTTAGATTAAAAGCTATCAATGGTTCCCAGGGCACCTTCTTCCACCTGGAATAAATGTTCATTTTAGCATTTTTTGTGTCAGAGTTATCACTCATTACGTCACTCTCCTCGCGCCTTGAAAATAACTTGGCGTTTTTGATGGTGCTTTATAAACAGTCAAAGGAGCTTTTAGTCTTCGGTCTTTGAAAATTGCCTCCAAAGCGGTACAATAATGGCTAAACTTCTGAGTTGGCCGCTCTAATCTGTCTTTGTCAACATTAGAAGCCGCTCTCACCCTGCTTTCAAGCCTCCATTGCTTTAAACTTCTCGCAGTTTCAGGACATCTGTTAGAAATCCACAATGTAGGCAGATAGCGTGTAATGCCCTGATGTTGGACTTTGTTATTAAAGGGTCGCTTACAGTCTTTAGCGTATTTAAGTCGCTCCCTGATAACCTCACGACCTCTGATACCTTTTGTGTTCCATGTCTCAAAGTAGGCTCCGGTGCAGATACCCTCTCTTTTTAATTCAAGGAAAAAATCGTTTAGATCTTCTAATGTCGAAGTTCCTGACCCAGGTTGGTTTTCAGCCGCAAGAGCATCGACTAAGTTTAATTTGAATTTATAATCCCCACTCATTACAGCCATTTCGTTTACGATAAGGCGCGTTATAATTCTTTCAGGATCAGGCGACCATTCTTTCCATACAAAAGCTTCGTTATAAGGGCTTACTGAAAGCCACACACAAGCCCATTTATTATGAGAATGGTAGTCTATCATTCGATAATGGTTCCAATCGTGAAACATTCCGGTTGGAAAATATTTCTCATAATCTATGAAATGTATTTTATAATCGAAGGTTTTAAATATTCTGCCTGAAACTTGTTTATGAATTCCATATCTTCGAGTAGCCAAAACATCAGGGTCGTCAACAGCGAAAAACATTTCATCTATAACTTGGGGGCTTAAGGTAGGATTATCATCAGTTGCAGCTTGGATTACAGCTATTGGATTAGGAGAATCAGTTATTTCTAATGTCTTGTAATTTCTATCTTTTTCAGTTTTGTTAAGAAATTCACATACTTTAGAAGTTCTATAATAAATTTGAGCTTTCTCAAATATTTCATCATAAGTCCAACTCATTAAATTCGCTGGAGTTAAACCAAGCAAGAGATCTCCGTCTTCTTTTAATAACCTTGGTATTTGTTCGTCCCAAAAATCCTTTGGGCTCTCTTCATCACAAAAAATGCTCAGTCGTTGAATACCAGCAGTCGATTGAATACTCTGATTATAAGAAATAAAATCAAATATTATATCATTGCCTTTGTTTATAGTATTATTTAATGTCATCCCCTTTAATGGGTCTTTGACTATCATTGCCGGATTTCTAAAAGTAATATCTCTTTTTAAAAGAAAAGGAGGTAACCATTTTTTAAGTTCAGGGTAAATTGTATTTTTAGTTTCGGCAGTTTGCGTTTTATCATCTGAAACTTGTTCTTTATCACCTGGTAGTGTTTCAGCACACAATCGAATTTTATTGGAAGTTCGCTGATGGATTACAATTGGCTCTCCACAATAAGGACATTTTCCATCTTTAGGTAAAGTCTTAATATTCCATGTTCCTTTTTCCCAACCCTTGACTTTAACTCCGTTATCTATAAACTCATAATATCCATGAGGAGCAAGGTTGTCTTGATTTCGAGATTTGCATTCAAAATAAACTACATTTTTTTTAGGCACTGGATGGTGGCCTAAAACTCTCATGACATATTGAAAACAAATAGCAGATGTTTTAAAAGCCTGATTTCCTGTGAAAAGACTAATTATCCTATGCGGAAGTCGCATAAATTTCTTTAACTGCCATGTAGGTTTAAAGCTTAATAAGGCAGAAAGATCATTTAATTGTTTGGTTCGATTCATATTATTACACACGCAAAACGCCCATAAACTGAGTACCATTCATTTTTTTTATCTAATTCCCAATCAATCCTACGTTGCAAAATAACATTTTTCTTTAGTTTATCTGCCGCCTTGCAAAGTTTTTCAACAATTCTTTTTGTTTCATTGATATTAATTTTACTTAAAAGTTTTAAATAGTCGAGTTCTTGCAATTTACCATCAAATCTAATTTTATTAAAATAAATAGGCATGTCAAGGTCAATACAAACTATACATTCCTGCTCTATATATTCTAAAAATATTTTGAGTTTTTTCTTATTTAGTTTCTTAAACTTAAAAGCATATTCGCGGCTTATAACTTCCTTACCACCCCAGAATTCAGAATATTTGCTTGATTCAACTATTTTAATGTTAAATTTTTTATACCAGTCTAAAACAATTATTAATGTCATTTTTTTATTCAATATTCTCTACCCGTTCACTCCAAGAAGGATGCTGATTCCAAAAACCACCATCATCGAGTGCCCTCTCCTGCAATCCTCTTAAAATTTTGATTTGTTCTATGAACCGGATGATTTTGTATAAACTTTATTTTTTATTCGTTTGCAGGGCATTATTCCTTTACATAATCACAATCTGGGGTTATGCCAAACCTGACCGCCTTAATTGTAAAATGACCTAAAAAAAGAGTTTTCGCTATCCTGTGCCAACCGTCCATAATAAATCCATCATCACTTTTTTACCATCAATAAATTGGCCCAAGCCGGGGAAAAGGGTTTCTATGTTTATTAGTTTGTAAGTCGATCTGTCACAAAACGACTATTAAGTATACTACAATCATTACCTGTAAGATAAACTGCATATTTAGCTGTTTTCAATCTAATGGTGCAATTTTTTAATGTCGAATTAGGTCCAACCATTTTAACGGCCGCTATAATAGGACGTTCTAACAAAAGCCCTCCCAACCAACATATTATGCAATAACATAAAATAAGTACTATCCATAATTCCATAATTTCTCCTCATAATTCTTCCCCGTTTATGGTCTTCCTTATACATGGTTCACAATGATCGATATCCGCTTCAAAGGCGACTTTCGTTCCGTCTGTGAAAAGGATGTCTATTTGATTATATAAATCAGCGTCTATTTTTTTAATTTTTGTAGATTTCATTTATTTAAAAAGCGCCTTCCTGTTAAATCCTTCTTTGGTTAGGAAAATTTATCAACAGGAAACAGCACTAATCACCCTTATCTTATATGTCATACTTCAGCTTCTTCTCGTATTAATTCAGAAATTTTCAAATTTGCTGCAACCCAAGCTTTAAATTCCGCTACTCCGTTTCGTATATTTTCCCTGAATCGTTCTGAGAAATCAGTCCAGTTTTTGTTACGCCGGATAAATCCTTCTTCGCTCAAATCGTAATCGGAGGAATATGGATTGTCTCGATTCATGCTTATCTCCCTTATTGGCATTGCTGTTTTTTGGAAAATCCGATTGATTGATTGTCAGTTCCCTTTTTAGCCTTCTCTGGTCTCCCGCCCGTGGAGATTGTTGACTTCGGTAAATCTTTTTTTGGTGTTTCTGTAATTGTTTCAGGGGGTTCAGGTTTATTAAAACTATTGTCTTTATTTAGCTTATGTAATTCAACTAAATAAGTCCCTGCTGAAATCCTTTTTTGCCATGCATAGTCCTTAATCTCTTGCCAGATGGTCTTATCAACGTAAATCGTTACCATTTTCTTGTCTTGCTTCATAGCACATTTCCTTATGTAGTTTATTTATTGTATTTAGAATAATGCACTATTTTATATATGTCAAGACAATAGATTAAATAAAGTTTTTTATCCTTTGTGTGTGTGGATGTGTGTTGGTGGAGACTATAAATTATGAAACCTACCACCCAAAACCGAATCGCTCCCCCTCCCACCCCCTCTGGGTGCTGTATGGAGTACTAAATACCCTGTTACTCTGGCCTGAGTACTCTGTACTGTATAGACAAACAACGTATGATAAAAAAGTATTATGTAAACTCTGAAACTCTGTAGATATGCATGGTTGACACATACTAAACACACCCCTCAAAACAAATGACTACCACCATGGCAAAGTGTGTATCCATAGGACTTGGCAAATCAGGTTATAGCAAAGTTAGTAATAATATAATCAATTTGCACTATCCCTCATCATTTCAAGGACTTACCTCAACCTTCGCCTCTTGGACATCATCATCAAAGAGGTCATCGGTATAGCCTTGTAAGGCTGCCTGGACCGTAGGATCAACTAAGACAATATTGCCACCTGCTATTAGGGTCAGATACACAGGAGAGGGTGTCTGAGATGGGAGAATACCTACACTCTGCATAAGCCTTGCCTCTACCTTGTCCGCTAAGGCAAGTATGTCTCTGTTAGGTACTCCAGTGATATATGATGGCTCTACTCCATCTCCAATGATATCTAACTGATTAGATTGATTACTAAGGATTGCTTTGCCTGCCTCGACTTTCGCAAGCTGATTTGAGATGGCTATCTTGATACCTTGTTGGATGAATCGGACTTGAGCTTTTTCTACGAGCGTTCGGACCTCAGCTTTGTGGGCTATCTGAGACACTCTCGGCTGGGTTATATTGAGTTGTTTGGCGATCTCGTCTTGTGTCTGATTAGCAGTTAATAGCGGAATTGCTTTGCGGTCTGTCTTGGTTAGCATAAGTTATTATAATTTCACATGTCATCTATGCTGATTATTGTAATCATACTTGTACAATCTGGACATACTCCGTTTTTTGAGATCGCTCAATGGTCAATCTCATCTCCTCCAACTCGTGGCTGGTGAGTTGTATTTTTGTTTGGTATCGGAATTTCCGATAGCTCCTATCGGTTGCAACATATTCTTTGTAAATTCAGAAAATAGGCTTTACTTTAAGCCAAGTTTCAACTATTTTCCAGCATTTACGTTTTTCCTTAATAAAATCAATATCTTTACTTTTCATAATATTATCTTATAGGCATTTCTTCTATCTCCTATCGGTTTTTCCGATAGGTTATTTCACAATTAAAATCTTTTATCTCCCGTGTTCTGCCCACTTTTAGAGTCCGATAAGCTCCTCTGTTGGAAGATTACTTGGTTGTCCTTTCAAGGCGTCCATTAAGCATATTGCCTTGTTATCTGTATCAACTTAGCTTTTGACACTTACAATAGGTGTTTTATCGGTTATGCGCCTATTATAACCCTGTAAACAACCATGTAGGTCAACACGGTCACACGTTGTCAAGGTCAAGACATTGCGTGTATTTTATTTTTTGGTTATCCATAAACCTCGTAAGGTATGCAAGGACGTCACCCATTTTGGACTTGCATTTTTTGTGCCTGACTGCCTTGTTTTGCGCGATAGTCTCGCCATTTTGCTATATTATGCTTGATTCGGCAAATTAATCTCGCAATATTACATATCCAGCATAACATGTCAAACTAAATCGTAAATTATTATCACTTACAATATCAATGAGTTATGCAAATAATCATAAAAACTAAAAATAAAATCACCTATTAGCCGATGGATTGCAAGTAAATTAAACATGCAAACAATCAAAACATTAATCATACTATCACTAATCGCTGGGATTATGATAGTATGGGGAATATTGATTATTATCAATTGAGGAGGAACAAAAATGAAATATTACAATAAAAAAGGAAAATTCCACATTGATTTAATTATCGGCAAAAAATATGACGATCTGTTATTGGGCATAACATGTAAAATAACACAATTAAATCCTATTAGGGTTATTTATCCCAACGGTCGGGATACTACCGTTAATCCCGAAAATTTGAACGACACTATTAGCCAGCTGTCCGAAAAATTATCAAATCGATATAGTGCAAATAGCCCTAAGCTCAAAACTATATTTGTCATTACAGTCGCTTAAACCTCTCCCCTGCCTTTGACTTGGAGGATCGTCGAGGGCGGGATCGGAGGCTTAAACTTTAACATAGGAGGATATCATGCAAATCGTAAAAGCAAAATCAGTCGAAGATTACCTGAATAGATATTATAAACGTGATCGCTATACAGGCCGCGGCAAAGAATACGCACAAAGCGTACTTGTTTCATATCAAGAGGAATATGCAAGGCGTGGCTATGTTGTCACAAGCCACCACGATAATACAACAGGGGAATTGATAGCATGGCCATTTTATCCGAATTATACAGAGGGAGACTCATGCAAGCAATAGGACTCAAAATAAGAATAAGATTTTACACAGACCTGGGATTTATCCCAAGTCTGCTGAGTGCAGTTGTTTTGTCATTGATTATTTAATATGTCAAAAAACCGGAACTAATTGGATTTATATACACAATACCAAAAATCTATCAACAGAAAAGGAAGGTGAATAATGCAATATTACACAATGAACCAACCAGATCCTTATGAAGAAAAATCAGAACGCAAAAAAGTTAAGGGCCGGAGAGTAAATCTAAAAATGTTCCCTGAGTTTATCTTCTTTTATTACAAGGGAATGTTCGGTTATTGTATTTGTGAGTTTAGTTCCGGCTTTGCCCTTGGATACGGTGACACTCTCAAGGAAACTAAAAAAACCGCTATATCAAATCTGAAAAACGTTAAGCTCAAAAAATTCAGACAAATGATAAAAAAATGCATTAAGGAAAATGGCTATGCAAACAATTAAACAAGCAACTACATTATTCTTTTTCTGCGTAGGCATAGTGGCCTGGACAGTGATTTTGTTATTTTTTCTGTGGTAATCAGCGAGGCAAGTCATGCTCTGCTAAAAAATCACCGCATTCTCTGCTACCGTTTTGACAATAATGCCAGAACGCTTCTAAAATAAAACTTAGCGGCCAGTTATATAAGCAATCTTTGTAGTCTTCGACGAAAGCTTCCCAAAGTGTAGGCATAATACCCTCCTCATACCCTCCTCGTTGCGTTTTAAGCTGCCTATGTTTTAAGGCATACAAACCTACTCATAATCCCTAAAGTCTGTTGTCAGGTCGTCTGGTTGCGTCCAGAAGCCGATTTGTGATGTATTATAACCGTTATTACCGATAAAATAGTTTTATCGCTCTAAGTTGCAGGCCATTACCTTTGGACTCAGCCTTCGCTTTCAATCTTTTCATCTGATCTTTGTCGGTATAAAGCAATGCTTGGACACAAGAGCTGCATACATAATTGACATGATCTGGATGCCCCTTTTCGGGCTCATTGCAAAATAAACAGGTCCCAGTCATCGTTAATCTCCTTTCAATGCCTTTCGTTCTTGTTCAGTTCTTGGTTAAGTTGTCTACCGGCTCGTTTGCGTTTTGCTTGGTAATAATTCGCGGGTGTTTTATAGAGATTCTTTTTCTGTTTGCAGGTTTGCCTTCTGGACTGTTTCATTGTTTAGCCCCTTAGTGTTTTTCTTATGTTGTATCATTGCATATTGCAACAGAGCCTTTTCAATATCCTCGACACTATCTCATTTAAAATCAATTCTACATTCATGGCATTGCATTTCACCATCATCACCGTATAGATGTTTCATGTGATCATAGTGTGTTAGCCATAACATTTTTCTTAGCTCTTCATTTTCTGTCATTATTTTTTCCCATCTGTTAATTTAAAAAATCCTGACGTTAAAAGCGCATCTAATAATTTCCATTCAAGACTACACAAATAATCATGATCAAAAATAAATATAAAGTTAGGTCTGTTATGGGAATTTGTGTAATTGAAAAACCTCTTGCAATCCTCCATCATAATCGCTTCAAGTGCCTCATGAATCACAGTAGCGGCCTGACCTTCCAAGTCAGAATATTCCGTCCCGATAATCATTTCGCCTTTGCCATCTTTATCTCGTGCTATATCACAAGACGAAGTTCCGGTTGTTTTGTCAAATTTTAAAACGTAATTTCTTGAGCAAATTTTAATGGTTTTCAAGCTTTCCCTCCCCAAATCCGCTTAAGCCAGCTCCATTGCCTCTTAATTTGCCACTCGCTATAAGCTTGCCGGATGTCTCTAATCCGGTTGTGTCGGCGAGGTGCGAATATAGCAGCTTCCAATGCTTTTAATTTTGTTTTTTGAGATAACATATTTATTGTTTTCCTTTATTTTAAATTAGCAATGATGGTTGAAACGGTTTATCTAATTTATTACTTTTTTCTTGGTTATCTTTAGCCCACATAGGTTGAAGATTTTTTAATGCCCAACATCTTTTGAAATCTCTGTGGTTCGGGCTTGTGAAATTGAAGGCTGCAATTAGAATCTTGTGATCAATTGCCCAGCCTTTCAGCCCATGATTATCCCACGACATGCCTTCTGTAAATCGCTTTTCAAGATGTTTTTTAAGATCATTTAATGTATAACCGACTAAATCTTCCCAGTGATTGCCGTTTTTGTTACCTTTTAGTGATCGCCGAATAAGCCCTGAGATATCACCATTTAATTTAAACTTAGAATCTATTTTGCGTCTTTCTCTTTCATAGGCATTGCGCTCTTTTTTATGGGTTTTTTGATATGCTCTTATTCGAGACAAAATTTTATTTCTATTAGCCTTATAACGAACTTTATAATATTCTCTTCTTTTACTTGTCATTTCGTTTAACATCAAAGTAAGGAGTTTTACATTTAGGACACATACGTATTTCAGATTTACGTGGAATCCATTTGTGACCACATTTCAAGCATTCTATTTTTATGATTTTAACTTTCATAAATATAAGCTAACACATAAGGAAGGTGTTGTCAAGTATTATTTTGGTCAATACGGTATACCATTATCACATCGCTATAACTGCAATGGTGTTTCACAGCAAGCCGGAGCTTCTTTTGCTCGATCCACCTATAAGTGATGTTTTGCGCTTCCTCGGTCTCGACAATTTTATTTCTGACTTTCCAGATGAAGTGTGGCGCTTTCACCTCAACACCCCTCTTTCCCTACCACTAAACAATTTGTGTGCCTGCCTGCTCTGTAGTGGGTCATGGCATATCGGACAAGCTATCCCACTTTGCAAATGCTTTCGACCAGCGCTTACAATAATCAATGTATTTTTCTGGAACTGATCTGTTCTCTAGGTAATCGTTCAAAAATGCTTTTTCTATTTCTGTTCCAGCATCCATTTGTTTCTCAAGTCTAATTCTTTCAAAATCAATCATAATGTTTTCCTTTATCCAATAGAATTAATAAGTTTTTTCACATTCTCCGGCGTGGCTATCTTCATCGGTTCTTCCAAGGCTGTGTATGATTTATAAGCCTCGCAAAATTCCTTAGTCCACCATTTGAGTTCACTTTCGAGAACCATTGATGACCATTCGTAATATGGCCACCGTTTTGTCATTAGATGTTTTGCTATTTTATCATCAAGTTTTGGGAATACTCCTGAGCCGTGTGTTCGTAAATGAGCAATTATTTCATTTGCGATTACCAGAGCTTTGTCCTCTTTATTGCCGCCCTGGAGAATCTCAATAAATTCAGCAACCGGAGGCATTTTGGTATATTTTCGGGTAAGCATAATTTGTTTTGCCGCTGATTCGACTTGACCGATCTTATAATCTTTCAACATATCAAATCGCATAGTCATACCCTCTTTGGTTATGTTGTCTCGAAAGTTGTCAGCCATGCCCAACATGATCTGAATAAAACGTGCTTTGTCTTCAGTTTCCATTTGTATCGTCCTCCAGAAATGCCTTTGCAGCTCTTAAATTAGCATCCGTTTGCCATGAGCCTGTTTTTGGATTAAACTCTTGCATTTTCAAATATAACTGGTCAAATTTTTCTCGTAACTTTTTTGTAGATAAAATATTATTTTGCCAAAAAGAATCAATTTGACACCATTTAATAACCGCCCTTATATCCTCTACTTGGTGGTTATCTATCCGCAGCATCAAATCAATATGCTTTGCCCATGACTGGATATTTGGTTTTTTGTGTTTTGGGTTACGGTTAAGAATAAATTTTAATAAATAATTGGCAAGTCGGTATTCGATAGAATCCGACATATTTTTCTTAGGATTAGGAGAAGGATTAGGAGAAGGGGCATTGCTTGCGGATGCTTGGCTTATGCTATTAGCATCGTTTAGCATTAACTTGTTGGTTTTATTCTTTTTCTTCCAGCGTGTTTTTGCTGCGTTTTTTGCTTTTTCTGATCTTTGTGGCGAATAGAAAGCGTATCCGTTGTGATCTTTCCAATCATGGATATTATAAACATCGCCTATCTTGTCTATAAACTTTAACTCAAGCAATGCTAAAACGAACTTCGAGCATTCCCCATCCCAGTCAGAGGCAATTTCAATATCATCAATATCCATATTGGTCATAATGCCATCTGGTTTATTCATCGCAATAAAAGACCATAGATTAATTAAAGAATAAATTGCTCCACGCCCTAACTTTCGCATAAGTTTTTTGGTTTTGGGATGTTGTGAAAATGATACAGCAACCCTAAAATCCGTGTTCATTTCAATCTACTCCCGACCTTTTGTTTTAACTTTCCATGCAACTTAACATTTTCGTTTAACCAAATAATATAATCCTTTGGAATTTTACTAATCAACTTTCCTTTATGTTTTCCAAAAGGCATTGTAAATATTGTATTAACAGGCTTTTCGTCACCATAATAAACATTTGTTAATTGAGTCTTCCCATCACTGATAAAGTACAACCCATTATTTTCGTGAAATTCTAAATCCTCAACTTTTCCAAATTTATTATGGTTTCCGCAAAGATCAACAACCAAGGTTTTTTCTTTATCCGGATGTATTCGCACTCCCCTTCCAATCCACTGATAATACAAAGCCAAGCTCATTGTTGGCCGAGCTAAAACAATGGTATCAAGTTCAGGGTAATCAAATCCAATTCCCAGGATTCCAACATTGCAAACTGTTGTGATTTCACTAGCGCGGAGGGCTTTGATTGTTTCAGTTCTTTCTTTTTTGTTTGTGGTTGCAGTTAAGATTTCAGCGCCATTGATTTGATTTTTAACGTACAGAGCTTCATCTACAAACTTGTTAAAAACAATAATTCCATTTCTTTGCATATCATTTAAGTCTTTAACAACTGCAACGGTTCTATCAGCATGATCAATAATTTTGAAGTATCGCTTTAATGATTCATCATCAAAATCGGCTCCAGTTGAATTAACCTTAATTTGCGAAACATCAAATCCCTCAATATCAATATATTCAAGAGGAACTAAATAGTTCTGGTCGAAAAGAGTTTTGTTTTGGACGTAATAAATAACATCTTTGAAAATACGGGGACGGGTTCGGGTTAGAAATTTTAGGATTGAACCACCATAACCATCGGTTACAAGTCGGTACGGGGTAGCTGTTAGGCCAAGAGTTTTTAAGTTCAAATAGTTTAATAGTTCCTCATACATTCCACCTTTGGCATTCACAAAATGGCACTCATCAATGATTATGTATTTAAAACCCTCAAATAAATGTTTCTTGCGGATGATACTGCCTATTGTGGCATAGGTAACTTGACTTAGATTTTTTTGATTGAATGAGGCTGAATAGATAGTTGCTTGTCCGCCAAAAATACGGAATTTGGCTATATTTTGTTCAAGGATTTCTTTAGTCGGTTGAAGAATTAAGACTTTTCCGTTTAGTTTTTTAACAATTCCGGCAATGACAAGGGATTTGCCTGATCCGGTTGGTAGAAGAATGATTGAATTTTTTTTAGTTTTATCGTTGAAAAAATCTACAGAGACTTCAACAGCTTCTTTTTGATATAGCCTTAACTTAAACATATCAATCCCCTCAAAATAAAAAGAGAGCCTCCCAAAGCAGAATGACCGGACTGTGAAACCGGACTAAACCAGCAGGTTTAGACTTTGAGAGACTCTCTTTAATTTTTGAAGTTTGGATTTTCACAGTTAGACCTCATCCTTTCACTTACCCCCCTACCATAAAAAATCTGCGTTATCAACCCCTGATCCCCCCGATTCAATCTTTTCTCATCACTTTTTCCGCCGGATGTTGCGGGAATTGTTAGGAATGTTAAATTGAGGGTGCATGGAAAATATCAACATCTTTTCTTGGGTTATTGTCGGGATTACCACTATATTCCACAGGGCGCAATTCTTTCGCAACCTCGCTACAGTAATCCCCTGCAACAGAAAGCCACACAGCCATAACACGTGAGTTGGTTTCATTTTGCAGGCGCAAGGTATCTTCTATGAGCTGGATGGCTTTTTCGAGCTTATAGGTTTGTTCGTCGGTTATCATATTGTCTTCTCTATTTGTCGTTCACTTTGTCATTTTAGGCTTACAAATGATGGTGGTTAAAACATCTCCCTTTGTGCTATTTCGTTTTTGATTCGTTGTTTTGCGATACTAATTTCAAAAAACATAATTTCAGGATAAAATGCCTTATTAGAAAAAATAACAATAGCTGAAGCAAAAGGCGCTGTAGATTTTGCATTGCCAAAAGCCAATCGACCTCTTATAAATCTAATCTGAGATGCAAAGGGAAAAATGTAATCATGCCAATAACTTCTATCTGTGCTTGAAACAATCAAGCAAACTACAGTTGCCCCTTTTATGCTTTCTTCTAATGCCTTTTTAATCCAACTTGCAGTATTCCCACCATAGGGCGGATTCATAAAAACTATATCATTGCGCCAATCGTGTTTTAATCCACTGTCTTTAAACGTATAGTATTTATTACATTTGTGATTTTTTTCAGTTGCACAAGGATCTAAAGTAAAATGAAATTCAGTATTAAGCATATCAAAAAACCACTGGGGCGTTTCCCATTCATTTGTTTTACTTGATACCATAGATTTTATCAAAGGCATTATAGCTTCTCCTTCAACACGCTAATACACCGCCTCACCACCACTTTATTTCTACAGTTTACCAGCTTCATTTCTTTCTGTAAAATTTTAATTGCCGCCGCTTTCAAGTGCCGGTACAGCTTTCTTGTGATTGACCGTGCGATTAGGTCGTTTTCAAGGTAAAATTGGTCGAGGAAATTCATTAAATTTAATAGGCCTAAATTCAGGGCAATCAGACAAATAACGAAAAATACGATAAGGATCAGCAGAGCATTCCCCTCTGTTCATGAGTTCTGTCCCGTGAATACAGTTAACCCAATTGCATACCCATTTTTCTTCGTTCATTAATCTTGCTCCTGTAATCGTTTCTTATATTCCAGCTTCAAACCAGTGTGTATGATCTGTAATTTCTCTTCACTTATCTTACACGTTTTCATGTATTTTTCTTTGAGTTCGTTAAATTTGTTTTCACCGATAGCGCTGATTACCATGTCTCGGAATTTTTCCGGATCAACCTTTTCCCAAAAATGTGAGCCTTGAGTTAAACATAAACCATTATCGAGACTATATCTTCCGGCTGTATAGCGTCTGCTGACTATATGATGAGCATGAAATACAATAGAACTTAATGATGACTGCTGTTCACCTGTGATATCACAACATTGTTTCAATTTTACAATATCAGCCCATATTTTCAAACATTGCCTATCAAGCTTCTTGCGTGGTGTTACTTTTTTCATTTTATAATCCCCGCAAATTTAAGGCATTTAGGGCAATTTCTATCCATCTCATCTCCACAACTTGCACAACGCAAAGGTTCTTTCGCAATATTTTCCATTATTTGCTTAGTTGCTTTATCAACAAGTCGTGAAGCTCCAGGAGTGTTTGCAAGATTTTTTACAGAAACCAAGATTTCCCATATTTTGTCTTCTAATATCATGCCAATATCCCCCCTAATTCCCACGCTAAAACAATGTCTATCCTGCCCGTATTAAGTGGTGTTTGCCTCCAGATTAATTTGAGGAACCATTTAAGTTTGCGGAGTTTTTTCATCTTGTCCTTCCAGTAGCAGGTTTTCTTCTCCATATCAGCTTGTCACCTTTTTTCGTTAGACGCATATAAAGTCGTTTCTTGGTCTTCAGATCAAGTCGGTCGAATGAAATTCCGAGCATCTGAGTAGGTTCAAGAGGAATCGGGCCAACGATTAAATTCAAATGCGCCTGCTTTTGGGCGTCAAGTCCATCCGCTGGTTATATTACTTGCTGCCAATATATACGGCAGCGGATTTCAAATGATCAAAAACCTGGCCTCCATTTCGAGTAACCATTTTTGCCACAGCGCCAAGTGATCTCCACTGTCCTTCCGTAAATCTCACATTATCATCATCCCGCAACAGTACAAGGATGGTTTTTTCTGCTCTTTTGTTGCTATCATCAACAACTTCAGCTATTGAATAAACTCCTGTCATCTTTGGCGTAATGGCATAGAGAACAAAATCACAGGTTTTTCGCTCCTGAATTTCTTGCACCATACAGGCTTCTGTCCAATCAGGTACGACCGGATTGAAATATTCTACCCCTTCATCAAACAAATAAATCATCATACGATTACGCCAAGTGCTTTCGTTACAAGTGCTTCCAAGAAATACTTTTTTCATCACAACCCCCTAATTTATTCTGTAATATAACGATTTAACTGAGCTACGGCGATAAAGCCTATGCTTCACTCCGGCCTGTACGAAATGCCCTGTCTTTCTCCCGTTAGCTCAAGTGGCTGGTTATACAACTTCTCTATATTGCACCATCCAACCAGCGCCCATTTCTATAGGGTCAAATTCTTCTTGTTTGTATTCTTCGTACAGATTTTTATCGTATTCCTTCATGTCCTCAAGATTTGCTTCATATGCAAGAGGGCAATCAAATGTAAAGCAATATCCAAGGTTTTGCTTATTCTTGCTTTTTGATGTGCAGCCATAATAGTTATTATGTTCACAATCACACAATCCACATTCTTTCATCAAGGTTTCTATCGGTATTAGTTCTAATTTAATGTTTCTATATCCCATAATTTACCTTTTGTTGTATAAGATTTAGCTGAGAGGTTGCGGGCGTGAGACCGGCTGATGGTAAGTCACAAGAGCATGACTCCGACCCAACCTCACCTTAAGGGCACCGGATGCCCGCAATCCTTTCCAGCGCCTGGTTATAATGCGCTTGGCTTGCACGCTGGAGCTGCGTGATAAATTGCTCTCTTTGCGCCTCCGGCCTTTGAGCATTCATGGCAATATACTTCTTCCACCTCTGCCACTGCCGGAAACCATTTTTCGCAGCTTAAGCATATATCATTATCTGCATCAAATACGACAACTTTATTAGACCCACATTCAGGGCACACTTTCATTTCAACCTCCTAAGCATTATAACAGTAGATAGACGCACTAAAGGCCGCCTATTCCTTTTTCCTTCCTCATTTCATGGCACGCTCCTGAATGGCAAAAGGTTTTGAAATAATGACAAGCGATTAAGCAATCTTCTGGACTAAAGGGATTTTCAACAATAAATCTATTACCTGTTTTTTTACATTCTTGAATTTGAGCGTGGAAAGATTTATGCCAACGAGGTGTAGTCATTATAAATCCTTATTTTTGATTTTCTTGATTGCTAACTTGCCGGCACATCTCAAGCAAAGGCCACTTTTTGTTACAAAACTTTTTTTGCGACATTTAATGCATTTGCCTTGAGTGAGAGTGATTGTTGGTGTGTTCATTATTTTATCAGGTCTCTCGGATTGAGGTTTAAAGCTTTGGCTATACGTTCAGCGTGAGTGATTTTTTTGGATAGAAGCATGTATGATAATAATTGTTTGCTGACATCCATTTTTCTTGATAGCCAAGTTTGGTTTCGTTCCATGCGCGCTAACTCTGCCTTAATTTTCTCTATATTCAATTCCATAAAAACAATGATACATTATTTTTACCATTTGTCAAGATAATATTGACTTGTTTTTGTAAAGATGATAGAAACAACAAACTTTAATTGAATCGGAGGATGTAAATGGCATGGACTGAAACATGTAAGATAGATTTTGTAAAGCAGATTGAGCACAAAAAAGAACAAGGTATTAGTGTTAGACAAGCATTAAAACAATTATCAGAAGAAAGCGATATCCCGATTGGAACTTTATCGAATTGGATGTATCCTGAACAAACTAAGGCTCGTAGTGAAAGACAAAGAGAAAGTGTTCGCAAAAATGCGAACGTTTTTGATGGTTTATCAATAGATGAGAAAACAAAGATAGTAAAAGAGGCCGAAACGCAAATACGCAATAGAAAAGGACTGGCTATATCCTGTTTTAACACTACAAGGATATATCTTGAATAATAAATCGTTATGTTTCGCAATTGCTAAAACAGAAGATATTATCTGGATGATTGATAATAATTATTGCAAAATTCAAAAAACAGGAAAAGAACAAATAGGCCAAGCCGAATTTTATGTTGTCAAGTGGGATAAAATGAAAGAATTGAAGAAAAATATATATATTAATAAAAATAAAACTTGACAAACAATTTAATAAATGCAATTATGCAAAAAAACAAAAGGAAGATGAATTTGGGGTAATTGAGTTTAAGCCTGAATCAGCATATGGCAAGACATATTATATGTGGCTTAAAAAATATAAAAAGAGATAATACTCTGGCAGGCAATACCGTAAGATTCCAGGATAGCCTAAACCTCAGACAGTACAGGAGAATTAGTCAGTCAAAATGGTATGGAGGTTGAACTAAAGAATGCAAGGCGTATCTGGTATTGGGATGGAGCAGCATCTCTTTCGCAACTTGCAATGGAAGGCGTAAGCAAGCCAGAAAGCTGTAAGTTTCCTTGCGAGGTAACAAAAATTACTTTAACCGAAGCAATTGAGATAATTCCATGTACTCAAAAAGCAATAGACAGCATAAGGAGCGTAAAAATATGGAAAAAATAGACGGTAGCGGTAGCGGTGACGGTAGCGGTGACGGTTAAAACAAAAGGCAGAGAATAAGATACGAGAAACTTAACCGAAAACGTGAAAAAAGCAAGCAAGGATAGAAGTGGCATTGAAACTGAGGCGACTGCACAGGATCAATGAGACAGCTTGTCAGAGGAAGTAATATGAAAATTATAGGATTAAAGGCAAATGGATTCCGCAAACTTAGTGCTGTTGAACTAAAGTTTAACGAAAATGGTATTACAGTCATTATGGGTGATAACGAACAAGGTAAAACCTCTGTATTAGATACTATTGAATATCTTTTCAGAGGCAAAACAATGGTTAATGACGATATCATCCAGCATGGTCAAGAAAAAATGTCTGCTGAAATTGATCTTGATGAATATACTATCAAGCGAATTAAAACCAAAAAAACTGACCGGCTTGAAATTGTTAATAAAGAGGGATTTAAGCTTGCTGATAAACCTCAATCATTTTTAGATCGGCTTATCAATGATCTTACTTTTGATCCGTTCCCATTCCTGAATAAAACCGGAGATCAAAAATTAAAGTTTATGATGGACTTCCTTAAACTGGATATTCTTGATCTTGATGAACAAATTAAGCAAACTGAAATAGACCGGCTTGTATGCGGGCGAGAAGGTAAAAAGCTCGGCGAGGCTGTTGAGATCGAAAAAGTAGAACCTCTTGCCATCCAGATTTTGCTTAATAAAAAGACTCAGGTTGATAAGGAAAATGATGACTTGGTTGAAAAGGCCAGGAGGAAAAGAGACAAAAAGATAGAAGAAGCACATAGTTTCAATAAAATACAGCGGCGTCTTTTGTATGACGGGGAGACCATTGCGAATGATATAAAACGTAAGGAATCAGATATAAAGGTATTATACGCAGATCTTGAGCAGTTAAAGAAAGATATAGCCGCAACTGAAAAAGAGAAAATCGAATTAACCGAAAAGCAAAAAATCATTCCTGAACCAAAACAGGAAAAAAATACCGACATTCCAGTAGATCAACCGGTTTTAATAGATACGGAATCGTTATCTTTGGATATCCAAAAAGCTGAAGAGACAAATATCCAGGCTGCAAAATATCAAGCCTATTTTGAAAAGAAAAAAACCATTACAGCAAAGCGATATGAATACGACAACCTCACAACCAAAATTAAGAGTCTTCGGATAGACAAAATAGCAAAATTCAGAGAAACAGATACCGGAGTCCAAGGGCTTGAAATCAGAGAAGACGGCCTTTATTTTGATGATATCTATTCTGAGAATTGGAGCGATGCTCAGGGCATTAAAATTGCCTGTGATCTTTGTATTGCCATGAATCCTAAGCTGCGGGCTGTTTTTGTGGATAGAGGAGAGTCCTTCGGGTATAAACGATTTGCAGAATTGGAAACATGGGCAAAGGTTAACAACATCCAAATTATTATTACAAGGGTTGTTGATTCCGAGCCTAAGTCAATGCCTAAGAATACATTTTATATTTTGGAGGGCAAGATAAAATGAGCCGATACTACGATAAAGAAGGCCGTAAATATCCAAGCGTTACAACTATTATTTCTGATTGTACTAATAGTTCAGGGGCTTTGACACAGTGGTCTGCAAATATGGTCGTAGAATGGATACGGCAAAATTGCAGAAGGAATGATTTATGCGAATTGCTTGATGATTTTTTCTGTGTAAGTGATGACGATCTCAACAAAGCCCGTTTCGAGTTTAGAAATGTATCGAAAGAAGCTCTTGATATAGGCTCAGGGGTCCACAATGCCATAGAAAAGCATTTGCAAGGGTTAGACTACATTTTGACTACAAAGAGGGCTAAAAGCTCATTTCAGGCATTCCTGAATTGGGAAAAAGAGGTCAACCTCCAACCTATCGAACTTGAACAAACTGTATGGGGAGATAGATTTGCCGGAACTCTCGATTATTATGGCTATTATAAAGATAAACTATATGTCATTGATTGGAAAACTAGCAAAGCATTTTATCCTGAAATGAATTACCAAGTGGCAATTTATCGGAATGCTTTACAGAAAAAGACCGAAGGTTGCGGGATTTTGCGATTAGATAAGGAGTTCGGAATACCATATTTCAAGGATACTTCAAAGAGCTATGAGCAGGATTTAATTGTATTCAATTTCATGGTAGATCTATTTTATGCACGGCATCCAAAAATACGAAAGAAATTCGAAGAGACACCATGACCTTTGAAGAATGGCTTAAAGAAAATGATATTGATAAAGATGAATATTATGGAAGGCTGGTTATCGAGAAGGAAAGCGTAAAAAGAAGAATTAAACTATGGTTTTATTATTTCAATGCCCAAATTGTGCTTTTAAGCATGACTTAAAAAACATAGAGCCAAATATAATTGTTATGGTGGAATGCCCGCAGTGCGGACGCATAACATATTTAGAACTACATCTATGGAAGAAAGGAGATAAATACTATAGAAACGCTGACTAATGTTATTATCGGCAAAGTCTATGAAGGGAAATCAGGTTCCAGTTCCTATGGCCAATGGTGGGCTTACAATTTTTACCTTAAAGACAATGATAAAAAGTTCGGTTATTTCCGTAAAGAAGGCGGACTTGTGCCAAAAGAAGGCATGACTCTCCAAGTGCTTGAATACGAAATCAAGCAAGATGGAGAATACACAAATTACAACGTAAAGAAGCTAACTCTGCCTAAACAGCAACCGCCTTCGCAACTGGCACAATCCCAGACACAGAAAGGCCCGCAACGAGACAATACGCTTACAATGTACGTGAGCTATGTTAAAGACATGATGGTACAACTCCTTGCCGCTGAACATCACGAATATGCTCCGCTTAGCATAGAAGAATTAGCAAAGCTGGTCATTAATACCGGAAAAATGATGCATGGTATAGCCCAGGAGCCTGCCAGAGCCCCTGAAAAGCCACAAAAACAAGAAGGCATGTCTAAGCCTGCCCCTGAGACAGAATCCGAGCCGGAGAGGGAAACACCGCCT
Source organism: Caldifarciminota bacterium (assembly GCA_023129165.1). Lineage (GTDB taxonomy): Bacteria > Hydrothermota > UBA3073 > UBA3073 > UBA3073 > JAGMCL01. Next base: position 6,566 of record JAGMCL010000040.1, on the reverse strand, counting down.
ATTTCGGCATATGATGTGCCATTTTAAAGAAAACTACAATGAGACTGGGGCTACAGTCTTTCGGTGTATCCGTAGAAGCCCACTGATTCATCTGTGAGAGTAGTCACCGTGAGCAGACAGGGCGGGATTATGTTTTGGGTGGTCCGGGGGCCGGAAGATAACGTAAAGGAGACTTTTAATGGAAATAGCCCTTACCAAAAACCAAATAGCCGAATTGCAAGAATTTCTTGATGAAGTTGAACTCGATTATACCAGCGGTGCTAAAGGTGTAATCCAAGCGCAAGTATATGGTGGATTTATGTCTGTATTTTATATTAAGAATAAATGTGCTATGGAAATGCGTGAAGTGATAAAACGCCATTACCCTGAACGGTTTTCAAAGAAGGAGTATTAATTAAATGAACATATTATCTATCATAAAATCAAAAAACCCAGAGGATATAACCCAATGGGAATTAGATATTTTTAGGTTGGTGATCGAAAAAGCTGAAAAACATCTTAATAAGCTTCAGACCATGCATAGGGAACTTACGGGAGTAAACTATATCCCACCTATAAGATTAAAATAGGAGATCCGGAAAGTGTGAGGGAACAAGAAAATGAACCAGCCAGATCCAATATTTGAAGCTCATGTTGTAAAAAAAAAGATGAAAATGCTCGACCATGTGAAAAAGGCAATGGCCTTATGGATTTATACATTTAAAAACGGAACCAAACTTGATGTTATTATCCGAAAAACAAAAACAAAACGTAGCAATTTACAGAATAGATATTATTGGGGAGTTGTTATTCCTATCCTTGCAAATTATTTCGGCCATGATAATGCAGAGGATATCCATGGGGATTTGAAACTTAAATTTAATCCTATTCAAAGCAAGATAAATCCAGAACAAAAAATAGGTGGCAGCACAACAAAACTATCGACTATAGAATTCTTTAGTGCAGATGATAGCTATATTGAGAGAATTGTTAGATGGGCGGCGATGGAACATTCTGTATATATTCCTCCGCCAAGAAAAATAACTTGACAAACTTACTTAGAGGCGGTACTTATGGCTACGAAAACCAATGTGAAAAAACTAAAGTGTGAAAGATGTGGCCATGAATGGTATCCAAGATTGCCTGAAATCCGAATCTGTCCTAAATGCAAATCGGCTTATTGGAATAGAAAAAAGCAAAAAGGAAAAAATAAATAAAAAAGCACATGAAAATTACGCTATAAAATCAGAAGAAATGAAAAAATATAGAAGAAATTTATATAAAATACTCAAACAAAATAATCCAGAAAAACTTAAAAAAAGAACAAGAAAACATTACATTGATTTCAAGACAAACAATCCCCAACAATATGCTTTTAGCTACTACAAAAAAAATGCAAAAAAGAGAGGGATTGAATTTTCTATTACTCGTATGGAATTTTTAAAATTTTGGCAAAAGCCATGTTTTTATTGCGGAGATAAAATAGATACAATTGGTATTGATAGAATTAATAATTCAGTTGGTTATAATAAAGACAATGTAATTCCATGTTGTATTCGATGCAATATTGCAAAAAACGATGACACAATGGAAAAGTTTTTAAATCGTTGCAAAAGGATTTATATGAAACATTACAATGGGTGTTATTCAGAAAATTATTATTTATGACTTGGCTATACCTGAAATGGCTAAGATGTGTGAAATGACCGCAGAAGATCTTATAGCCCTGGCTAAAAGTAAAATGAAAACAAGATAGGGGGGATTAAATTATAAAAGAAGACAAAAAATTTAGTAGGCATCCACTTTGGGCAGAGGTATGAAATGACAAATCGAACATCATATAAAATTGTAGTATTAAGATTAGGGATGTTATTATGTTTATTGCTTTTCTGGGCCGCCTTTTGTCTTGCTATTTATGGTGGAGTACAACTCTATACTTGTTCAGCTCGTCATCAACAACTCGAAGACTACAGATATATAATCAATGACCAAAAAATCAGGATAGCTCACTTGCGAGACTTGAATGACTACACGGCGATACTTGAACAATTATTAACGCCGTTGCAATTAGCAGAGTTGAAAGTATTGAGTGAAATGATCAAACAAAAAAAGTATAAAGAATTTGAAAGGATTGAACAGCCTTTAATTGAAAAGAAATAGGCGACTAAAAGGCCGGCTATCTCTCTGTTATATTTCTGGAGGTGATACATGGAATATGAAGAGTTACGGCAACAATGCTTGGCATATGCTGGGTTTAGCCCTTATGCGAAAGTAAACATTTTAGAAATATTAGAGCAGATGAGAAAAGATAATCTTAATATCTTAGCATCACGCCTTTGTTTTCATATGGCTAAACACATAGAGGAACTACGTGATAAAACTGCATAGCTGACACCCAAAGCCCGCGCAATTTTAACACGCCGGGTCATCACCGCTTTGGGTGCAGGTGATGCAGGACGTTATATTTTTGGAGGTAATAAATTGTGAGTATCGCAAACAGAGCAATTGAGTTTGAAGCTTTAATAGTTGATGGGCAAGTTATTGCTGTTGAAGTACAGGGAATGAAATTTGAGAATGAACAGCGAATACATCTGGGACAAAGCATGGCTTATCAAGATGATGCCTTTGATATTAAAGCCAAAAAATTAAGTTTGATTGCTGACAAATTAAGGGCATTAAAAATATAACCAGCCACTACACTGGATGCCAAAAGAACCGGCGCCAGTGAGTTCAGAAATTAATTATGGCGAGAAACAGGCAGAGAGCCGTTCTCTGCCTGTTTCGTTATTTATAATATAGCCTTATGTTAATGTCAATATCTATTCATCCTCGGATTTCTTAAAATAAAATACCGAGGCCGCAGTTGCAGCCCCCATTACAAATCCAACAAGGGTATCTCGAACATCAGACAAAATAAACATTCCTACACAGCCCGCTGCTAAGGGTATTAAAAATGCTACTGATCTTGTAATTACTCTAATTAATTCTTGTTTATTTTCCATGATACCCTCCTAATGCAAATTAATTCCCTCGATTAATCCCCCTGCCACTGCCTTTATAATTGCCATCTGGTCTTCCGTGAGTTCAATATCCATTTTTATCTCAATTAAGCCTATTAAATCCTGAATATCCATTATAAGTAAAGGATCATTAATAATCTCACTTGTCAATACAAAAACAATCCGGTTGAGAATGACCTTAATAATTTCGTCTTCTTCTGCTACCAGAAGTCCTTCGCTTAACGCCAGAACTTCAACGGCAATATCGGGATATCTTTTCTCCAATTCAAATCCCACATGCCTTGCTGCAATCTTTGCCACCAATTTTTTTTCTGTATTTCCAATTTCAAACGACACACAACCTGCCAAAAATACTATGACAACCATTAACAACACATTTAATTTTTTCACATTATCCTCCTTTAAGTCCAATATTAAAGCCTATATTTCTACAATCTATTATCTTGATATTGCCATTTTTTATCTTTATATATTTTATTCATTTTTATATTATTAATATTCCGTATCTTGCATTATCATGGTTGCGCGTATCGCAATGAAGCCAATTAACAGCTTTTTCTATCACAGATATATACTGGAAATCATTATCAAATTCATTCTTCAAAATATCTTGCCTGATTTCTTCAGCAGGCCTTATAAAAATTCCATCACCTGCTCTGGCAAACTTATGTTGTGAAAGTTTAGCTCCTGTTGAGCAATTAAACGGTCTCCATCCTCTATATTGGTTTGAGCCTCCCCACCACCAGTCATTCATCACAATGCGTCCATATCGTTCACGAAGCTTATCATAAGTCCAAAGGATTCTATCATCAAACATAAGCCAAAGTTTATCACCATATTCACTAATGTATTTATGATAAAAATCTTTTGGTAGCCATTCATACAATTCAAAATGTTTCGGATTATACATCTTTTCTCTCCTTTATCAATGCTCCAATTTCAGCATAAAGTCTACTATATCTCTGCATAAGCGTTGCTACGTCATGTTGGATATTTTCAAGCGAGTCTTTTTTACATCCAAGACTTCGAGTGGCTGGGCTATATGCACCAATATTTATAACTATTTTTTCAGCCTCTTTTACCAAAATATCTGCCTGTTCAGTTAATTCTTTCATTTTCCCCCAAAAAAGTGCCAAATAGCAATGAGCATTAAGCTGAAAAAAGTTACTATCCCTCCGCCTACAGAAGCATGAAATCTAAGACTATTAGGACTTGGAATATCCTGAAATTTCTGTTCATGTAAAGCTACTTTCGTTACAAGCCCGCCTTCATCGTCCTTGCCATTAAGAATAACGAATATCTTAGTTACCAATATTTCAATATTTTTTAGTCTTTGGTCTTCTGGCATGATTAATCCTTTTCAGCTTCTTTATCTTTTACAAGCACCCGTATCTCCGCCTGTAAGCCCTTGGCCTGATATTGTAAGACTTTTATACGCTCCTGACAATATCTAAACTCAAGCTGAACATTTTGCAGTTGAAACTGCTTTGCTTCCAGTTGCCAGGTTAATTCTACAGCAGATTTTATATCTTCTTTATTCTCGGCAAATGCCGTACCATAAAAGAAAAGGCTTAAAACAAGCAAAAGTATTAGCTTTTTCATTATTTCCCCTCAATTTCGTTGTATTTATCTATAATGTCTTGATGCTCTACTTTCTTAACTTTCCAAATCTCAATTACAGCATTAATTCGGTCTATTTTTGCCTGTGCCTCTATAATGTTGTAAGTCTCAACTTTCACCGTCGGTAGAGCATGTGTCGTTGAAATCGTAAGAATACCATCCATTGCTTCGTATGTTACTAAGGCTGGATTAGGATCAACAACAGGCCCTTCAGGCAATTCCTGAGCAAATACTAATCCACTCGATAATAGAAATACTAAACCTAATAATAATGCTAATTTCTTCATCTTTTCCTCCTTTTTTATAGATTTATTGTTCCTACGGACAAGCTATTTCACTTGAATATAAAACTCCCGAATCGGAAACACAGACAAAAGCAGAACCGCCTCCATAAGTTCCCTCTAAATCTTTACTATGAATTTCGCCATCGCCCAAAATATCAAAGATAACAGTTGGTCCGTTTTGAACAGCAAGAACTGTTTCGTCATTTCCTATCGCCTCGGCAGCAGTTGCGCCGTCATACTTATGAGCCTGGATTGTTACGGCAGCAATTGTATCAGTAGGGTTAGCGATTCCTATAATGCCGTTAAGTTGTAGCCCTGTATAATCGCCATCCGACACTCCCCTGACAAGTGTTCCACCCTCAGTAGCATTTAACTTTTTCAAAAGAAAATAAGTGTCAGACTCTGTCCAACTTACTGAATGATTTACATCGCTTGATTTCAATGAAAATATCTCATCATCATTAGCTCCTTGATTGATTGTTAGCCCCTCTGTTATTTTTGTATTAGCAGTTTCGTTTATAAAGACTTTCCCAACTACTATATTGATAACATCTTTCCAAGTAATTACGTTATCGGCAATTCCTGAAATTGCCGTAGATAATGTGATTTCTCCATCGTCTAATTTAATCGCGGAGGCTAAATCAGTAGTCAGATATTTATATCCTGAATTATAATAAGCGTTTGCCAAAAATAAGGCATCTGTATCTGCTGTTGCGCCTATTAGAGAACCTCCAGCGCCAAAGTTGATTGCCGCACGGTCTGCGCTTGTAGTAGGAATAATGCTTCTTGATACAGACAAGCTATTGCTGGTATCCATTACTGATACTTTTTTATCTGTTCCAGTAGCGTTTTGCAGATATAAATCTTCACTGGCATCAGTCCATAGAATAGAATGGTCTGCCTCTTTATCAGCAGAAGGAGTTGTACCTTGATGTAATTTATAATATCCAGCAATACCTCCTGAGCCATGAGCGTGGAAATCACTTGTTCTTAAACATCCGCCATCCTCAGTAAGAGTAATTCCGCCTATATTTAATGACCCACCCGGAATAGTTAAACTCTTATTAAATTCAAAACTATCTGTCGCTTCATCCCACCAAAGTTTAGGATCTCCGGTTACATCTACAGAGATTAAATCTTGATCTGTATCATTACCGTCACCAAAGAGAATGCCTCCCGTAATAGGAATCTTTATGATTTCATTCTGTATCCCACCAGCACTATCAGCTTCGCCATAGACTTTCAGGATAATATCCCCATCAATTTTAAAGGAATAACTTTCTTCAGTTCCAGCAACGGGCGTAGCAGACACAGGCATATCTAAGGCCGTCACTGCTCCACTATCTTCAGAAAAGACAAGAATAGTCCCTAATTCAATCTTATCATCTTCATTAACCTTAAACATGTTGATTGCGGCATCACCAGCGAAATTATACTGAGAAATCCAGGCATTGTTCGCTAATCGCATCTCGGTAATGTTTGCATTTCCAAGAGCAATGGTGTTGCTTCCAATTCCTGTTGTGTCATATCCAATAACTATTTCATTCTGGCCATTGTCTGCAAGTGCTTTAGTGGCCATCCCTAAAAATAGACTATAATCAGATGTGGGATTTGCTATAACACCACCATCTAAAAACCGACCGGCATTATATCCTATTGCGGA
>JAGMCL010000004.1 GCA_023129165.1 Caldifarciminota bacterium | reverse complement strand
AAACCTTGAGCCGCGTGGCGTAAGGACTGTCTGGTTCTCAACGGACTGGGTGCCTGCAGAGGATACTTATACGTTGCGAGCATTCATACAGAATGCATTTGAACCGCCAATTCTTTATGATAATAATGTGATGGAGATTGAGGTCACAGTTGGTGGAGGAAAGATGGCTGTTGATGAGGCACCGGAGGTATACTTCCTTTCTCAGAGTTATCCGAATCCTGCCATGGACAGAGCGAGTATTTCATACGGACTTCCAAAAGTCTCAAGAGTCGATTTGATGGTATACGATATAACAGGAAGGGTAGTAAAGACGCTTGTTAATGGAGAAGAGACAGCAGGATATAAGAGTGCTGATTGGAACCTCACGGATGAGGCAGGTAACAGGGTTGCAAGAGGCATATACTTCTATAAACTCTCTGCTGGTGACTTCAAGGCAACAAAGAAACTTGTCGTTATAGAATAGTATTCAAAAAGGGTGGCAGGATATACTCCTGCCACCCAGTTCATTTTCGTTTTGCAAAAACCTAAACTTGCTAATAATATAGGGACAGGTTCGGAGGTTTTTCCATATAGAATATCATGACTACCTGTCCGATAGTTTTTTGTGGTTTAAGGTTTTAATATTAAATAGAGGCTATAAAAGGAGGTATTATGAAGAAGGTGGGTGCAGTAGCCCTGATAGCAGTGTTAGCCATCTCATCTCTTCTGGCTGCGAACCTGCCTGACGGCAGTCAGGGTATGACCAGGGAAGAGAAGATGGCAATGGATGTTAATATTCCAGGGACACCTGAGTATGCCCTGGGAGTGAAGTACGTAGACCCAAAGGTTGAGACCTGGACAGACCTTTTAACAGAGGACTTCGAGTCTGGAACAATGCCCGTAGGTTGGACCGTAATAGATGGGAATTTAGATGGATATATGTGGGAGGTAGGATATGATTGGTATTTAGTACCCCCCGATTATGGTACCTCCTTTGCCTTCTATGACGATGATGCTGCGGGTTCAGGTAGTCCTGCTACCAATGAGGAGATGATACTTCCTGCAGTTGCAATACCACCAGAGGCTATCAATTTAAGGATTATCTATACATATAACTTCCAGGAAATGGGTAGTGGACAGTATGGCTTTGTGAATGCGAGGTACTTCACCGGTGGTTACTGGTCGGGCTGGGATACCTTAGTGGTGTATGCTGCTGACCTTGTTGATTATGACACCCTCGATATGACCTATGCTCTTCCCATTGATAGCGTTAAAATAGAGTTTACCTACTATGATCCTGATCCAGATTGGGCATGGGGTTTTGGTGTTGACAACATCGTTTTATCCTATTATTCTGATGTTCCAGGACCAAGACTGTCTGAGGACTTCGAAGCAGGCAATGTTCCTCCGCTTCACTGGACTGTGTTAGATGAGGATGCTGATGGTTACGGATGGGAATCATACTATGATGATCTGTATGCCCATTCTGGTGATTATTCCGCTGCCTGTCTCTTTAATAGTTGGGGTAACAATGACTGGCTCATCACACCCCCACTCCATGTAGGACCAGTTCCTGATTCCTTTGGTTTCTGGGCATCCTCACACTCTCCTACTTATCTTGAGACCTTTGAGGTGTGGTTGTCGACGACAGGGAATTCTGTTGGTGACTTTACAAATCTTCTTGGTACTGAAACAGACATACCCGATGATTATATCTGGTACAGCTATAACCTTAATGTTTGGTCAGGTCAGGATGTCTACATTGCTATAAGGTGTATATCAGTTGATATGTTCTATCTCCATGTGGATGACGTTGATGGCCCAGAGATTCATATTACACATCCAACAACAGGTATTGTCATAAACGAGATAATGCAGAATCCTTATCAGGTATGGGATTCTAAAGGTGAGTGGTTTGAGCTCTACAACGAGACCGCGGTTGACGTAGATATAAATGGATGGGTCATATTGGATAGGGACTTTGATTACCATTTAATAAATAACGGTGCTCCGCTTATTCTGCAAGCATATGGATTCCTTGTTCTTGGAAGAAATGCAAACCCAGCAGAGAATGGTGGATACACCTGTGATTATGAATATTCAGGTTTCACACTCGGCAATTCTGGTGATGAGGTAGTTCTCGTAAATCCTGATGGTGTTGTAGTTGACTCCGTCTATTATGATGGTGGTCCTGAGTTCCCGGACCCAACTGGTGCATCTATGGAACTTAACGACCCGTCACTGGACAATATGGTCGGTGCAAACTGGCATACTGCATATTTCCCTTATGGTGATGGCGACTATGGTACACCTGGTGAGAGAAATTGTCCGCCTGACCCATATGAACCGAATAATAACCTTGGAGAGGCATTCCCAATAGACAGTGGAGATGTTTTCGACGATTGCTGGATATATCCACCAAAGCCATATAAAGAGACTGGTGACCTCGACTACTTTACATTTGATGGCAATTATGGAGATTCTGTCCATATTTATGCTATACCCCTTAAGAAGGACACCCTTGACCATGCAGTGGCACTAATGGATGGTGGTGGTAATGTTATAGCAAGAGTAGATGCTGGTCTTTCTGGCGACCCGGAAACCCTGCATGCGCAACTTCCAGGTGGAGGTACCTTTTATATTCTTGTTGCCTTCTGGCAGGATGTTCCATACTCCAAAAAGGATATAAAATCACTTTCCAGAGAGGGTCCATACAGCATCGAATTTATCAAAACTCCTCCTCATTATGCAGATTACGATGCCTCAGTAGGTGGTGCCCCGAATGAGGGAGACCCCAATATAGTAAATGATACGCTGGTAGCACCATGTATCCTGGATGCATTCATAGATGTTTATAACAATGGGACACCTGGTGGACCTGCAATTTCGTTTGCTGTCTATTACAAGCTATTCGATGGAAATGGTGACATGGTTGCATCCAAGTGTGAGCATGTATGGGATATTGAGGCACAGGAGCACAGGATGATATATTTCCAGGCTGGTATTCCCATTATACATGCAGGTACCTATACTGCTGCGGTTACCATACAAACGGCATTTACAGACCCCAATCCAGGTAATAATGTAGCGAACAGGGTATTTACGGTTGTCGGCGGTGTCAAGATGGGTGCTGAGGAGATACCAAAGGTATTTGCTCTGCGTGGAAGCGAACCGAATCCTGTAAAGGGAAATACCATAATAAGTTACCAGATTCCAAGGGATGTAGATGTTACTCTTAAGGTATATGATTCCTCTGGCAGACTAATTAGCGCACTCGTTGATGGGTCTCAGAACGCAGGATATTATAACGTCGAATGGAAACCGCCACATGCAGGCATATACTTCTACAAGCTCTCTGCTGGTGACTTCAAGGCGACCAAGAAATTAATTGTTGTTGAATAAATAAGATAATAGTGGGAGGGGTAATACCCCTCCCACTACCTTTTATAACAAAGGAGGTCAGAATGAAAAAAGTGAGTGCCGCCTTTCTTGCTCTTATACTGGTTGCTTTTACCCTTTCTGCAGCAGATATTGATGCGGAGAAAGTAGAGGGTCCTGTAAGGATGGAGTTAAATTATACCCAGAAACTCGAACCTGATAGAGCAACATGGCAGTCGGGAGTGTGGTCGGGGTATGGTATGATATATTGGGATTATACATTTTACAATTTTTGTAAATCTCAGGTAATATACCATTCAGACTGGATGATGGATTACCCGTGTGATATCTGGAAGATTGGCTTCTATAGTTTTGCCAACAGTCCAACCCGGGATCTTAAGATATTTATTGGAACCACAACAGAGACATCATTTGATGGAACGGGTTTCCTCCCCAATCCCCCTCTTCTTATGTTCGAGGGATATGTTAGTTGGTTAGATGGTGGTGTTACAGAGATTATACTGGATACATCATTTACTTACGACGGCGTATCCAATCTTCTTTTGGTGATAGAAGACTGGACAGGTACTTATGAGTCATCACATTATATCGTGGGAGATAATAGTTCGAGCTCTGTAAATGTGACCGCATTCGGTTATTCGGATGGCACAAACCCAGATGACCTAACTCCCGATGATGGCTATTATGGTGG
>JAGMCL010000039.1 GCA_023129165.1 Caldifarciminota bacterium | reverse complement strand
GACAGGGTAAAGAGATATGAAAGCGCTCTAATTAAAAATCCTGTTACCCTGAAACCCACTCATAAACTAAAGGACGCACTGATCTTTATGGAGAAATACGGTGTTTCTGGTTTTCCAATTATTGATAACGAAGAAAAACTTGTGGGCATGCTCACAAAGAGAGATATACTACTTGAGGAGGATCAGGAAAAGACTATAAGCAAGATTATGACAACTCCTCCACTTGTTACTGGAAAACCTGGTATAACTCTAAACGAAACAATTTCCCTGTTTAAGGAGAAAAAGGTTGAGAAACTACCAATCATTGATGAAAAAGGAAAATTACAGGGACTCATAACAATCAAGGATGTGCTAAGTAAAAGACTATTTCCATGTTCTACAAAGGATAAATTCGGACGTCTAAGAATAGCTGCAGCCATAGGAACTGGAAGGGATACAATTGATAGGGCAGCAGAACTTGTAAAGGCAGGCTCGGATGCACTTGTCATTGACACAGCACATGCCCATTCAAAAAAGGTAATAGATATAACAAAAATACTCAGAGACAAGTATCCTGATATTGATCTCATAGTAGGTAATGTTGTTACTGAAAAGGCAATGAAACTTCTCTGTAAGATAGGGGTTGATGCAGTAAAGGTGGGTATAGGTCCTGGTTCTATATGTACGACCAGAGTCGTAGCTGGCATTGGTGTGCCACAGGTTACAGCCATTCAAGCCTGTGCAAAGGTTGGTGATGTACCTCTAATCGCAGATGGTGGAATAAGATTTTCCGGGGATATAGTAAAGGCTCTTGCTCTGGGTGCGGATTCATGTATGCTTGGTAACTTACTTGCAGGAACAGAAGAAAGTCCTGGAGAGACTGTATTACTCGAGGGCAAAAGATACAAAACATACAGAGCAATGGGCTCTATGGATGCAATGAAGCATGGTAGTGCAGACAGATATTTCCAGGAGGGTGAACAGAAGTTCGTTCCAGAGGGAGTCGAAGGTAGGGTTGCATATAGAGGGAAATTAAGCGATATGGTCTATCAGTATATCGGTGGACTCCGTGCTGGTATGGCTTACTGTGGTTCGTTAAATTTAAAAGAATTACGGGAAAAGGCTAAATTTATCAGGATAACAAAAGCAGCTTTACTTGCCAGTCACCCACACGACATCACAATAACAAAACAACCGCCAAACTATTGATTTTATGATTTTTCAACCTTTTGACTTTTCGACCTTTTGACTTTTAAACTTTTAGACTTTTAGACTTTTTATTCATGATTCTATCAACAACGATAATAGGTGTATGTCATAAAGGCAAGGTTGCTATAGGCGGTGACGGTCAGGTGACAGTTGAGAATACAATAATGAAGCACAGTGCAAACAAGATAAGAAAACTGTATAATAACAAGGTTCTGGCAGGATTTGCAGGAAGTGCAGCCGATGCAATAACGCTCTTCGAAAGATTCGAGAAAAAGTTAGATGAGTCGCATGGCAATCTTCAGAAATCTGTAATCAATCTTGCAAAGGATTGGAGAACCGACAAGGTCTTAAGAAGACTTGAGGCACTTCTTATTGTATTGAACAAAGAATCCGCATACCTCATATCAGGCTCGGGTGATGTGATTGAACCTGATGATGGTATTGTTGCTATAGGTTCTGGTGGGGCTTATGCGCTTGCATCTGCAAGGACTCTGAAAAAGCATACAAACCTCAATGCAAGGGAAATTGTAGAAGAGTCATTAAGGATAGCCTCCTCTATCTGTGTATACACCAATGATAACATAACTATTGAGACTTTTTAAACTAAAAGAACATTTTTTTATCAATTTTGGCAATTATAAAAGTACTAACACTAAACCATTACTTCTACCTAGTATCAGGTAGGTGAGGCAGTATATTCAATTGAAATTGCATAACTGAATAATTTTTCGTCATTGCGAATCCTTATGGATGAAGCAATCTCATATTGGGAGTGATTGGTTACAAAGGATGAGATTGCCACGTTCACTTCGTTCGCTCGCAATGACACTCTCTTATCTTGTCGTTAAAAGTCCTGATGACTATCAGAGCTAAGTAATCTCGTATTTGTGAGGAGGATGTAGGGCAAGGCTTCCTGACTGCCCTGCCTACCGGCAGGCAGGCGTCAGGCAAGTAAGCCTTGCGATTAAAGGAAAATGTACTAATTCCAAAATACATAGAGCATTATTCTTATGCCTGTACATCTTTTGAACATCATTTTAATCAATTAAATTGGAGATGAACCAAAATTTTATAATCATTCGATTTTCTTATTTTAAGGTTTTTAACATCTAATTTATGGCTAAAAAAGAACTCACACCCAAAAAGATAAAAAAGGAGTTGGACAGATATATAATAGGTCAAAATGATGCCAAACGATCTATTGCCATAGCGATACGTAATAGATGGAGAAGACAAAATGTAAAGGGTTTCATTAAGGAGGAAATTCTTCCCAACAACTTAATACTCATAGGTCCGACCGGTGTCGGCAAGACAGAGATTGCAAGAAGAATTGCAAAATTGGTTGATGCTCCCTTTTTAAAGATCGAGGCAACAAAATTTACCGAGGTGGGTTATGTAGGTCGAGATGTGGAATCAATGGTAAGAGACCTTATGAATATATCTGTAAACATGGTAAAGGCACGAAGACAGGTCGAGGTAGCAGAACGTGCAAAGAAACTTGGAGAAGAAAGACTAATCGACCTCCTTCTGCCAGGAGAGGATAAAGAAACACAGAAAGAGTCGAGAGAAAAGCTACGAAATCTACTACATAAAGGAGCGCTTAAGGACAAATATGTTAATATACCAGTGTATGTTCATTCATTCCCCTTAATTGAAATATTCGGTCCTATGGGATTGGAGGAGGTCAATACAGACCTGCAGGATATGATGTCATCCATGTCGCCTAAAAAACGCAAAACGAGAAGAGTAAAAGTTAATGAGGCAAAGGAAATCCTTGCACAGGAAGAGGCACAGAAACTCGTTGACATGGAAGAGGTTATAGCTGAGGCTAAAAAAAGTTTGGAAAACTCAGGGATAATCTTCATAGATGAACTTGATAAGACTGTGGGCTCAGAAGGTAAAGCAGGTCCCGATGTATCAAGATCAGGGGTTCAGAGAGATCTTCTACCAATTGTGGAGGGGTCTAATGTCATGACTAAGTATGGTATGGTAGAAACAGACCATATACTATTTATAGCAGCTGGAGCCTTCACCTCAACTAAACCATCTGATCTGATTCCCGAACTACAAGGAAGATTTCCTATAAGAGTTGAACTCTTTTCCCTTAAGAAGGAGGATTTCATAAAAATACTCACTGAACCAGAGAACGCACTTATTAAACAGTACACAGCACTTTTTAGGACTGAGGGAGTAAATCTCACATTTGACAAAAAGGCAATCGTTGCTATTGCAGAGTATGCAGTTTTAGTCAATGAGACTACTGATGATATAGGTGCAAGAAGATTGCATACGGTAATGTTTGCACTGATGGACAATTGGTTGTATAAACTTCCCGTAAGAGGAATAAAGAATATTCATATAGAGGAAAATGACGTACAAGAGGGTCTGAAGGATATTGTGCAGAATGTAGACCTTGCCAGATATATTCTGTAAGGTAACTCTAAATTATTTATTAACTAGTAAAATAAATAAAACTGAACTGGATTTAATCAATGATAGAAAGTTATCTGAAGGGTAGATTCAAAAGAAGCATAATTGCAGGTGAAAAACAAGAGACTGTAAAAGAACTCTTTGAGACTACTGACCAGCCTCCGCCATTACTTCAAAAGATATTTGAAAGGGAGAGTCAGTTTCCTACAGCAATAGGACGTGGAGTTGCAATACCAAGATACATTGGAAAAGAGGTAAATAATATTACACTTTCACTCGGATTATCAAAGAAGGGCATTGAGTTTGATGCACTTGACCACAAGCCTGTCAAGATAATCTGGTTATTACTTTGCCCAGAAAAGGCAAAAAATACATACATGAAGGTACTTGCGCATCTGATAAGACTCATCAATATAGAGGAGTTCAGATCACAGGTAATGAATATTACCTTGTATAAAGACCTTGTCAAGCTTATAAAAGAACTTGACCGATAGACATTTATAGAATTTTTTTAATGCGGGTTCCAAAGACAATCAGTATATAGCAATCTTATCTCGGGCTTCTGTCATTGCGAGTGAACGTGGCAATCTTATTCCTTGACAGAAGGGGAAAAATGAAACAGGGTGAGGTTTTATTATGCGTACACATACATGCGGCGAACTAAGGAATAAAGATTATAAAAAGAGTGTATTGCTCCAGGGTTGGATAGATGCAATAAGGGACCATGGCAAGATGCTCTTTATATCCTTAAGAGATCGATATGGCATAACACAGGTGGTTGTGGATGATGAAAAACTTATAGAAAACGTAAAAGGTCTTGGTGCAGAATATGTTGTAGAGATCAAGGGTACTGTCAGGGAGAGACCTTCCGGGATGAAAAATCAAGATATCGAAACCGGGGGCATTGAGGTGGTAGCTTCTCGAATAAAGTTACTATCTTCCTCAAAGGTTCCACCTTTTGTAATAAAGGACCCTGTTATGGCAAAAGATGAATTGCGTATGAAGTATAGATTTCTCGACCTTCGAAGACCCTCGATGCAAAGAAAGCTCGTAATGAGATCAAAAGTTATTAATACTATAAGGAACTATCTGTCAGAAAACAACTTCATAGAAGTCGAAACACCCTGTCTTACACGAACGACTACTGAAGGAGCAAGAAATTTTCTTGTTCCATCGAGGAATTTCCCTGGTAAATTTTATTCCCTTGCCCAGTCACCACAGATATATAAACAGCTTCTGATGATTGCAGGAATCGATAGATACTTTCAATTTGCAAGATGCTTCAGAGATGAAGACCAGAGGGCTGACCGTCAGCCAGAGCATACACAGATTGACCTTGAGATGAGCTTTGCAGATGACAAAGACGTAATGGGAATTGTTGAGGGAATGATACAATCAGTTTTTAAAGATGTCCTGGGAATAAGAATAAAGAAACCCTTTGAAAGAATCACATACAAAAATGCCCTTGAGAAATACGGGAGTGATAAACCTGACACGAGATTCGAGATGTTCATAACTGATATTACCGAAATAGCGAAAAGGAGTGATTTTAGAATCTTTAAAGAAGCAAAATTCATTAAAGCCCTAATTTTACCCCTACTCTCGAGGAAAATGATTGATGAACTCTCTGACTTTGCAGATAAGTATTACGGAACCAAAATATCATATATATCATTTAAAGAACCTTTATCAGGTAATATAGCTAAGTTTTTCCCAAAGGAACTTATAGATGAATTGAAGTCCACTCTACCAATAGACACCGAAAAGACTGTTGTCTTCTGTGCAGGAAAATGGAAAAGGACACTTGAGACACTTGGTGCAATAAGAAATCGAATAAACATAGAAAATGCTACAAAGGATGAATATAAACTACTCTGGGTCACAGATTTTCCACTTTTCGAATACGACGATGAATCTGACACCTGGGTACCATGTCATCACATATTCACGATGCCAAATACGGACAATTTTAAAGACCCATCCAAAATCATAGGCAAACAATACGACCTTGTGTTAAATGGTGTGGAACTCGGGTCTGGTAGTATTCGAATCCACAGAAGAGACCTTCAGGAAAAGATGATGGAGATTGGCAACATCCGTAAAGATAAAAGGAGCAGGGAATATGAATTCTTACTCTCTGCTCTTGAATATGGTGCCCCACCCCACGGTGGAATAGCAATTGGACTCGATAGGCTACTTATGATTCTACTGAATGAGGAATCTATCCAGGAGGTAATACCATTCCCAAAGACAACCACGGGCTTCGGTCTCATGGAGAATGTACCATCAGAGATAGATGAGGAAAAATTAAGGGAGCTCAGGATAGGAATTAAATCTCCTGTTAATCGGTAATTAGTGATTGGTAGCCTCTATATTGCCACGAAGGCACAAAGACACAAAGAAAAGATTTAAATTATTATTTGAAAAAAAACAAAAGAATAACTTATAAACTCAGTGCCTTTGTGGTTTCTATATTGCCACGAAGGCACAAAGAAATTGCTTGTTGTTATATTTTATTCGTTATTTGAATAGAAAAAACTTAGTGCCTTTCCGTTAGCTAACGGACTTGGTGGCGAAGTTATTAAAAATGGAATTAAATATACGCACATATCCAGACCCAATACTAAGAGAAAAATCCATGCCTATTACTGTGTTCAACGAGGGAGTGAAGAAAATAGCTACTTCTATGAGAAACTTCATACAACGGTTGAATGGAATAGGTCTTGCCGCACCTCAAATTGGAGTCTCCGAGAGAATTATTCTGGCAGATACAGGACAGAAACCTATATTTATTGTTAATCCTGAGATAGTGGAAACAAAAGCAGAGGAGACCTTTGAGGAGGGATGTCTCTCTATACCAGGAACATTTATACAAATAATACGACCCTCTGCAATAACAATAAAAGGCTATGATTTAGAGGGCAAAGAGATCCAATTCAAGGCTAAAGACCTCCTTGCAAGGGTAATACAACATGAAGTAGACCACCTTGATGGTAGATTGATAATTGATTTTCTACCAAAGGATGAACTTTTAAGATTTCATCTTGAATACAATCCAAATCTGCCAGCGTATCAGGTGAGAGAAAGAAAGTAAACTTAGTTAGTTTGTTAGTTGGTTGGTTAGCTGGTTGGTTAGAATTATCAATCAGCCAATTAATTTTTTTAAAATCTTTGCATTTTAATCTTTAATATTTAATTTTTGCTATATGGGGGTTTTATGGAAAAAAAATGGTATATTATAGATGCAAATGGTCAGATACTCGGGAGGCTTGCAACCCGTATTGCCACAATTTTACGAGGTAAACATAAGGTAGAATTTATGCCAAATGTGGACATGGGTGATTACATCATCTGTATAAATGCAAGCAAGGTAAAGGTCACGGGTAAAAAGGAAACAGATAAGATTTATACAAGATATACAGGATATCCTGGAGGATTGAAAAAGACCACGCTTAAACAGATGCGAGAGAAGAAACCGGAACAAATAATTCATCATGCTGTTAAAGGGATGCTCCCCAAGGGACCACTTGGTAGAAAAATGATTAAGAAACTAAAGGTCTATCCAGGGAGCAAACATCCTCATAAGGCACAAAATCCAATAAAGTTTGAGCAGGAGATCAAATAGTATAACTGAATTTTTATTTTTATACGGAGGTTATATGGCAGGTATATTACTAAAAACAGGAAGGCGTAAGCGAGCGACTGCGCGTGTAAAACTCACAGAAGGACAAGGGAAAATCATGGTAAACGGGAAAGAGCTTTCGGACTTCTTTGGAGGAAGGGATGACCTTATACATAAAACAGAATCCCCTCTCAGGGTTACTGATTCAATGGCTAAGTTCAATATAAAGGTTAAGGTTGAGGGTGGGGGTATTAGAGGTCAGGCTGATTCGATCTCACTTGGTATTGCAAGGGCACTCGTAGAACTAAACCCTGAAGTCAAGCCTACTCTTAGGAAAGAGGGTCTACTTACAAGGGACCCGAGAGAGGTAGAAAGAAAGAAGTACGGTCATCCTAAAGCAAGAAAGAGATTCCAGTTCTCAAAGAGATAGTTCTGGACAATTCACCTAAAAAATGGGGGATTCATGCTCAGGCAGAAAATAGATAACAAATCTGCTGTAATTGGAATAATTGGATTGGGTTATGTGGGATTACCGCTTGCCTGTTCTTTTGCCAGAAAAGGGTTCAAGGTTATTGGGATTGACAGAAAGAGGTCACGAGTAAATTCAGTGAACCGTGGTGAAAGCTACATACAGGATACATCTTCATCTGAATTAAGAAACCTCACCAGAAAAGGAATGATAAGGACGAGTACAGATTATAAAGACTTGAAGAACTGCGATGTCGTCCAGATATGTGTACCTACACCTGTTACTGAAAATAAAGTCCCTGATATATCCTATATTGTAGCAACTTCAAAAAAACTTTCCAGCATACTCCATCCAGATGAACTGGTCATACTAAAGTCCACGACCTTTCCCTTGACAACCAAAGAGGTTGTACTTCCGATACTTGAGGGTTCAGGACTAAAAGTTGGCAAAGACTTGTTTCTTGCCTTTTCACCTGAAAGGGTCGACCCAGGAAACAAGAAATATACAGTAGGCAACACACCAGTTGTTGTCGGTGGAGTCGGTGAGACCTCAACGGAACTTGCTTATCTTCTCTATAAAAAGGTCGTTGGTAATGTTCATAAGGTATCATCTACAGAGGCAGCAGAACTTACAAAGCTCCTTGAAAATACCTTCCGTAATGTAAATATTGCCCTTCTCAACGAATTCGCCATGATGACAGACAGGATGGGTATAAACATATGGGAGGTTATAGATGCAGCCAAAACAAAACCATTCGGATTTATGCCCTTCTATCCCGGTCCTGGTGTTGGGGGTCACTGTATACCCATAGATCCGTACTACCTCTCATGGAAGGCAAAGGAGTATGACTTTCATACAGACTTTATAGAGCTCTCAGCAGAGACAAACGAGGGAATGCCCTACTACGTGGCGAATTTAGTGATCTCTACCCTTTCAAATACAGGAGTTTGTCCCAAGGATGCAAAGTTGCACATACTTGGTGTTACATTCAAAAGGGATGTGGGTGACATGAGAGATTCTCCTTCCCTTAAGATCATTGAGATATTAAAGAATAAGGTCAGCAGGATAACATATTCAGACCCATTCATAAATACATTAACATTAAAAGATTGTACCTATAAGGCTGTTGCACTCAATGAAAAAATACTCAAAGAGTCTGATTGCTCACTAATAATAACTGACCACTCCTCCTTTGATTATAAATTTATTGTCAAGAAAGCAAGGCTGATTATCGATACCAGAAACGCTACAAAGATGGTAAAGGAGGGAAGGAAAAAGATAGTCCTGCTTGGATGCGGTATCCCTTTAAACGGGTTATAATACTTATTTATATATTTTGGCGATTATAGAACATTTGACACTAAGAAAGCTAATTAAACCGATAGTAGTGGTTGTTTTACCTTTATTTGTTCTAAAATCTTATGAATTCTAATTCGGGTGTTACCTCTCTTTTTAAAAAAATCAAAAGGTTTAAACATGTGTTTATCATACTTGGAATTTTTCTATTAATCTATATCTTCTTTTTTGGGGGATATGGTCTGATAAAGATCCTAATACTTTCAAATAAAATAAGCAAAATAGAGAGACAGATTGCCGTTTCCTCAGCCATAAAAGAAGCACTCACCATTGATAAAAATAACATGGAGACTGACTCAACATACATGCAGATGGTTTTGAGACAAACCTATGGTATGATTAAGGAGGGTGAGAAATGCACATTAAAGATAAAATGAATATATGTATATATCCTGGAACATTTGACCCAATAACTAATGGACATATTGATTTAATAAAGAGAGCTATGTGTCTGTTTCCCTGTGTAAGAGTTCTTGTAGCAAAGGATATCAATAAAAATACCCTTTTTTCATTCACAGAGAGGTTGAATATCGTCAAAATTGCCATTGATAGTATTGAAGGAGTGAAGTGTGATGGATTTGATGGCCTACTCTCGGATTACTTAAGGAAGAATAACCTGAAAATAGTTATGAGAGGTTTAAGAGCTGTATCTGACTTCGACTATGAGTTTCAGATGACACTTATGAACAGAAAACTCCATCCTTCAGTTGAATTTGTGTTCTTGATGCCTGGTGAAGAATATTTCTACCTCTCAGCATCGAGTGTGAAGGAAATCGCCTCATTGGGAGGTGATGTGAGCAAATTTGTACCAAAGATTGTCCAGGATAAGTTACGGGAGAAGTTTCAAATCAGATAAGAACCTATATGCCATATTACATCCCTTTATCAAGAGGAATCTCGCCAAAATCTCTTGGATTGTCCAAAGAAAAGACCTTAAATGCCTACATACAATGTCTAGACCCCTGCAAATATACGGGTGGTGGAACTATTATTTTTGAAATAATTATTGGTAATTAGTGTAGCGATATAACCATCTTCGCTGTCGCATATCCGATGGCACTTCCCACAATAACATCTGATAGATAGTGCTTATTTTCTATGACTCTGGACAGTGCTATCCCTGATGCAAGTGTATACACCAGCACCTTTACCCATAAATTATCACTATATTGTTCGGCTACTACCGTACCAATTGAAAAGGCAAGTGATGCATGCCCGGATGGAAATGAATGATATTCACTTCCCTTTATTCCATAGCAAGGACCCTTAAAATCACCCTGCGAGTTACTGTATGGTCTTTCACGTCCAAACAATATCTTATTAATATCCGAATATGCACTTGAAATCAAGGCACTTTCTAAACTTAACCAGAATGTATTCTGTAATCTACGATTGTTAGTTGTATAACCAACAGCACCCATTGTTGCAATAACAAGTCCCCCCCATTCACCTTTACCAAGCTTTGACAACCTCGAACTAAAATCCAGGATCTGCGGGTTTTTATTACAATAATTCCCAACCCTCTTATTTATATCCTCATCAAGATATACCGTTAATCCTGTAAGTGATAGAAAAGTAGTAGTAATGACACATCCCCTTTTATCAAGCCTAAACGGGAATGATGCTCCATAAATAAAATCAGAGGGAACTGAGGTTACGAAATCATTTACATCGTCAAACGCCTGGGATAATATAAGGGAGAGAAGAATAAATATCATAATGTCTTCAGTGGGTACTGCTTAATAACAGTGTGAATCGCTCCTTTTGGTGTTAGTACACTCTTTATAACAGAAATTGATTCAACCCTGAATATTCTACTCTTATATATCAATCCATCTATAACCTTACTCTCTTTTTCACTATATTTCCTTGAATATCCCTTTATCCTGCCTATGGTTATATGTGGGGTCTTCTTCTTTCTTTCTGGTTCTATACCAAATTTGATAAATTTCTCCTCAAGGTTCTCCATGATATTCACGACACATTTATCTACCTCTCTTACACCAATCCATATTATCCTCGGCTTTTTAAGATTCGGGAATCCCCCAATGTTTTCCAGATTGAGTGAAAACCCGTGATTCATTTGGGATGTCTCGGACACAATCCTTTTTACCTCTTCTATTCTACCATCTTCAATCTCACCCAAAAATTTTAGTGTGAGATGAATGTTATCTCTTTCAACCCATTTCGCACTCCAGAAAGTGCGAAGCTCTTCTTCAATCCCTACAATCTCATCTTTTATATCCTCTGGTATCTCTATTGCAATAAAAAGCCGCATAATAAATAATAGAGAATGTTTCAAACTCAAATAATTACAGAAAAAAGTACTCCTGTCATTGCGAGTCCGTCAATCCAGCAACACTTCCCTTAATTCATCCAAACCATCAGCTACAAGCCACCTTTCTAAAAATCCAGGGATATCAGTTCGTCTCGCAAGTTCAGCAAGAAAGCGTAAATGTCTACGTGGGTTGTCAAGTGAACCAATCAGTATAAAAGCAGCATATATCAGAGAATCAGCTCCTGGCAGATAAAAGCCAGTACGGGAACGTACTATAACTAACTCATGGTGGTCTATACCTGATAAGCGAACATGAGGAAGTGCTATACCTGCTTCAGACGGTGTCTTGCCGGGTCCGCTGCAATCCAAAAGACCACGACGAATATCAATATCAAAACCCCCGAAACGCTCTGCCAACAAATCGGATGCACTAATTATAATTTCATCCCATCTCGTATCGGGTCCTACATCAAGGATAGAGGCTCGAATAACAACCTCTTTATAGGGATCATCTGACCGCAGACCCTTCTCTTTTAAAATTTCCCGCAGCTCACGCTCCAGACCGAGTTCAGAAGCATCGCGACGAAGTAAATTTGCAACACGTTCTGCTACGTGCACTATAGCACCTGAACCTGTTACCCTGGAACGTGCATAACAAAAATACCAACCAAGACCAAGTAAAACTACACCAGCTGTGAATAACAATGAGATTTTTCCTAACAGGGGAATCAAAACAAGAGAAACTATTATACCCATAATTTGAACCCATGGATAACCAGGTGAGCGAAACCCTGGATCATACGACTTTATCTTGCTTTCACGCATTAAAATTACAGAAACATTAATAAAAGCGAATACCAGTAACTGAAAACTACCAGCTAATTTAGCGATGTTTTCTACATCGAGAAATACGATTGCAAGGAGGATTACAATCGATGTTAAAATAATAGAGTTTAATGGAGAACGAAATCGACCCACACGAGATAAAGCAGATGGTACTACACCATCACGCCCCATTGCTAAGATATAACGGGAGGCAGACAGGATACCGGCATTACCCGTGGTAGCAAAGGCAAGGATGGCGGCAATGCTAACTATAATAATACCTGTACTCCCAAGAAAAAGAGAAGCTGCTGTCTCTACAGGTGTCAGGTTATGGAATAACCTATCTGCAGGTACTACACCAACAATCACCAGTGTGCCTAAGGTGTAAATTATTATTGCAGTAAATAGTGAAAGTAACATTCCAAGAGGAATATTACGCTCAGGATTCTTAATCTCTTCTGAAACACTGGAAACCTTGGTCAAACCGATATAAGAGACAAATACAAAACCTGCTGTTCCAAGAACGGATAAACCACCGAATGGTACAAATGGTGTAAAATTAGCTGTATCTATATGAAATAGACCGCGACCTATAAAGTAAATCAGGCAACCTATAAGTACAACCACCATCAAGACCTGTAAACGTGCAGCCTCTCGTGCTCCGAATACATTGAGTATTGTAAACAAAATACAACCAGAAATAGCAACTGGCTTAACAGGCAATCCTATAAAATATACAAGATAGGCTGCTAATCCCACGATAGCAAAACTACTCTTTAGAACAAGACTCAACCATGCACCAATTCCATCAATCACCCCAAAAAGTGGACCCAGACTTCGACTCGTAAAATAATATGTCCCGCCGGCACGAGGCATTGCAGTAGAAAGCTCAGCCTTACTTAGAAGTGCTGGTAGAATCAATATACCTGATAATAAATAGGCAATAATAACAGCAGGTCCAGCCTTTGCCGCAGCCAACCCGGGCAAAAGAAATAAGCCTGAGCTTACCATTGCCCCCGTACTGATGGCAAAGACATCAAACAAAGATAACTGCTTTTTTAGACGCCTGAATTTTAACAACTTAACCATAACTTTATCTGTACTCACTATTAACTTCTAATACACGCTATCTATTATAAATGAAAAAAGCCTAAATGTCAAGAAAAAACAAACGTAAGTAACTCTCTGCTTTTTTGCTTGACAAAAACCCTTAAATATGGTATAATCTACGCACGTTAAAATACAATTTCATAATATGCATCGACATGGTAAATGCACTCCATAGAGCGTATTTAGTAAGACATCAGACTAATTACAGGGTAGGAGCAACGTCCCCGTCGCGATAATTTAATCGGGGTTAGGAAACCCCTCCTACCGGAAAGGAGAATGTAGGAGCGACTTCCTAGTCGCGATACAGGGTAGGAGCAACGTCCCCGTCGCGATAATTTAATCGGGGTTAGGAAACCCCTCCTACCGGAAAGAGAATGTAGGAGCGACTTCCTAGTCGCGATACAGGGTAGGAGCAACGTCCCCGTCGCGATAATTTAATCGGGGTTAGGAAACCCCTCCTACCGGAAAGGAGAATGTAGGAGCGACTTCCTAGTCGCGATACAGGGTAGGAGCAACGTCCCCGTCGCGATAATTTAATCGGGGTTAGGAAACCCCTCCTACCGGAAAGGGAATGTAGGAGCGACTTCCTAGTCGCGATACAGGGTAGGAGCAACGTCCCCGTCGCGATAATTTAATCGGGGTTAGGAAACCCCTCCTACCGGAAAGGGAATGTAGGAGCCCCACATCTGGCGGGACGATAAAAGGTAGGAGTCCGTCGTTTGACGGACGAAGAGGGGTGTAGGGCAGGTATGTGGTTAGATTTTTAACAATACTATAACTTTTCTCAGGAGTTGTTTATGAAGACTTGTCTTGACAACGGGTTGAGATTGGTTAATGAAGAGGTAAAAGGTGTAAGGTCTGTGTCACTCGGAATTGCATTCCAAACAGGCTCTGTACACGAGGATAAAAGGCAGTCTGGTATATCACACCTTATAGAACATATGCTTTTCAAGGGTACTCCGAAAAGAGATGCCTACAGGATAGCAGTCGAGGCTGATTCTCTGGGTGCTGAGCTTAACGGCTTTACAACAAAGGAGTTTACCTACTACTATGCAAGATTTCTTGACCAATATTTAGAGAAGGTTTGGGACATACTTACAGATATAATACTCAATCCTTTATTCAACAGGGAAGATTTAGAAAAAGAAAAGGGTGTGGTTATTGAAGAAATAAGAAACTCAAAAGATTCCCCTGAAGAGGAAGTCTTCCGGCAGTTATCGAACTGTCTTTATTCCGGTCATCCCATCTCATCTCCTATATTAGGGCAAGAGGATACCGTAAGAAAAATAGAAAGAAAAAATCTAATCGAATTCAAAAATAAAAGATATTGTGGTAACAATGCAATAGTGGCTGCTTCTGGAAAACTCTCTTTTGATAGGATAAAGGAACTTGTTGCCTCAACACTTACATCACTTCCCAACAATGTACAGAAAACAACCTCAAAACCATTTCCAGAAGAGACTATAAAATTCAAGGAGAAGAAAAAAAAGGACATATCACAGGCTCATATTGCAATAGGAAGAAGGACCTTCAAATATAACTCACCTTACAGATATCCGGCACTCATCCTAAACACCCTTTTGGGCGGTTCAATGAGTTCACGTCTTTTTCAACGTCTACGTGAGACAGAAGGACTTGCATATAATATATTCTCATTTCTTCAATTCTTTAGTAATACTGGAATCATAGGAATATATCTCGCAACAAATCCTTCAAAACAGAAAAAAGCGATCGATTTAGTTCTTAAGGAATTAAAAAGATTAACAAAAGATGGGTTGAATAAGAACGAGCTAAAGAACACCAAAGAGCACTTGAAAGGGGGATTTATACTTGGGCTTGAATCAACAGTTAATAGAATGGTAAGAATACTGAAAGAGGAAATGTATCTCCAAAAGGAAATTTCAATTGATAAGATACTGCAATCGATTGAAAATGTGAAAGAGGATGAGGTTATATCTCTTGCGAGAGAATTCTTCAACAAAGACCAATTCGCAGTCTCGATAGTTTCGCCAGAATAGATACCTTCATTCTCTTTATCCGTAGTCTAAAGTCTTTTTCTCTAATCTTACCATTCATGTTAAATATGAAGATAGATGTCGCTGATATAGAAAAAAGAATAGGGATACAGCTATTATTTGATTTTAAAAGCCCTGAAAATGCACTTAAATATTCATTAAATCATGGGTTTGCTGCCATTGAGCTCAATATGTCATCCCCGGCATTCTTCCCAGAGAATATAGATGAAGATTCACGAAAAATCCTCTCATCATCACAAATTCCAATCCTATTACATGCACCTGATGGACTTTCATTTTTTAATCTTCATAATAAACCACTTGAGGCAACAGTAGATAGGCTTTGTGAAATTATAGACTTTGCAGATGAGATTAGAGCAAGATGTGTTACTATACATCTTGGCTCCTCATATCGCATATCAGTGGGTGGAAAGCTTACACTTATACATGAATTCTTTCCACAAGAATACGAATATGCGCTGAGGTCTTCTCTAACGAGATTATCAGAATATGCAAAGGATAAGACATTTCTATGTGTAGAGAATACATCTAGTTCAAGATATGATTTATCCAAGAAGGTATTGAGAGACTTTCTAAATAAAGAGCAGTTATACCTTACATGGGATATTGGACATACTAACGAGCTGAAAGGTAATAAAAAAATAAAAGAAATCGAGTTTATGCAAGATTACTTACATCTTATACGAAACTGCCATCTCCATGATAATCATGGAGAATGGGATGAACATAATATAATAGGCGAAGGAAACATAGACTTCCTCTTCTATCTGTCAAAACTTGTAAATCTTGATATATACTTTATAATAGAGGTGAGACCAAAAGAGCGTGCGATTGAATCATACAGGAGACTAAAGCAAATACTACAAAGTCAATAATACACCCACCCTCTTTTTCCTTGACTTTTTTTG
Source organism: Caldifarciminota bacterium (assembly GCA_023129165.1). Classification (GTDB taxonomy): domain Bacteria; phylum Hydrothermota; class UBA3073; order UBA3073; family UBA3073; genus JAGMCL01. The sequence goes on along the minus strand of JAGMCL010000039.1, from coordinate 54,980 downwards.
CATTTTATGATATAATAAGCGACAAGTGGAGACGAGCTTCGAGCATCAAAATATCGAGCACCGATACCTGCCTACCGCAGGCAGGCAAGTATCGACAACGTTAAACAAGAAGGATTTCGAAACTGGCTTGAACTGTTAATAAATTCGCTTGTATGACCATAGGCAGGTCTGTGGTTAGTTTTTGACAACACCGTAATTAAGATAATGTGAAAAATAACATGAAAGAATATGAAAGCAAAAATGTAGGGGTTCGATTTATCGAACCCGCAAAAGAAACGGGTCGGATACCCGCCCGATGGCAGACGGGAATCCGACCCCTACAAGAATCAGGGGGAGGCAAGCAATAATTAGATAACTGCTTTTAAAATTGTAGGTTATTCGTTAGCTAACGAATTAGAAGAAAATAGGCAAAAGTTTTTTGACAATACCTTTTTTTCTATAAGGAGGATATATGATACAAAGATTGAGAAAACAGATTACCGTCTTCTTGTGGTTTGCCGTTGCAATATTTGTTGCATTCATCTTCTTTCAATGGGGTATGCGATTTGCCAGCTCTCGATCAATGACACAACTACAGAAAGGGGTTATAGCAGAGGTAAATGGTAAAGAAATCTCTTCTATTGCCTATAGCAATCTCGTAAGAAATTACATGGAGATGGGCTATACTGAGGATGAGGCATCAGATTCGGCATTCAATACACTTGTTGAGGCAACAATCTTAAGAGACTATTACCAAAAGGTTGGACTAATCCCCAGTGATAAGGAGGTTGTAGATGCAATAAAGACCAATCCTCCCCCACAGATACTGCAGGACACAACCTTCTATACCAGTGGGGAGTTTGACTACCTGAAGTATGCAGAATTATTTCAAAATCCTCAAAACATAAGATACTTTAGACAGTACGAATCCTGGATAAGAGATATAATACCCAGACAACGACTCTATATGCAGGTGCTCTCAACAGTACAACCTACAGCATCAATTAATGAATATTTTAAGAGAAATACACTGTTTACTGTAGAGTATGGAGAGATACACACAGAGGACATAATTGTTGATTTTGATGAAAGCGATTTGCAGGAATACTATGAGAGAGAAAAAGAGCTCTTTAAAAGACCTAAAGCTATACTCGTACAGTATGTTAAATTCAATCTATCGGCATCACTTGAAGATGAGAACATGCTAATAGAAGAAGCAACGGATATTATATCACAACTACATTCAGGTGAATCGTTTGACACACTTGTTCTCCGTTTTTCTGACGATTCAAAAACCAAAAGAGAATTTGGCTATATCGGTTTTGTTAAAAGGGGTAAATTAAGCAACAAGCTTGAAAAGGCAATATTCTCAATGTCCAGGGATGACATATATGGTCCTATAAAAACAGAAGATGGAGTTTATATCTTTAAATGCTATAGTAGGACAAGAGATTCCGTTGAAATTTCTCAAATCTACCTGAGACTTGTTCCCTCTTATGAAACAATTGGTTTAGCTATGGATAATGCCTTCTCATTCATAGAACTTGCACAGGAGAATGGATTCGAAAATGGAGCACAAGCTATGAACCTCGAACTTCAAGAAACCACATCTGAAGAATTAGATGGTTTTGATATATCAAATCTTCTTCTCACATCAAAGATAGGCAAAATATCCCAGCCTATCCGCAGAAAAGATGGTATCTATGTATGGACAAATAGAGGCACAATACCTGAAACAATACCACCCTTCAGTGAGATAAAAGAGGAAGTTAAGGAAAGTTATTTAAAGGAGAAAAGGGAAGCGATTATAAAAACTATACTAATAGAAGTTAAAAATAATGTAGAATATGGAACTACATTTAATAGGGCATTGAAAGACATTAAATATAAAAAGGTTGACAAATTCTCTATAGTAAATCCTCCAATTGATATGCCCACAGATCCCACATTTTATGGAGCAATTTGGGTAACCTCTGAAGGAAACGTAAGCAACCCGGTCATTGGAAAAGACGCTTGTTTTATAATTAAATGTATAAAAAGAGAAGAACCAGAGATAGAAACAATACAGGAGAAATTTTCTGAGTTTCAGGTTGAGTTATGGAAGGAAAGAAGAGATAAAGCATTTAATGAATGGCTCAAGTCCCAGATAGAATTATCAAAGATAGAAGACTATAGATATTAGATACAAGTTAAAAATCAAAATGCAAAAATTAAAATTATCCTAAAATATGCGTTAATAAAACCACAGAGGGCACAGAGAAAAATAATAAAACAGATTTTTTTCTTTAAGAGCCACAGCTACCAGCCGGTAGGCAAGGACTTCACTGACTGGGAAAAATTATTTAATCTGATAAAATCTGTGTAAGCTGTGATTACAATTTTTATATTTGATTTTTGATATTTGATTTTGGCGACTGCCCCTGTAGCTCAGTGGATAGCCCCACACCATTTCAGGGGCCCCGGTAGCTCAATGGATAAGAGCGTCGGTCTTCGGAACCGAGCGTTGCAGGTTCGAATCCTGCTCGGGGCATAAAGCGGTGTGGGGTCGGAACCGGGTTAGCGAGAGTTCGAATCCCTCCAGGGGCAGGGTGTTAAACAAATTTTTTACAACTCAATTCTTAAAGGTTGCCTGTTATGTATTTACATGATACACTAAGAACAAGAGTGTCTGAATGGAGAAATAACAGTTATAATACAGGGTATTCTGTTATTGGTGAAATTCTCAATTTCAACTATAATTCAGGAACCCAAAACCTTCGTTTCTTACGAAAAGCCCAATTTGATGCCCTTGAAACTTACTGGTATTTAAGACTCATTGAAAAAACTCCACATATTTTTGATTTATACAAAAAAATCTTTCCTCCAAATGACCTTTTAGATGCTCTGGGTATTAAACTAACAGATGAAGACTGGAAAAAAATTGCTATCTCTGGTGGCGGAATAAATTCAATATTTAAAAAAATAAGAGACGACGACGCCTTTGTAAAAAAATATAGGTTACAAGCTCTCAGAGAAACACTAATCCTGTCTTACTCCAGCTACATATTAGCATTGGCGATGGGAGCAGGTAAGACCATTTTAATTGGCGCTATTATCGCTACAGAATTTGCAATGGCTCTTGAATATCCAGAGGATTACTTTGTCAAAAATGCCCTGGTATTTGCGCCAGGCAAGACCATCTTAGGAGCATTAAAAGAGCTATCGGATGTTCCTTATGAGAAAATATTGCCTGAAAGGCTTTATAAACAGTTTATAACCACTACAAAATTTACCTATACTCGCGATGGCGAAAAAGACATTCCAATAATCAAAGGTTCAAGTTATAATATCGTGGTAACTAATACAGAAAAGATTAGAATACAAAAACAATCAATAACCAAATCTTTAATCAAAGATTTATTTGTTGACCCATCCCGAGAAGATGAGGTAAAGGAGGTGATAGCCAATCAGAGATTGCAAACAATTGCCTCTCTTCCAAATCTTGCTATCTTTTCTGATGAAGCACACCATACCTATGGACTGGCACTCGGTAAAGAACTGAAGAGAGTGAGACAAACAGTTAATTATTTATCAGAAGAGACAAATGTTTTAGTTGTGGTAAACACCACTGGGACTCCATATTATAAAAGACAGATCCTTAAAGATGTTGTTTGTTGGTATGGTCTATCGCAAGGGATAAAAGATGGAATATTGAAAGAAGTCCGGGGCAATATTGTATCTTATTCAGAAGTAACGGATAGAGATTTTCTAAAAGATGTTATTACAGATTTCTTTAAGAGTTATAAAGATGTAAAGATCTATGATGGTAGTCCTTCTAAACTGGCAATATATTTTCCAAAAATAGAGGATTTAACAAATGCCAAGCCAGTTGTTGAAAAAACCTTAATAGAGCTCGGCTTTGATCCTTCTATAGTTTTAGAAGTGCATAATGAGTCAAAACAAGAGGTTAAGGATTTATTTGATAACCGAATAAATGACCCACACCTACTTTACCGCATTTTTCTTCTTGTTAATAAAGGGACTGAGGGATGGAATTGCTTATCTCTTTTTTCTACTGCCTTAGCACGAAAACTGACAGCAAGTAATAACTTTTGCCTTCAAGCTGCTTCCCGCTGCCTCAGACAAACTACTGGCAATATACACAAGGCAAAAATCTACCTTTCAAAAGATAATGTCGGAATTTTAGACACACAACTTAAAGAGACCTATGGTGAAACTCTTGAAGATTTAAATAGAACTCCACAAGATATAAGAAAGGATAGACTAATTTTAAGAAAAGTGGAGATACCACCCGTTTTACTCAGAAAAAAGATTCAAAAAGTTATCCCAGTTGATAAAGAAATTGATATCACTCAAATAGAATTACAAAAACCTGATATTTCTATAGATGAGGTCAAAAAGATTTTCTATGACCTAAAAGAAATTCCTGATAGAAAAGGTGTTTTGATAGCACAGAAAGATGAAAAACTAATAACAGAAGAAGATTTTGTTGATGCCTATTCTTTTGCTGTTGAGCTTTCAGCTCTGTATAGATTACCGCTTATGCCAGTACATGAAAAACTAAAGAATTTATATCCTGATGGAGAAATGTCCAGCAATGATACCCATGAAATTAAAAAACAAATTGAGAGACAACTAAAAAATTATAAAATAATAGAGGAAGAAGTTGAGTCTGCATTGGCACTTGTGAAAACTGCTGGTTTCAATAAGAAAGATGAGAACTATGTGACAGAAATAATTTATCACAAAGATAAAGAACATTTGCTTAAAAGGTATGAGGAATTTAAAGAATTAAATAAACGAGATTTTGGTTTTCACTATAATCCCTATAAGTTTGATTCTAATCCTGAAGTAGATTTCTTCCAGCAACTGTTAGCAATGTTAAATGAAAACCCAGCAGATGTTGAGGATGTTTATTTTACAGGAGCAATTGACGACCCTAAAAAGACCGATTTTCTCTTTGAATATAAAGGTAAAGATGGCGGGTATCATAATTACTCACCTGATTTTTTAATAAGAAGGAAAAATGGCAAAATGCTAATCATTGAGATAAAAGCTGAACGATTTAAAGATGAAGCAAAGGAAAAGGAAATGAGAAGAATTGAAGGACTGAACCCTGATAGATTGAAGTATGAAATTGTAGAGACGAAGGGGGAGCAACTAACTTTTGAAGGTTTGAATAAAGTTAGAGAAGCAATATATAAATATGGGGGCTATAATGGCAGAAAATAAAATCAAAATCTCTTCTGCTAAAGGACGACCAATGCTTAACTGGGTAGGTAAAAAGCCGCTCGATTATGTTAAAGGATTTCCTGCCCAACTTGTAGAAGTCTTTGACCCGCCAGGCGATTTGTCATTACGAGCCAAAGGCGAAGCAATCTCATATGAGAATCTCAAAGATAATTGGCATAATTTACTATTTCACGGAGATAATAAGGATATTTTAGCAACACTTCTTGAATTAGGATTCAGAGGAAAGATTGATTTGATTTATATAGACCCACCATTTAAAAGCGGGGCGGATTATGTAAGAAAAGTTGAACTCAGAGGACTAAAAAATTTAGGGCGGATAGAAGAAGATGAAGCATCTATCTTACAACAGACAATGTATTTTGATATTTGGAATAATGATACTTATTTGCAGTTTATGTATGAGAGATTGATACTTTTAAAGGAGTTGTTAGCAGATACAGGCTCTATTTATGTGCACCTGGATTGGCGTATGGCTCACTATGTAAAGCTGCTCATAGATGAAATATTCGGTGAAGATAACTTTTTAAATGAAGTGATTGTTCATTATACAGCTGTGGGACTAAAGGCGAAATCGAAGAAATTTCATCAAAATACAGAGAATATTCTATGGTACGCAAAACATAAAGGATCACATATCTACAATGAAGTTTACGAAAAGTTAGATAAGCCAAGAAAAGCAAGTATGCATCAATGGAATGAAAAAATGGGCAAAGCAGAAAGGATCAGAGATAAAGACGGTAAAATAAGGTACTTTTTAGTTTATGAAGAAAAAGCAGATAATTTTATCGAAGTACCAGCGATTAGGGGTGATAGTAAAACGGGTTTTCAAACACAAAAGCATGATATGATTTTTAAGCGTATTATAAAAGCCGCTTCCAATGAAAATGGAATAGTCCTTGACTGCTTCATCGGTTCAGGCACAACTCTTGCGGTTGCCCAAGCACTTGGCAGGCGATGGATTGGGTGTGATATAAACAAGGGAGCAATTCAGATAACGAGCAAGAGATTGCAGGGAATAATACAAGAGCAGATAAAAAATGCGATTGCTTTGGCTATGCCTCGCAATGACAGTGGAAGAACTTCAACAAATCAAAAAAAAGGAATTAGTTAATGAATAAAATTGAGAAAGGTAAAGGTCTGTTTGACAAAATTTCTGGCTTGATAGAACAGGCAAGAAGAAAAGTTGCCACTACTATCAATCAGGAGATGGTGTTGCTCTACTGGAACATAGGTAAGACAGTCAAAGAAGAGATAATAAAGTCATATAGGGCTGAGTATGGGAAAAAGATAGTGAACTCGGTTAGTTCACTATTAACACAAAAATACGGTAAAGGATATTCAACACAAAATTTGTGGTATATGATTCAGTTATATGAAAGCTACCCAATTCTCCACGCACTGCGTGGAGAATTAGAAGGGCTGAGTTGGACACATATTAGAACTCTTTTGCCAACAAAAGATAAATTAAAACGAGAATTTTACGCTACCTTATGCTTGAAAGAACACTGGAGCACACGCACACTTCAGGAAAGAATGAATAGTATGCTTTATGAAAGAACCGCATTGTCAAAACTTCCAGAAAAGACTATAAAAATGCAATTAAAAGAACTAAAAGAAAAAGACAAAATGACACCAGAATTAGTTTTTAGAGACCCTTATGTATTGGACTTTTTAGAACTCAGCGATACTTATAGTGAAAGAGATTTAGAAAGAGCAATATTGAATGCCCTTGAGAAATTTATCCTTGAATTAGGAAAAGATTTCTATTTTGTGGCAAGACAGAAAAGAATTACTGTTGATAACGAGGATTACTATATGGATTTGGTATTTTACCACAGAAAATTAAGATGCTTCATAGTGATAGACTTAAAACTTGGGAAATTTAAAGCAGACTACAAAGGTCAGATGGAACTTTATCTCAGATATTTAGAGAAATATGAAATGCTTGAAGGAGAGAATCCACCTGTTGGACTTATACTCTGTGCTGAAAAAGGTAAAGAGCAGATAGAACTTCTATTTTTACCAAAGGATAGAATAAAAGTAGCGGAATACCTGACAAAATTGCCACCAAAAGAATTATTTGCTGAAAAATTACATAAAGCCATACAAACTGCACAATTAAAACTGGAGGCAAAAGATGTGTAAGAAGTATTATTCTTTCGGTATCTATAAGGTTAACGACTATGATTTGCAACTTTTAAAAACCGAGGCAATTGAACTTGCAGTCCAGCATATTGGAATTCAAAGGACACGAACCGATAGATTTTTTGATGGATATTTAGGGAAAAATCTCGTAAAAATTATTGATTTTAATCATCCCCTAACACTTCTTGACTTACAACTTCTTCAAGATGAATTAAAGAAAAGACCAACTGAAGATAGGGATATAACTATTGTCTGTCTTGGCAAAGAATTAGCGGTTGACCCCTGGATTGATGAGTGGAACAAGAAACATCCTGTAAATAAGATTAAAGTAATTGAGTTAAAGACAAATAAAAAATATGGTAATTTCTTAATCCACAAGCCCGCAGAAGCAAAAATAAAAGTTGAAAGGATTGATAAGACAAAGACATTAGTGGAGATTCAGAACTTTATCTCTCCCACAATAATTGAACGTCTTAACATTGACAATAAACTCTTCAAGGTAAAAATCCCCGATTATAGATCTATGATTGATACAGTTTTAATTGATAAAAATTACGATGGCAAAACCTTCCATATCGTTTACTCCGATGTTCCAGAAAGAAAAAACGACTTAGTAAAAGGAAAATATGAAATTGAAATCCCAGAATCTAAAACCCAAGTTGCAGTAAAAATCATTGATATGCTTGGGGAAGAGGTTATAAATGTTTTTGAGGTGTAGGTGTTGCCCAAGTTTTTGAATTTTGATTTGCAATTTTGATATCTATTATGGATACCAGAGAAGGACATAGGAAGAGACTGCGAGATAAATTTATTATGTCGGGACTATTAGGGTTGCATGATTATGAGATTGTAGAACTCTTACTAACCCTTGGTACTCCGAGAAAGGATTGTAAACAAGAAGCCAAGATACTTATAAAAAAATTCAAGACATTGCGTGGTGTTATAGAGGGAGAACCTGATGAGCTACGGAGGGTATGTGGTATAGGTCCTAAAAATATCTTCGGTATAAGATTAATAAAAGAGGTAACAGAAAGATATCTCAAAGATAAAATTTTAAAGAATGATGTTTATAAAAATCCACAGGATGTATTTGACTATCTATATGTTTCAATGAGAGGTATTAAAAAAGAGGTCTTCAAAATTCTTTTTTTAGATATCAAAAACAGGCTACTTGATATAGATAATCTATTTAATGGAACAGTCGACTCATCAGCTGTTTATCCCAGGGAAATTGTAAAAACTGCTTTAAAAAAGAACGCAAGTTCTGTCATTCTCGTACACAACCATCCATCAGGAGATCCAACCCCATCACCTGAAGACAAAACGATAACTCAAGATGTTGTAAATGCACTTAACCCAGTAGATATTAGGGTTTTGGACCATATTATAATTGGAGATAATAAATACTTCAGCTTTGCATCTGAGAAATTGCTATAAAGTCGATCATTGGTCACTCGTCATTGGGTTATTTTTGATATTTGATTTTAGGGAGTGTCTCAAAGTTACGTGATACGGGTCTTTTCTGTCATTGCGAATCCGTAAGGATGAAGCAATCGCTTTTTACTGAATTATATCACATATGAGATTGCCGCGTTCATTTTATTCACTCGCAATGACAGATTGAGTAGATAAGATTGCCAAGTTCGTAGAGACTTGCAATGACAGTTGCCCTATTGTTAGTCATCACAACACTTTAGGATAATGTCTAATTTTAATATTTAATATTTGATTTTTGATTTTATATCGGGGGTTTTATGAGGGGAGATTTCAAAAACGAAGTTATTATAGACTTCAAAAACGACGAGAATAAAAAAATGATGCAGAATGCCCTGACAAAAGTAAAGGGTGAATTGGGCAAAGAGTATCCCAACATAATCGGGGGAAAGAAAGGTAAAATTGTAACACCTATAAAATCTATAAATCCATCCCACAAGGACGATGTTGTAGGAATAGTTGAGAACTCATCTGTAGAAGACGCAGAGAGAGCACTCGAAGTAGCAACGGAGGCCTTTAAAAAATGGAGATATACAAAAGCAGAGGAAAGAGCAGAATACCTCTTTAAAATGGCAGATATAATGAGAAGAATGAGATACGAACTTGATGCCTGGCTCGTATATGAAGTTGGAAAATCCTGGCCTGAGGCAGATGGAGATATTGCAGAAGCAATAGACTTTCTTGACTATTATGCCAGGGAGGTCATTAGATACGGTAAGGGAGGCGATATAACTCCATTTCCTGGTGAAAAGCCTGAGATGTGGTATATACCACTTGGAGTTGGAGTATCTATACCACCCTGGAACTTTCCAATGTCTATACTTACTGGTATGACAGCCGCTGCATTTGGAGCAGGTAACACTGTTGTTTTAAAACCATCAAGTGATTCTCCTGTTACAGGTGCGAAGTTCATGGAAATCGTTGAGGAAGCTGGTGTACCTGATGGTGTTGTAAACTACCTACCAGGAAGCGGAGGTAAGATTGGTGATATTCTTGTGAATTCTCCAAAGACACGATTTATAACATTTACAGGTTCTAAGGCAGTAGGCCTAAGAATAGTGGAGCTTGCTGCCAAACTATCCAAAGGTCAGAAATGGATAAAGAGAGTTATAGCTGAGATGGGTGGTAAAGATACGATTATAGTGGATTCTGAAACAGACCTTGATTCTGCAGTGAATGGAGTAATTGTAGCAGCATTTGGATACCAGGGTCAGAAATGCTCAGCCTGTTCAAGAGCTATAGTTCTTGATGAAATTTACAACGAATTCATCGATAAACTTGTACAAAAAGGAAAGAAGATAAAACAAGGACCACCAGAAGACCCTGAAAACTTCATGGGTGCAGTAATAAATGAACGGGCATATAGAAGCATTCTTGAATATATAGAAGTTGGTAAAAAAGAAGGAAAACTCGTTCTTGGTGGTGAACCTGCTGAAGGCGATGGATACTATATAAAGCCCACTATAATAACCGATTTAAACCCCAACGCAAGAATAGCACAGGAAGAGATATTTGGTCCAGTACTTGCAGTCATACCCGCAAAGGATTTCGATGATGCTATGGATATAGCAAATGGTACGGATTATGGACTAACTGGTGCAGTATATACAAATAACAGAGAAAAGATAGAAAGGGCAAAGGTAGAATTCCATGTTGGAAACCTATATATAAACAGAAAATGCACAGGTGCTCTTGTAGGAGTTCATCCTTTTGGCGGGTTTAACCTTTCTGGAACTGATACGAAAACAGGCTCAAGGGATTATCTTCTCTTTTTCCTCCAGGCAAAGGCTATAACAGAGAAGGTGTGAGAATAATAGGACGCAGATTGCCGCAGATTACAATTGTTTCTTCACTCTTCATACTGGAAGACCTGTTTCTAAATTCTTCAGTATTGATTATTATGTATCTTGAATCTAATCCGAAAAACACTAAAAAATTCTTGAGAATTGTCCATTTATGAACCATAAAATTGTTGTAAACTATTGTATAGTTTAGTAATACGACAATTTAACTCAATTGCTTGACATTCTCTGAGTTTCGTGTTATAATATGTTGTACATATTGACATTCCAACAATCCTAACAAGATACAGTCCTATCACATCGAAAAGTTTTTGAAGAAACGAGGTGTTTATGGCAAAAAGTGACGATAAAATTACTCTGCTTTCCATATTAAAAGATTCACAATACAATCTTTCGATATTTGCGCCTGAAGAAATAACGGTTCTTGAGAAAAAGATTATCGAAAAAAAAGGCAAGCTATATGTGGAGTGCATAATTCGAGAAAAGGAAATTCAACTTAAACCCGAAGAAGTCGTACGCCAGCTTTATACTGCAAAATTGATAAATTATTATGGCTATCCCAAGAAAAGAATTAGATTCGAGCATCCTGTGCAGTTTGGACGGCAGACGAAATCTTCCGATATCGTAGTTTTCGATAAAGAGCGTCCGACCATCGAATATATCATCATCGAGGTTAAAAAACCCAAGCTGAAAGATGGCAAGGAACAGCTCAAGAGTTATTGTAATGCTACTGGTGCGCCTATAGCCGTATGGACAAACGGAGGTCAGATTTCCCATTATAACCGCAAAGACCCTAATTTTTTCGAGGATATAACCGATATTCCAAATGCCAGTCAGACTCTTGCGGATATCCTTAAAGAACGATATACGATTAAAGACCTAATTATCAAAGATAAAATTCCTTCGGAGGGGAAATCCCTCAAGACGATTATCCAGGATATGGAAGATGAGGTTCTTGCCAATGCTGGAGTCGATGTATTCGAAGAAGTTTTTAAGCTGATATTCACTAAATTATATGATGAACACAAAAGCCAGAAGGATAGGGTGGTTATAAATTATTTTTTAAGGGATAAAGATTATCCTATGATTGCCGAGCCTAAAGCTAAATATGGAAAGCCGAAAGAAAATTCATTCGATGAAATCAAAGAAGCTATTCAAGGGGTGGATGATTCATCGTTCAGGATCCTGGAATTCAGGAATACCGGTCAGTCGGAAGGAGAATTAAAAAAGAAAATTCAAAAGCTATTCGATGAAGCAAAAAGGAAATGGACCGGTGTGTTTCCCGATGAAAGTAAAATCGATCTTTCACCTTCGCATCTTTCCATATGTATATCGAGCCTTCAAGACGTAAAGCTTTTCAATTCCAATTTACAGGTTATCGATGAGGCATTCGAATATTTGGTCAGCAAATCTTCCAAAGGTGAAAAAGGGCAGTATTTTACGCCTCGTCACGTAATCGATATGTGCGTTAAGATGCTCAATCCCAAAAAGGGCGAATATATGATCGATACTGCTGCCGGATCCTGCGGATTTACCGTTCATACAATTTTTTATTTAACTGGCCATTTGTTCGAAAACAAGGAGATATCTGCCGAAGAAAAAGAAGATGTATTGAAAGTGTTCGGCATCGATTTCGACGAGAAAGTGGTGCGTGTGGCACGCACCTTAAATCTCATTGCAGGAGACGGTGAGACAAATGTTTTACATTTAAACACACTTGATTATGACCGTTGGGACGAGACAACGAAAAATCCGAATTGGATCGAGACTTATGGAGGCGGATATAAGCGTTTAAAAGAATTGAAAAAAAACAGCGAAGGAAATACAGATTTTCTGTTTGATATTTTGATGGCAAATCCACCCTTTGCCGGAGATATTAAGGAATCCCGTATAATCCATAAATACGAGCTTGGTTATAATAATAAAAACAAGCCCAAGTCAAAGGTCGGTCGGGATATTCTTTTTATCGAGCGTAATCTTGATTTTATCAAGCCCGGTGGACGTATGGCGATTGTTTTACCTCAAGGAAGATTTAACAATACATCGGATAAAGACATTCGGGAATATATTGCCGATAAGGCGCGAATCATTGCGGTTGTGGGTCTGCATGTAAATACTTTTAAACCTCATACCGGCACAAAGACAAGCATGTTGTTCGTTCAGAAATGGGATGATGAATTATGTCCCAAACAGAAAGATTACCCAATATTTTTTGGTGTATCAGAGAAGGCGGGGAAAGATAATTCAGGGGATTATATTTATGTCAAAAATTGTGACGGTAAGCCTATGTTGGATAAATTTGGTCATTTGATTGTGGATCATGACTTGCAAAATCACAACGGCGAGCTTGCAGATGGTATTGCCGAAGCGTTTATTGATTGGGCGAAAAAAGAGAAATTAAGTTTTTGGAGATAGTCCATGGCAAGTCTAACTACAAACGATAAGCAAGCGTTAGAGAAGCTTTTTCAAATGAGCGGAGGTTATGTCCTTAATTTCTCCGATAGGACAATGGGGGAGTTTTTTAATGATGATGTCGGCATTAATATCTACGATGAAAAATATAACTATGCAAGCGGATCAAAAGCCAATTGCATGAGAGGTTTTTGGCAAGTGGCTGGCGATTCTTTAGTTGGCAAATCTATAGAAAAACTTGTTGAGTACATTGAAAACCAAATTTTAATTGACAATCTTCAACAAAACGATTTCCCTCAAAATCTTATTGACAAGGCTAAGAAGATTAGTGATAGATTGCTTGGTAAACAAACGCAAAACAAAAACATTACAGAGGATGAATTTTTAAAAAAGGAATTTAATGAAGTTTCAATTGGTTCGTTAAAATTAGATGGGATAATAACGAGTATACTTGAGCAGAGACTTGAAGAAATTAAAAAATGCTTAAATTCAAAAGCGGCTTTAGCAACAATCTTTCTATGCGGAAGCACGCTTGAAGGAATATTGCTTGGTGTTGCAACAAGCAATCCGCAAAAATTCAATATGGCAAAAACCAGTCCAAAAGATAAAAACGGAAAAGTTTTACAATTTCATAAATGGACGCTAAGTAATTTTATAGATGTTGCTAAGGAAATTGGGTTTTTAAAAGAAGATGTAAAGAAATTCAGCCATTCATTGAGAGATTTTAGAAATTATATTCACCCATATCAGCAAGCAAATCAGCAATTTAATCCAGATGAGCACACGGCTAAATTATGCTGGCAGGTTTTGAAGTTGGCGATCTTTCAAATAACTAATAAATAACTATGCAATATTCAGTTGTAAAATTTAAAGATGTAAAAGGTATATTCAGGCTTGATGCTGAATATTTTCACCCTACTGCCTTAAAGTATGAAAGCATTATTAGCCAGCGTCATGGAAAAACATTAAAAGAGATAGGGTGTAAGGTCGTAAGTGGACCATTCGGCTCATCTTTAAAAAGCGAAGCATATCTAACAAACGGGATACCATTTGTCAGAATATCCGATTTAAAAGATTTTTTTATATCCAAAGATGATTTGATTTATATATCTGAAGAAGATAATAAAAGACTCACATCGTCTCAACTAAAAATTGGGGACTTAGTTCTTTCAAAAGTTGGTAATACAATTGGTGTTGTTTCAAAAGTAACACCCGAAATCGGCAATTGTAATATAAGCGAGAATAATCTTGGAATAAGATTACCGGAGAATTTACCGGATTTTTATAGAGACTATATTTTATCCCACTTAAATTCTAAAATTGGTCAAATACAAGTATTAAGATTGATCAGCGGAAACGCACAGCCAAAATTAAATGTTTCTGACATTGAGAATTTACGCTTACCTGTTTTTTTAGATATATTTTATAAAGTTGTCTCAGGTTTAGTCACAAAAGCATTCAATAAAATTCAATCTGCTCATCTTTTTTATTCTCAAGCCGAGCAGATGCTCTTATCCGAGCTTAACTTGTTAAACTGGAGGCCGAAACATCGGCTTTCATTTGTGAAGAATTACTCCGACACGCAATCCGCAGATCGAAATGATGCCGAGTACTTTCAGCCTGTGTATGATGAGATAGTACAAAGGATTATCTCAACAAAAGGGTATTATTGTTTGGGTGATTTAGTCTCGATTAATAAATGTATTGAGCCCGGAAGTGGAGCATATCAAGAAAGTGGAATTTTATTCTTGCGCGTGAGCAATCTTTCAAAGTTTGGCTTAAAGGATGGCAATCAACAGTATTTAAGCGAGGAATTATACAGGACAATAAAACAAAATCAACCGAAAAAGGGTGAAATATTGTTATCAAAAGACGCCACTCCGGGCATTGCATATTATTTGAAAGATGAGCCAGAAAAAATGATTCCGTCAGGTGGCATATTGCGGTTAACAGTTGAAGATGAAGATAAATTATATCCAGAGTATTTGACACTGGTGTTGAATTCGGTAATTGTACAAAAACAGATAGAGCGTGACGCTGGTGGTTCGGTTATAAATCACTGGCGTGTGGATCAGGTTAAGAATACACTTATTCCTGTTTTACCAATTGGGAAACAAAAGAAAATCGCCGAAACGGTTAATGATTCCTTTTGCAATCGTGAGTTTTCAAAGCGGTTACTTGACATTGCTAAACAAGGCGTTGAAATGGCTATCGAAAAAGACGAACAGCAAGCCCAAATGTGGATGGACTCGGAATTAAAAAAGCTAAGTATAAAATAATTAATCGTGAGGAATAAGAAATCAATGATTGAATTATTAAGGTCTGGTATGAGAAACAATTTTAGTGGAGAGGAAGAAAAGGCAATGATTAGAAAAAGAAAGAAGTTATCCATAGTTGCGGTGGATTTGTTCTGTGGAGTTGGGGGTTTGACTTATGGTTTGCAGAAGTCAGGTATTAAAGTCGTAGCCGGAGTTGATGTCGATGAAAAATGTAAGTTTGCATTTGAAGAGAATAATGGCGCATCGTTTATTCACAAGAGTATCAAAGAAATCACATCAAAGGAAATTTCAAAACTATATCCTGCTGAAAGTCTGATGGTTTTGGTAGGTTGTGCTCCCTGTCAACCATTCTCCAAGTATACTCAAAAGGAAAAAGATAGAGAGACTAAAGACGATTGGGGATTGCTTTATCATTTTATAAAATTGATTAAGGAAGTGGAACCTGATGTTGTTTCGATGGAAAATGTTCCTCAAATAATTAAACATACAGTTTTCTCCGATTTTGTCGACGGTCTCAAATCAAAAGGGTATTATATCAATTGGCAAAATGTTTATTGCCCCGATTACGGAATTCCACAAAATAGAAGAAGGTTGGTATTATTGGCTTCGCAGTTAGGAGAAATAAAATTAATAGCTCCGACACATAAGCCGGAAAATTATAAAACAGTCAAAATGGCTACCGGTAATTTAGAGCCAATTAAAGCCGGTACTTCATCAAAAAAAGATAGATTGCATAAATCGGCAACTCTCTCGAAAGTCAATCTCAAGAGAATAAAGAAATCGGTACCAGGTGGTTCATGGAGAGATTGGGATGTGAATCTAAGAGCAGATTGTCATAGAAAAGAAACCGGCAACACATATGGTTCTGTTTATGCAAGGATGGAGTGGGATAAACCAGCACCTACGATTACAACACAGTTTTTTAGTTTTGGGACGGGACGATTTGGTCACCCCGAACAAGATCGAGCCATATCAATACGTGAGGGCGCAATTTTACAAACTTTTCCTAAAAAATATAAATTTATCCCTTTTACTTCACCGGTAGAACTTAAAAGATTGGGGAAGTACATAGGAAATGCTGTGCCGGTTCGCTTGGGTGAGATAATCGGAAAAAGCATTATTAAACATTTTGAGGGGTATTTATGAATAACCAATCAGAACGTAAATATGAATTGCAACTTGATCCTAAAATATTGAGGTTATTGGGGCCAAGTCTTTACACGAATATTTATTATATTCTTGCTGAGTTGATTGCCAATGCTTATGATGCCGATGCAAGAAATGTATATATTATAGCAAAACCTGATTCCATTATTGTTGAGGATGATGGAATTGGGATGTCATATGAAGATACAAAAATATACTTGAATGTGGCAGCTGAAACTCGTACAACAAAAAAAGATTCGTATACAAAAAAAGGGCGCCGGAAAATAGGTAGAAAAGGCGTTGGAAAACTGGCAGCACTTTCGGTTTCGGACAATATATGGGTTCAGACAATCAAAGACGGTAAAAAATTAGGATTCATTTTTACAATATACGTTAGAGATGACAGAATTCTGGATCCCTTGGAAGAGAAAGACATGCGATTTGAAAAGATTAAAAAACACGGTACCTCAATAATAATGAAAGAGCCTCATTATGGATTGAATAAAAGCTTTGAGACGATTAAGAAAAATCTACTCAAAATATTCCCTCTTATAAACAGAAATTTTAGAATACATATAATCCAGAATGACAAAGAGGAAATCATAAAAAGCTTTGATCGAGAAATGATTAAGCAACTGGGGGGACTAATTATTATTGGTAGCGATTTTGAATACTTGGCTAACTTTTTTAATAACGATTATCCAGACAAAGAAAAGAAATTATTGCAAGTGCGAAAAGAAAAAAAGAAGCCAATGAAACTTAGAAATAAAGATGGAAAAGAAAAGGAATACAATCTTATCATAAAAGGTTGGGTTGGCGCATACAAGACCACAAGAGGAAGGAAAGCAATGCATGGCGACTTTCCTGACAATTTTATTTCGTTGTTATCCAATAGCAAAATTGGTGAGTATAATATACTACCCGTTGTCGGAAAAAATAAGCTTCAAGAAGTTTATGTTGTTGGTCAACTTCATGTGGATTTATTTGAAGAGACAGAGTTGCCGGATATGGCATTAAGTAATCGGCAGGGATATAAAACAGATGATCCGAGATATCAGGAAGTGATTTCGTTTGTTGCCAAAAAATTATTACCCGACATTGTCGAAATTAGAACCGTTTATGCTAACTATCACAAAGAGGAGAAAGAAAAAGAGAAATTAAAGAAACAAGAACAAAAAGAAAGAGAGCTAAGAAAATTGGTTGATAAATATAAGAAAGAAACATCTGGTAGCGCGACCAGGAGAATTACCGAAATGATAAATCAAAGTGATAAAAATACATTGACAAAAATGAAGAAAATCATTGAAGATGAGATGAATATTTTTCTTCCTATCGTTGGGATAAAAAAGAAGGTAGATGCTCAGAAAAAGAAGATTCTAATATGCCACACAAAAGATGACAAAGACCTATCGGACGTTATCTACAGTTTATTGTTGTTTAATCGTGTTCCTCCAGAAGATATCATATATACAAATTGTGATGATGAAATTAGCAGAATCCCTGAAGGGGTAGAAGTATATGATTATTTAAGAACATTTTTCGTTGAAAGTTATTCAGCCGAAAAAATATATGTTATTTATGTAACCAGTAAAGATATGGCGAAAGCATGGGGTGCTGTAACAGAAGTTGGAGCTGGTTGGATAACACGTAGGGATCATAAGGTTTTTAATATCAAGGGACATACACCTGCTAGACCTCTCAATACAGATGTTGAATGGCATACTAGCATTCGAACCAAAGACGGTTTATCTATGACTAGGGTTGAATGCGATAAATTTGCGTCAAAAGTCGAGGATATGTGTAACAGATTGGAATATAAAAAAAGAACTCGGGAAGAAAACATCCGCAAAATAAAAGATTATGTAGATATAAAAAATAGTTGATACTAGAATAGCTTTATATGTAATGACTCATTTGAAGAGAAGTAAAAAGGAAATTGTCGCCTACAAAATGTCCCATGTAAGGGCAAAAGGGACCGAAATTGAAAAGATCATGGGGCGAGCGCTTTGGGCGTCTGGTTTGCGGGGCTATCGTAAAAATAAAAGGGGTGTACTCGGCACGCCCGATTTCTGTTGGAGACTGCAGAAGATTGCAGTTTTTTGCGATTCCTCATTTTGGCACGGTTTCAATTGGTCGAAGGAAAAGAAAAAAATAAAAGTCAGAAAAAGTTTTTGGTACAAAAAAATCGAAGACAATATCGCCCGAGACAAAAGAGTCAATAGAAAATTAAGAAAAGATGGCTGGAAAGTTTTTAGATTTTGGGATTTCAAAATAAAGAAAGACGCGCTATTATGTGCCAAAGAAGTTACGAATGCTTTGGCGAGAAGAAAAAAGCAATTAAAGCAATATATATAAGTGCCATTTCTCACCTTCGGTAATTGTAGTCGTCCGACTTCAACCGCCTTCGGCGTTATTCGTAGTGGACTTGATACCTTTTGCCCTTTGGTCAATCCGCATCGCAATTGTTTGATTGAGAGCAGGAATTACCGGTTACGAAAGTTCCCTCGCCCGAAACCGGCATTTTCTGCCTGTTCTCTCTCAATTATCTTGTTGATTTATGAAGCCAAAAAAACATTGACATACCGTATAAATTATATATACTTATTCGCAAGTAGTAAGAAATTCTACGGAGGTTAGGTGAACACGAGAACACAGGAGCTTATGAGTTTTTTCCAGAACCAGGGCGGCGTGGTTAGGTTTTCTGCTATACTGAAAGGCTGGGTTTCATCCGGATTCGCTTATTGCTCCTGAAAAAGAGGGAAAAGTCGAAAGGATTGCCCAAGGTCTTTATCGCGTAGTTGATTACGAACCAGGGTCTCATCCTGATCTAATTATTGCATCTCTTCAGGCACCACGGGGCGTTATTTGTCTTCTTTCCGCTTTGTCTTTTTACGAAGCAACCAGTGAAATCCCCAAATATGTGGAAATTGCTATTCCACAGAGTACCCATGCAAATAGAATTAAATATCCTCCAGTCAAGTTTTACCGCTTTGCGCCCGAGGTATGGAAAGCAGAGATAGAGGAATATAAACTCGAGGGACATAAAATCAGAGTTTACAATCTTGCCAAAACTATTGCCGATTGTTTCAAGTTTCGCAATAGAATAGGTATAAATACTGCACGGAAAGCTCTCAAGGTGGCTGTAACGGAGAAAGGCACAAAGCCAAAAGAGATTATGCAATACGCCAAGATTTGCCGTGTTGATAATATCATAAAGCCAAGATTGGAAGCTATGCTGTGAAAAAGGATTATTTAAACAGGAGAAAATTTACAGATGTCAACAGAATTAAAGACTTTCGGCGTCAAAAAGCCTTCATTCTATATTAAGACATATGGTTGTCAGATGAATGTGTATGATTCAAGGATGGTTGCATCCCTGTTTGAAGGTGAAGGACTTAAAGAGACTGATAATCAAGAAGATGCTGATATAATAATTATAAATACCTGTAGTGTAAGAGAACATGCAGAGCAAAGGGCACTTGGTAGAATATCGAGTCTCCAAAAATTAAGGAGAGAAAGGCCAACACTCCAAATTGGAGTGATTGGATGTATGGCAGAGCGCCTCGGCGATAATATCGTCGGGGCAGATTTTTTTATAGGTCCAAAGAAATACGATAGATTGGATGAGATTATAAAAAATATAGTAAGCAGTCCCAGTGGAATAGTTGAAGCATTCCACGGGATAAATACGCAGTATGCAGTATGCAGCATGCCAGTAGGAGCTCCGCCTTTGGCGGGGCGAAAACCTCCTCCTCCCTATCCTAACCCTGATAAAGACACATCTACCTTTCTTCCTGTAATGAGGGGATGTGATAACTTTTGCTCCTACTGTGTTGTTCCTTATGTAAGAGGAGAAGCAACATCAAGAAATCCTTATGATATTCTTGACGAATTAGAATTCCTAAAAAGTAGAGGTATAAAGGAAGTAACACTACTTGGTCAGAGTGTAAATGAATACCGATGGAACCAATTTGATTTTTCAGCTCTCCTAAAAATGATAGACAAAGTATCAAATGGAATAAGAATTAGATTCCTTACCTCGCATCCTGCATATATGAGCCATGAACTTATAGATTCAATGGCAAAATGCGATTCTGTATGTGAGAATATTCATCTGCCAATCCAATCTGGCTCAGATAGAATCCTTAATATGATGGAAAGAAGGTATACGGTAGACACATACAGAAAATGGATTCAGATAATGAGAGAAAGAATTCCAGACATTACTATAACTACAGATATTATAGTCGGATTTCCCACAGAGACAGAAGAAGATTTCCAAAAAACACTCGATATTGTTAGAGAGGAAAGATTTGACTTCGCATATATGTTTATGTACTCAAAGAGAGAAGGCACAAAGGCAGCAGGATTTTCTAATGATATCCCAGTCGAGGTGAAGAAGAAAAGACTCAAAGAGTTAATAGAACTCCAGAACAAAATGACAAAAGAAAAAAATAAAGAACTTGTGGGAAAGGATGTAGAAATTCTTATAGAAGGAAAAAGCAGGAGAGATGGTCTTCCAATGGGTAAAACCAGAACAAATAAGGAGGTAATAATTAAAAGCCCCTGGAATGATATTAAAACCTTAAATATTGGAGATTTTACCAGAGTCTATGTCGAATCAATCTCTGGATGGACACCTGTGGGCAGGTTAATCAACATAGTAGGTTCATCCACTATTTAGTTGATTCAAAACCCAACATTTACTTTAAAAAATGATTGCTTCTCTCTCGCATATACTTCTTGATGGACGTGGTAAGCTAATTTCTTTTTACAAAAACTTATCTATCCTCTTATTTTATATTCACCTGGTTGGGTGGTTTCTTACCCTCAAGACCTGCAATCAGGTTTTCGACTGCCATTACAGCCATCTTATTCCTTGCCTCATGGGTAGCACTGCCTATATGAGGTAACAAGACCACATTAGTTAATTCAATCAATTCCTCGGGAATATTTGGTTCGTCTTCATAAACATCCAGACCCGCTCCACCTATTTTACCATCCTTCAATGCTCGTATAAGCGCCTTTTCATCTACAATTGGTCCTCTTGACGTATTGATAAGACAAGCACTCGGTTTTAATAGAGAAATTTCCCTTGCACCTATTAA
This sequence comes from Caldifarciminota bacterium, assembly GCA_023129165.1. GTDB lineage: Bacteria > Hydrothermota > UBA3073 > UBA3073 > UBA3073 > JAGMCL01. The sequence goes on along the minus strand of JAGMCL010000039.1, from coordinate 33,362 downwards.
ATGATGGGTACTTTCTTTTAAAGATATATGTAATGAAATGAAGTCGGATTTCCTTAATAACTCTTCCATCTTTACCCTCTTCGCCCCAGTTTTTTTCTCGAGGACCTCATTTATATACGGATCACTATATAGAACTTTAACACCAAATCCTATTCCCTTGAGGACAAAGGCAGTGCCTATCCTTCCGGCTCCAATGATACCAAGAATCTTTCCCTTTAATCCCTTTCCCAGCAAAAGAGTTGGCGACCATCCGTCAAATCTTCCTTCTCTTGAAAACATATCTGCCTCGACAATCCTTCTCGTGCAGGCAAAGAGAAGAGCCCACGTAAGCTCAGCAGTTGCATCAGTAAGAACACCCGGTGTATTTGTTACTATAATCCCCTTATTAGTGGCATAGTCTATATCAATGTTATCATATCCCACGGCATAGTTAGCTATAATCCTCAGTTTTCGACCACTATCTATAACATTTCTTGTAATCGGGTCTGTAAGAAGACAAATAAGCCCTTCTACACTACTAATATCTTCTATCAACTCTTTCTCTGTAATAGGCTTATCAGGAGGAAAGATGGCATAATCATCAGTATATTCATTTAATTTCATTAACCCGGGCTTTGGAATTCTCCTTGTAAGAAATATTTTTGACATTAATCTCCCATCTAAAAAGTCCAATTTAATATATTATATCATATATGGCAGCATGTGTCAAGGAAAAAATAAGATATATTTCTTTATGTGACTTTTTTAAAAAGGCTTGACAATGGTAAAAAATTGTGGTATAATAAATTTCCATTAAGTTCATAAATTCAACAAAGTACGTCTTTCATTACCATTAACCTGTAGTGTCAAATGTTGTACAATTTCTTTTAATGATACTGCGAAAAATAATATGAAAGAATATGAAAGCAAAAATGTAGTGGTTCGATTTATCGAACCCACAAAAGAAACGGGTCGGATACCCGCCCGACGGTAGACGGGAATCCGACCCCTACAAGAATCAGAGGGAGGCAAGCAAAAAGTAGATAACTGTTTAAAATAGTGTCAAAATAATATGAAAGAATATGAAAGCAAAAATGTAGTGGTTCGATTTATCGAACCCACAAAAGAAACGGATCGGATGAATCCGACCCCTACAAGAATCAGGGGGAGGCAAGCAAAAAGTAGATAACTGCTTGTAAAATTGTAGGTTATTCGTTAGCTAACGAATTAGAAGAAAATAGGCAAAAGTTTTTTGACAATACTTTTTTAATTTATAGGAGGAATTATGAGTAATATAGATACATTGATTGAGCGAGTAGATAAGCTCGGGAGGTTTCTTTGACCTAGATAAATTAAGGAAAAGACTCTCTGAACTCGAAAAAAAGGCTGTAAAACCTGATTTATGGAACGATAATATTAGAGCTCAGGAAATTACAAAAGAATTATCTAATATCAAAAATATTCTGTCCACTTTTGAGAATCTGAAAAAAGACATAATAGATACTAAAGAATTAACTTCCATGATAGAAGACACAGAAGAGGTTACAGAGGAAATAGAGACACTCGAAAAAAAAATAGATGATTTTGAGATACAATTTACCCTGAACAATAAAGATGATAAAAACGATGCCATACTCAGCATACATCCTGGTGCAGGAGGAACAGAGGCATGTGATTGGGCAGAGATGCTTCTTCGTATGTATCTAAGATGGGTAGAAAGGCATAAATTCTCCTCCAATATTCTCGACCTTGAACCAGGAGACGTTGCAGGCATCAAGGATGTCACAATCGAAATAAAGGGAGAATATGCATACGGATATCTAAAATCTGAAACAGGCATTCATAGATTAGTGCGTATATCTCCCTTTAATTCTGGGGCGAGAAGACACACATCATTCGCATCCTGTTTTGTATATCCTGTCATCGAAGATACGGCAGAAATAGAAATTAAAGAGACTGAATTAAGGATGGATACATTCCGTTCATCTGGACCAGGAGGACAGAATGTGAATAAATTAAGCACTGCAGTTAGAATTACTCATATTCCAACCAAAATAGTTGTAACCTGCCAGAGTGAACGCTCACAGTATCAAAACAGAGTAAACGCATTAAAGGTTCTAAGAGCAAAACTCTATGAGATAAAGAGAGAAGAGGAAAGGAAGAAATTAAAGAAGCTCGAGAAGGACAAGAAAGAAATTGGCTGGGGTAGAGAGATACGTTCTTATGTGCTTCATCCATATAAGCTTATAAAGGACCATCGCACTGGTCATAAGACTGGCAATGTTGAGAGAGTTATGGGTGGAGAAATAGATGACTTTATAAAAGAGTACCTGCTGTCAAAGAATACCTAAACAAAATTAAACCTTTATACAACTTAGTATATCGAAACTCGGGTCACCCCGCTAAATAGAAGCGGTTACTGTGGAACCCTGACATTTATTGTTATATTATTTAACAGGGTAAACGGTGTGGAAGCTGGTACTGTGTAAAGTAAGGTATGTTACATTTTAGAGGTAGCCGCAACCTTCAGGTTGCGTTGTAATTCGCAGGCTGAAGCCTGCGCCTACCATACTCATAAAAAAGCGAAATTAGCTTTGCTAACATAGCACTAATAACGAAACTCGAAAAAAGCATTTTACTGTTCTAAAAGGGAGGTTGATATGAATCTACTGGAAATTTTGATAAAGGGTGGTTACATGATGATACCTATAGCCATCGCTTCACTTTTTGGCATAGCTATAATTATAGAAAGATTTATATACTATCGAAAAACAAGAACACCCAGAGATGTATTCAATAGATGCAAGTCGAGACTTAGGGATGGCGACATCGAATCCATTATACAAATCTGCCACAAAACCGATACTCCCCTGACAAGAATAATATATGCTGGTCTTAAATCTGAACAGGAAAAAGAGAAGATAATGGAGACTGAAGCAAAGAAGGAAATTTTAGCCTTTGAAAGATATCTCACCGGCCTTGCAACAGTTGCTGGTGTCTCCCCCCTTCTTGGATTTCTTGGAACTGTAACTGGGATGATAAGGGCCTTTATGCAGGTTGAACGACTGGGGGGAAATGTGAATGCATCAGTACTTGCAGGAGGAATTTGGGAAGCCCTGATAACTACAGCCGTTGGTCTTGGGGTGGGTATAATATCCTATATTTTTTATAACTACTTTATTGGAAGGATACAAAGCATAAAAGAGGAGATCGAAACAAACACTGATGCTATATCAAGCATAATGATTCAAAAAATGTAACAGGCAATAGAACCAGTGAGCTTTACTAATGGGAGCTAAGTTCATTGAATCTCACAAATAAAATTAATTCCCTGTGGCTCCCCTGTTAGATAAAGTACCAGAGATGATTACTTGTACTTAATTTTGTAAATATTTGACAGGGTTCACCCTGTTTAATAGAAACGTTTACTGTAGCCTTCTGACATTAATCGTTAAGATATTTAACAGGGTTAATCTGTGGTTAGATTTTTGACAATAACTACTTTGGTTTATGGAGGTTTTATGAATATAGAACTACATCATAAAAAATTGTCTGCATTCTCTCCTGTTTCCCTTGCTGACATTATATTTCTTCTCCTCATATTCTTCCTGCTCACATCTACATATGTACTCGAACCTGGTATTAGAGTTAAACTCCCACGAGCATATACGAGTGATGTGGTTTCAATGAAAGATATACAGGTCACCATAAGCGCTGAAGGCAAACTGTATTTGAATGACAAAGAGGTAACATTAAATGACCTTTCTACACAACTGGAAACTTTGATAAAGGAAAGTGATGAGAAGATAGTAATCATAAGGGCAGATAAATCTGTAACCATTGATAAGCTCGTCCAGATAATGGATATTGGTAGAGGAGTTGGGGGAGAGAAATTCTTGATAGCAACAAGAAGAATTGGTTGATAATAAATATTAAAGTGGGGAATTCAAAATGTCAAAGACTAAAATATTAGTCGTAGAAGATGAAAGTATAGTTGCAAAGGACATAAAAAACACACTAGAAAATCTTGGATATACTGTTTCAGCTATTGCCTATACAGGAGAAGAAGCTGTTGCAAAGGTTAAAGAGACACGCCCTGATTTGATACTTATGGATATTGTTCTCGAAGGAGTAATGGATTGTATAGAAACTGCTAACTACCTAAACACTCATTTCGATATTCCTATTGTATATCTAACAGCATATACAGAAGACAAAACCCTCGAAAGAGCAAAAATAACAGGACCATTTGGATATATACATAAACCCTTCGAAGAAAAAGAACTATACTTTACAATTGAAATGGCTCTTTATAAATATAAGTTTAACAAAAAGTTAAGGGACAGTGAGGAAAAATACCATATACTTGTAGAGCAATCAATGGAAGGAATATTTCTTGCTTTCAACTTTAAATTTGTCTATACAAATTCTACATTACTAAAAACCTTAGGAGTAAAAACCTTTTCGGAACTTAAAAATAAAAATTTCCTTGAATTCATAGAGAGTAAAACTGCAAAAAAAATACAAAAGGATATACAAAGGACTCTTAAGGATAAAATATCTGAATACAGATATGATGTGAGAGCAAAAAGAATAGACGGAAAAGATATTTTCCTGGAATTATCATTAACCAGGGTGATGTACGAAGGTAAACCTCATACCCGGGGAATTGTAACAGACATAACTGAACGTAAAAGAGCAGAGGAGAAAATAGAACAAAAACGTGCAGAAAAACTCCGTAGTTCAATCAACAGGATATCAAGAGCGGTATTATCTACCACAGACATGGGAGAGTTATACAAGACAATTCATAAAACCATATGTGAATTAATGCCAGCAGAAAATTTCTATATTGCCCTTTATGATGATAATGATATGCTTAGTTCTCCTTACTATGTCGATGAATACGATTTACAACCTCCTATCAAAAAAATGGGCAAGGGATTAACAGAGTATGTTTTTAAAACTGAAAAGCCCCTACTGGCTTCACCAAATGTGTATAATAGGCTTGCAAAGGAAGGGAAAATTGACCTTATTGGTAAGCATTCCTTTTACTGGCTCGGCGTACCCTTAAAGACAAAAGATAGGACTATTGGTGTTCTTGCTGTTCAGAGCTATACAAAAGACATCATATATGGGGATGAAGATAAAAATATACTTACGTTTGTTTCGACGCAAATTGCAATGGCTATTGAGCGAAAGAAGGCAGAAAAAGCTATTCGGGAAAGCCGAGAAAAATTCCAGAGGTTGTTTATGAACAATCCCGAGGCTTCAGTTTACATAAACCCGGATGGTAAAATACTTAATGTTAATCCCCGCTTCTGTGAACTTTTCGGATATAGTGTAGATGAACTAAAAAGCAAATACATTAATGACATGATAGTTCAGAAAAAAAGGATGAAAGAAGCAAAGTTGTTAGATAAAAAATCTGTTACAGGTTATGTATCACACGATACTTTTAGACAAAAGAAAAACGGTTCTTTAGTTCCTGTTTCTATATCGGCAGCGCCTATCACAATTGAAGGTGATCTTATTGGTGTTATGGTCTTATACAAAGATATAACCCAACAGAAGCAAGCCGAAGAGTTACTACAAAAAACTAAAGAAGAGCTTGAGACAAGAGTAGAAGAGCGTACCTCCAAACTCAGTAAAGCCATTGATCAACTTATAGAAGAATTCACTGAGCGTAAAAAGGCAGAAAAGGAGAAAGAAAGGATGCATACACAACTTCTACAGGTTCAAAAGATGGAAGCTATAGGAACACTTGCAGGAGGTGTTGCCCATGATTTTAACAACTTACTTACTGCTATTCAGGGTTATACTGACCTGATGTTGATGAAGGTTGAAGAGAAAAATCCCTTGCATAAATATCTAAAAAATATACACCGGGCCTCAATACGTGCAGCCGGTCTAACCCGTCAATTACTCCTTTTTAGTCGTAAACAGCCAATGAAACTCTCCCTGATTAACATTAACCAAACAGTTAATGGTTTGATAAATATGCTCTCTCGCGTTATAACCGAGACTATCGATATTAAAACCAAACAGGATTCTAATATCTGGAATATAAAGGCAGATGTAGCAAATATAGAACAAGTTATTATGAATTTAGCACTTAATGCCAGAGATGCCATGCCAAATGGAGGTAAGTTGATGATTAAAACAGAAAATGTAAAAATAAATATAAAGCAATCTAAAAATATCCCTGAATCCAGGATGGGTAAATTTGTCTGTCTATCAGTTTCTGATACAGGATTGGGTATTGATAAAGATATTATTGACCATATTTTTATACCTTTCTTTAGCACGAAAGAATCTGGAAAGGGAACAGGTCTTGGCTTATCTGTTGCATACGGTATTATTAAACAACACGATGGCTGGATAAATGTCTACAGTAAATCCGATAAGGGAAGTACATTCAAGGTCTACCTGCCAGCGTTTCCAGATGAGACCTTAAAAAAAGCAAGGGTTAAAATCCCACTAATAGAACTCCATGGTAAAGGTAAACGGATTCTTCTAATCGAAGATAATAATATTGTACGTGAATTTGCAGTGGGAGGGCTTAGAGAACATGGTTATACGATATTTGAGGCTGCTGATGCAAAAAAAGCGCTAGAAATTTTTAAAAGAGAGCAAGAGAATTTCCAACTAATTTTCAGCGATGTGGTTCTGCCAGATATAAATGGTATTGAACTGGTTGAGCAGATACAATCTTCCAATCCAAAAATACCAGCTTTATTGTGTAGTGGTTACACCGAACAACTATCACAATTGTCCAAAATCCGCGAGAGTAATTTTCGATTCATTAACAAGCCCTATGCCTTATCAGAGCTGTTAAAAATTATTAAGGAACTCATAGAATCAAGCCAGTAAAACCAGCCTTTTTAAAAAATATAAAAGAAAAAAAACGACAGGGATTTAAAGAGAACATAAGAGATAAAAAAATAAAATAGGAATTATTTGGTTTATATATAGAATTAAATTTTCATAAAGAAGCCATTCTATCAAACCAGGAGTTGTTATGAATGAAGAAATTCTTAAATTAATACAATTTATAATACCAGCTTCTATAATAGTGGGAGCACTTATACTCGGATTTATCTTTGAAAAGTTTATCTTAACCAGGATTAGAAAAATTGCTAAAAGGACAAGATGGAGTTATGATGAAATAATCATTGGTTCGCTTCGAGGAGTTAGCATCCTCTGGTTTGTTCTTGCAGGTATTTATGTTGCGATACTAAGAACATCAATTAGGCCTGATATATTGAATATACTGCAGAAAATCCTATTGGTAATCATTATAATATCAGGGACCATTGTTTTAGCAAGACTTGCATCTGGTTTTGTCAATGTATATAGTAAGAAAACAGAAGGTTTATTACCCCAGAGTTCAATATTTGTAAATATAACAAGGATTTTGGTTTTTGTAATAGGAATACTAATCATACTCCAATCACTTGGAGTTTCAATAACACCTCTTATTACTGCTTTAGGAATCGGTGGGCTCGCAGTAGCCCTTGCACTTCAAGACACACTCTCAAACCTCTTTTCTGGATTACAGATATTAATATCAAGACAGGTGAAACCAGGGGACTACATACAGCTTGAAACCGGTCAAGAAGGTTACGTTACAGATGTAACATGGAGAAACACCACAATCAGAGCACTCCCAAATAATATGGTCATAGTCCCAAACTCTAAGTTGGCATCAACAATAGTTATAAACTACAACCAACCAGCAAGAGAGATGTCAGTAATTGTTCAGGTTGGAGTAAGTTATGATAGTGACCTTGCTAAGGTTGAAAGGGTAACAATTGATATAGCAAAGGAGGTAATGGAAGAAGTTCATGGCGGTGTTTCTGAATTTACACCCTTCATTCGATACCATACATTTGACGATTTCAGCATCAACTTCAGTGTTATAATGCGTGTCAGGGAGTTCCTCGACAAGTATATCCTAAAACATGAGTTTATAAAGAAACTCCATAAAAAATATAACGAAGAAGGAATTGAAATACCATTTCCTATAAGGACAATACATATGAATAAAAAGAAGGAATAATTCCTATCACCCTCCTCTTTAACAGTCTAAAGTCTACCACCCTAAGGGTATTCCCACAATATGCGGAGTGACAGCGTTTACGCTGTTATAAGGAGTTATCGTAATTATTCATAGCATATTGTAGTTATACTTACTCTGTTGAGGTAACAATCCATATATTAGTCTCCTGAAAGTCTCTTACCTGCCCGTCAGCTGACGGGCAAGTCCCTGTTAAATAATAGTTTCTTGTAACAAAAAAACAAAATAAAGACAATAGTTCCTCGTTTATATAAATGAAGACTTAAAAATTGTTAATCTGTCTAATGGATTTATTTTTTTATTATGTTTTTATCAAAAGGAGGTTATATGAAATGGTTGCTGCTGCTAATAATACCCATAGTTCTAATTTTTGGGTGTGGTAAACAGGGACTTGAAGGGGTTGATCAGGACAGGGCTGCATTAGAATCGCTAATAGAAAGTTCCGCATACCTGACCACAGATGAGCATTACGGTAACGAAGAAGCAGAGGATACCAAGGATGATATACTACCAATATTCTGGTGGAGGGGAAGACCTGCAAAAATTGAACGTGAAATCTATATCACTATAGTTGATGATTCTGCTTTCGTAGAGATAAATACAACCATATACGACACCTTGTTCATCCAGGCAGTAGATAGCTTCGGTGATACTACAATCACACTATATAAAAAGCCCTATATAGACTATGGTAAAAGGTATGCAATCTTTAAAAAGGATACTTTACCCTCATACTTCAGAGGATGGAGATTATATGCACTTTCTGGCATAGAGGTAATATCAGATACAAACACAGTAGATATCGACAGTATACAGATCGAATGGAATGGTAATATAGAAATGATAACCGACCCTCTTGAATTACAGAATAGGGATGAGGTTCTCACATTCAGCCCAAATGAGGAATTGATTATTACCGTATATACGAACGATGTCCCGGCATTTGTATTTCTCCACACACCAAAATATGGCCATCCACATCGCTGGAGACTCCAGTACGGCAATGGCACATATCATGGTTGGTGTCTCTGTGCCAGGGATGGAGTTCACCATATAGCCATAGACATGATTGCACAACCTACTTTGCTAGACAGTGAATATCCGTATGACTCAAATGCATGGATATTACCTTACAGGGTTGAATGACACATTACACCAACAGATAAAGAGGGGGGCATAGAGTATGCCCCCCTCTTTTATTTACGTTTATTGTAATAAACTTAACCACAGATGTTGTGACCTCTCACAAGACTAATCTTATACCTTCTTTTAAGCTACAAATGTATCTGATTTCGTCTCTCAAATGCATTGTTATTTTAGTGCATTGATAAAGCCTGTTAAATAAAATCGTTTTTATAAACACAATGACGTTCATTGTTAGACAATGTCCCAAATTATGCTTTAAGTTGTAAAAAGTAATTTTTAACTTCAATAAGTATTGAATTTTAAAATGTTTTACTTGACAAATCATCACTTTTGTAGTATAATATCTATATCAGAGCAAACTGTAGGGTAAAGCTTCATCTTTACAATAAAGTAAACATAAAGCTTGCGCTGCTCACTGCTGGGTAGAGATTGTATTATATTATTGAGGATGTTTTAGTTGTGATTAAATTCACAGTAAAATGGGGGTATTTATGAAAAATCTACTTAGAACTTGTGCTCTTTTCTCATTATTACTTTATTCATTTTGTTTCTCAGAAGGAGCAAGGTATCTTATAATTACTCACGACGATTTATATGAAGCAATTTGTCCACTTGCGGAATGGAAGACAAAAAAGGGTATGTTGGCTAAGGTCGTAAAACTTTCAGAGATAGGCAATTCTGCATCCCAGATAAGGACATATATAACAGTTGCTTACAACGAATGGGAAACAAAACCGGAATATCTACTTTTAGTAGGTGATGACAGCAAAATAGAGATGCCGGAATATGGTGGTGCGCCTAATTCTGATAATTATTATACAGATATAGAAAGTGACTTTTACAATGAGATAATACCGGGTAGATTCCCTGCAGTGCATGAGAATCATGTAGGCACAATGGTTTCCAAGACACTAGGATATGAGAAAACACCCTATATCGACGACCCACTTTGGTTTAGGCAGGGAACAGTTATAGTGAGGGAAGATTTAGATGGAAGTGGTGATGATGATATCTATTGGGGTGATGCTTTTTTTGCTATAGATAAAATGTTAGAGTGCGGTTATACCCTTATTGACACCTTCTCTGGATTAGAAGGTGATAATGCAGATGATGTAGAAGATGCCGTGACAAATGGAAGGACATTTGTGCAGTTTAGAGGATCGTCTGTCGCATATTGGTGGCAACCATTTGATATAGATCCAAATGATATGGTCTGCGAATTTAAACTACCGGTTATAGTGTCAGCCACCTGCGCTACATGTCATGGAATTGGCTATGAACTTCTGACGGCTGGTGGAGTAGACTCACCAAGAGGGGCTGTTGGATTTGCTGGAACGACAATTATTGGCGTTGATTTGGCATGTTTTAGAAGCGCACTTGCGAGAGGTTTTGTTGAAGGGATGTTCGAACATTCACTTAATCTTGGCCTATCCTGTGAGGAAGGTCGAAAGAAAGTTTATAACTTATACAATAGTATAGAGCATTATAACAGTTTCATCTGTCTTGGTGATCCAGAATTAAATCTTTGGACATTTACACCTGAAGTTCTTACAGTATCATATCCAGAAATTATAGCTTTGGGTACCCTAATCTTTGCAGTTAATGTCCATAATAGTGGTGACTCCTCCCCTGTGCCTAATGCACTCGTTTGCCTTATGATGGGTGAGGACATATACGCATATGAATATACAGATGCACAAGGAGAAGTGAATTTATCAATATATCCACAGCAATCAGGTGATATGTCTGTAACTGTAACTGCTAACAATTATATTCCTTTTGAGGGCACAGCTACAGTCATTATATTACATGCCCCCACCAACCTCATTGCAGATGTTGTATCATATGATAAAGTAGTACTTAACTGGGAGGATAACTCAAATTATGAGGATTACTACATAATTCAGAGGAAGCCAGTAGGTGGAGAATGGGAAACTATTGGTAGCGTGCCCGCCAATGTTACTACTTACACTGATACAAAGGATTTATTATTCAGTTATGACTATTATTACAGAGTATATGCTGAGATTGATGGAGGAGGATGTTCAGACTTTTCCAATGAGGCATTAGTAATGCTAAATCCTACATTTACTGGAACAACGGGAGGAGTTAACGGAAAGAACCTGCTTCGTGATAAAAATAGTTGCTTACATGCAGTATACCAGCATCAAAATAAGATATGGTATATTTCGTCTTTAGACAATGGAAGAACATGGTCGGAGCCTTATCAGATATCTGATGACGAGAATATTGCACAAGATCCGGCGCTTTCTTATTTCTATGGTTACGGACCAGTAGTAGCATGGTCTGAACTTACCTCAATTAAATACCGCTATCTCACATCTACCGGTTGGAATTCTATCTCAACTATTGACGTACCTTCTTCTTGGAATGCAAGGTATCCAAGTCTGTGTGAAAACAAATATTCTGGAGGAGCAGATCTTGTGTTTGATGCTAAAAACGGTACATATCATGAAATATATATTTATCTTCTTAGACCAGCCAAAAGTTTTTTAGACAGCACCTTTATTTCAAATGGTTCGGGTTGGACCGAATACGTACAACCGTCAATTGTAAGAAGAGAAGTATATGATAACAAAATAGTACTATGGAGGAAATATGAGGACTACTATGACTACGATTTCCTAAAGTATGCCTCAAAAACCCATGCTAATGAATGGCAAGGTCCATGGTTCGTTGATGAACTTTATTCAGCGAGGCGCGATCCATTTTCTATATCTCATGATAATGAAGAATATGTTACTATGGTATGGATCGGAAAGGACCTACACGAACCACGTCCTCCTCTTAGAATATACTACGGGTTCTATCCAGATACCTCGATGGGGGGTATCTCTTGGGGGGTAAGAGTGATAGATAACCCAGACGGACATCAGCCACAACAGGTCAATATGGCAAAGAACAATGGTTATCTTTATTTATTATCGTTTACTTCAACATATTTTGATCCTGGTGTATGGTATAGCTATAAAGCGGAGCAAGCAATAAACTGGGTTTCACTATCCCTACTTAATGGTATCAAACTAGAGGGTCCTATTCCCAATAAGCCTCCTCACATCGCCATCCGATCTACTATAGTACCTGGTGAGTATACTGATGTCTATTTACAGATGTTATATACTTATGTGGATAAGGTTGCATTTAAAGAAAGGCTTGTCAGACGTATATATTATAAAGGTGGTTCACAAACTGCATTGGAGGATACACCTCTTATTCATTCTCTATCTTTATACCCAAATCCAGCAATGAATGATATGACTATCAGGATTTGTGTTCCAAAGAAGAAGAAAGTTTCTCTCAAGATTTATGATGTATTAGGAAAAGAAGTAAAGACACTTGAAGACAATAAACTTGATGTTGGTTATCATAATATAACACTAAATAGTAAGAATCTTCCATCTGGAATCTATTTTGCAAAGTTTGTATCAGATAAGTATAAGATAACAAAAAAATTCGTATTAATGAAATAGAGCTAACTATAAATCCTGTATTGAGTGAGGCATATGTAAATAACATTCTCTATTTTATTAAATTCCCAATTAGAATATCATCATCTAAAAATCAAAAATCCCTTTACACACCATTTTTATAACTCATTTTGTAACTGTAAGAAAATAAGTTAAAAAAGAATTAACTTTCAACTGGTAAAAAACAAGGGGGACAAGCTTTGTCCCCCTACTGCTTATTGTTTCGTGATCATAACACAAATAATATAATAAATTAAACCACTCCTTCCTCAACAACCTCTTTTGCTATTCAATTTTTCATCTCATTTCAATATTACAACCTTTCTCGTAAGACTTCTATTCTCTGTCTTAAAACGGTAGAAGTAAACACCATTTGGTATTTCCCTTATGTCCAAGGTCAATTCATGGACACCGGCTTCTAGTATACCTTGCTTTATATCCGCGATTCGTCGACCTGCGAGGTTATATAACGACAGCTCTACAGAAGACCTTTTGGGAATGGTGAGGAGCACCCCAGATGAGCGAGATACAGGATTGAATAAGAGAGCAATATCAAAATACCCTACTTTATGGTCTTCAATACCGTGTGGCAGCAGGTCTATATCTCCATCATCCCTTGGATAGAGGTTGAACCCATTGTCAAACCTTGTTACACCTGTAACATTTACGAGATTTCCACTATCAGGTTCATAGGTATACGCTTCATAGTTGCTTACAATACACCGACCAGTTCCATCATCAATATCCCACGGGGAGTTACCAGGGTCAGTTCCTGCATCAACTACTTCAGCAGTATCAACCATTACAAGTACAGCCTCCCACTGCTCAGCAATTGCACCTGTGACGGCGTTTAAATCTCCTGAGTTAACCTCTGAAGGAAGGATTGTATTACCAGAGGATTCAATATTATAATAGATAATATCCAAAATCTCTGTCATACCATAGTATTCTTCTATCCCACCAGCTATAACCACTGAGTCACCCCTTGTTGTTATGTAAGTATGACCTGGATGGTACGCCATTATACCAGACCATGGACCTTCAACCTGCTGTATCCAGTACCATGCAGGAATATAGAAGCATTCACTTTCAGCAGTAATGATACCAGTAAGGGTAACAAGGCGTCCATCCCAGAGACTTGCAAACTCAGGGTCCCCGGATGCAGTATCACTCTGTATGGTTGTTATTGGGACAAATCCGCTGTAAAAAGTCATCGTATCACATATTAGATTCCCTCCAATATCTTCAACACCATCAACGACAAGTGTGCATAATTGCGCATCAGTTTGTGTACCTGTAACAAGATGGACAAGAGAAAAGTCATCAGCATCCCGTGATGCACCTGTTACAGTCACTACGGGTATTATCTCATAGTTAGCCGTATTACCTGCAGTAACATCATCAACGTCTCTGGTGAATTGAACATTTACTCCTGTCCTTGATGTTGAGTATACAACAGATAGACGACCCTCACCAAGGACTTCTATATCATTTATATCTCTTGGTCTTATCTTGTAAATATCGTAGTGGGTGTGCACTATACCAGCGACATTGAGAAAATCACCAACTCCCGGCGTATATGTGTAATTATTAAGAACAGTTGCGTAACCATAACCATCAGATATCTCCCAATTATTGTTTACATCCAATGGATCTGTTACGAATGCATTCTGTACCTGAACTAATACACCTTCATACTTTTCGGCAGAGTCTGGTTGATATAGATATAGTGACGAGGATAACGTAGTATCAAGATGTGCTGCTGATATTACTGTAACAGGTGGTAAACCTATAGAACCGCATCGTTCAACCAGTGTTGTATCGTCAATCCTAAGTTCTGTATTGTCATAATATTCGAGCACAGTGCCGGTAACAATGAGTGAATCACCCACATCAACCTCAAAACAACCTGCAGGTGTCTCTGGAACATACACCATTATACCACTCCAGGGTCCTCCCTGTTTCATTTCAAGGAAGAAGTTATAACTACCAGTTACTCCATAGTCACAGGTCACTATACCCTCTACAATTACAAGAGAATCTATCCAGTTGGTCCATTGAGTAACAGGGTCCCTATTTGACTGAATCTCGTATATCGTTGTTACATGCTGACCAAAGCACGCAACTGCGATAAGGAGAACTAAAAACACTATGCTTCCTTTATACATACTACCCCCTTTTTTTCACTGCAAAATTCAAAAATCAACTATTCAACTAATTAACTAATCAACTATCGCGACTGGGAAGTCGCTCCTACTATCTATCTTTTAACATTTAACATACAACATTAAACATTTCCCTCTTGCCATCACTTCAGACCAAACTCATTTTCAAGAACATACCCAACTACTTCACCAGCATTACCCATACCATTTAACTTATCTATTTGAATTGAGAAGAAGACAAGATTTACATTTTGTGCTGGACATCTAACTGCTACACCAGGTGTCCCTTCCCACAATCCTGATTCTGGTAATCTGTATATGATTTCTGCCCCCTCAATCGCCTCAAAGGCATCAAACCTTGATATGAATGTAGACACCTCAAGCATCTCAGGATAGCCAGTTATAAGGGTATCGCGTGAGATAATAGAATCAGCTGGGATAAATTTATCCCACACAACAGTGGCAGAATCAACACAAAGGTAGTTATGGGGAAATAGCGAAGGAATCTCTGGATCGTAGAACCCGTTCAAGACAGAAGGGCTCACAAGGAGAAGGTTCTTCCCATCGTCAAGATATTTCTCTATTGTCATCTGGACATGTGGTATCTGACTTACATCCCTACCTGTGAACCAGATAATAGTATTAAATCCAAGCTCATTTACAGTTATATCCACATCAAATGGTGAATACGGAAGAGCATCCTCAATCCTCCATAGATTATAGGTCAATCCTATTGATTCTAATATCCCTATGTAGAACAGCCTTGCTCCAGTACCAGGTTCTTCATCAACGAGAAGGATGTTTGATACTACTTCCTCTACACACCAGGTATGGCTTATAGAATCAGATATGGCATTCGACTCATCCACTGCCCATGCAAAAAACGTTCTCTCATCAGTTTGAATATCTCTGAGGGTTATATAGGGTGTATCTATAGGAATGAAATTCATAGATACATCGGTATCAAGTCTATAATAGAAACCCTTTATGCTTTCATTTCCATCTACATCTTCTGCTTCCAGATAGAATGTAACAACTGAAAATGTAGTATCCTTTGGTAAACTTCCTTCCTTGAAATAGACCATAGGTGGGCTGTTCATAACTGGTATTGTCAATACTGCTGGAGTCGTATCTACTGCTGCCTCATTATCCTCTGCCCATACACTAATCGTATGAAAATTCACAGTATCCTCTGCTGTCAGAATAAAGGTGTCACAGGTCAGTGTAGTAAATACTGTATCCTCATTACCATCCCAGTTATAATGATAACCAACCACCCATCCATCAGGGTCATTTCCCCACCAGTGGATTACCTGCCTTGCAGGAACTGTATCAACTAAACCTTCAACATATATGTGGGTTTCAGGTGGTATATTCAAGACAGGCTCAATAGGCGGCTCCCTCTTACAGCTTATAAAGGCTATTACTGCAATAAATATGATAATGAATTTCTTCATATAGCTCTTTTTAGGACGCAGATAAACGCAGATTATCATGATTCTTTATTTTTATTTTCTGCTGTTATCAAATGCCTATTTTTTTAACTCTATCATTAATGTATTTTCGCATAATTTTCCAGAAAGCCCATATCCAAGTTTGTTTTAAATCCTAAAGAAAATGTTTATAATTTTTCCAGTTAGTCCTTTATATATAAAATTCTTATCCTGTATATCTGCGCACATCTGCGTCCCGATTATTTTATCACTAAAAACTTTCCCTTCTTAATTCTCCCGGTATTATGGTCCTTAACGCAGAATATATAGAGTCCTGTTGCAACTGCCTGCTCTCTATCTGTAATAAGATCCCATACTGCCTCACCACCTGCTCCTTCTTCTAAAACGCCTTTGTGTTCTAAAGTCTTAACCAGATCTCCGGCAAGGTTATATATGTATATTGTAGTGTTTTCCGGTAGATTGAAAAATCTGATTACCCTTCCCCTTGGTGAACCTGTGTCCCACATAGAACTCATTCTGTATGGATTTGGATAAACACCTACTGCTTTGTCGGGTTCAGAAGTAGGTGGTGTACCTGGAATGACCTCAACCATATTTTGCCTTAATGCGGATTCAAGAGGAGGAAGACCTATCTCTGGATTCCCAACGTCATAAGACGTCACAGTATAATAGTACCTGAACCCATTTCTCACACCCTGGTCAATTATCTTATACCATCCCTCATGCTCACCCTCAGTTTCCTTCTCTGGCATACCAGTATTAAAACCCTGGGAGTGGTCAACATCCTGTATTGAATCATCAGGTGTCTTGTCAAACTGATATAGGAGTATCCACTCATCCGGGTCAGCCAAACCTGTCTCGCTTCTATATATCCTGTATCCCTCAAAATCTCTTAAGTTTGGTGGTGAAGGGTCTCTCACAAACTCAGGAGAATCATCAAATAGAAGAGTGACCTTCCTTGAATCAGGTATTATGACGAGTCTTGGAGATGGGGGTGGAGCAGGTAAAACATAATCTGATTCATATGCCTTCCTTGCCCAACCGAAGTTCTGAAACAACTCATTATCTGTTATCCCGCAACATAGTGCAATTGTTAAAGTGATGGAATCTTGCATATTAAGATAGGGAATGGCTCCCATAGAAATGAGAGGTATGGGGTCTGGATATCCATTTTCATAGTAATATACATCATCCATATCAGGCTTCCTTATACCACTTGATATAATTTCATATCTCCGAAGGTCTGATACATCACCTTCCATCTCTCTCCACTTCCACCAGTAAAAAGTTTTTTTAAGACTGTCAAGTTCTATCTGACCAGCATTAGTCTCAATTCCTAAAAAACCTATACCAACAAAACCCTTCGCAAGGTAATCGAATCCATCGTTTCTCTCATACATAAGATATAGAGTATCATTATAGAAGATGCGTTTATGACCGAAAAATGGTGTTGAATTGAAATCGTCGCCCCAGAAATCCCGATTACCTGATACCATCTCTGCATAAATGCCAACATAGATATCCTCTAAATCTGCATCTCCAATATTCTTTATACTATATGTAACAATTACAACATCATCAATATATGAGTAGGACCATACATAAGACGTCTGTTTTATACATAATCCCAACGAAGTGTGATTAACTACATAAGAAGTATCATAATACACTGCGTAAAAATCCTGCTCAGATACTGCATCCAGTGAATAATACTGTGATGTCATAAGATTGGATTTCTCTATTACCACATCATCAGAGCTTCTTGTAGGATAGAATTCGAATCCCTCACTGGAACCGGGTGTTACTGAAGTTGCATCGTTCACTCCTGTGGTGACATTAATTCCTTGGGGAGAGACAGCACCCACCCAAAGTCCAGCTCTATAGAGATGCTCAGTCCTGGTACCAACAGGATACTCACAGGATGGTTGAGGTTCACCTGTCTCAGGGTTCCACACCCTGAAACCCGTACCTAACATTCCGAAATTCGTAACAGTAAGGTGGACATTTCCAGCAATCGTATACTTCGAATTGTCAGTCTTTGCAAAAACCACCAGGGGGAAGAGAAATATGATGAGCAACTTCCTCATATACATTTCTACGGATAATCTACCCACGAAAAACACGAAATACACGAAATTCTTTTATTATTTTTATGTCTTTGGTCTTTTGTCTCATATCTGCTTGCCCCGTTGCTCCGAAGGAGTTTTACAGGGTGGTCTTCGGTCTGATTGCTACTCCGGCGCCCCGGGCGTCTCGGGTCTTTTATATTTCTCTATCCTGTCTGTAAAAGCTACATATAGACTCATACCATCACGCGACACAGCCACACTTACCGGTGCCTCAGATAGTTTTGTCTCTACTATAAAATCGCCATACATATCGAACTTCTGTATCCTCTGGTTACCAGTTTCTGCTACATAGACACAACCCGAATCATCAACTGCCACATCCACAGGATTAATAAAATAACCAGGAAGCGTATCCCCCTCATGAGACTCTCCACCCAGGTGTAGAAGGTTTACCCTTGGTGTATATGTCGAGATTGCTTCAACCCAATTGTGTTCTGATGAGACGATAAAGATTCTGTTCTCCCAGATGCACAAATCCAATGGTTTATCAACGTTGAGGATGCCTGCCCCAAAAGATGACAATGTATCTATAAGATTTCCCAGAGTATCATATGATAAAACCAGGTCCCTTTCACTATCTGACATAAAAATCTTATCATCAACCGAGGATATACCAGCTGAAACAGCTACTGCTGTATCCTGGAAGGCAAAAATCGAATCCCCCTCCCTGTCGAATAACCTTATTATATTACCATCTGATATAAAAATATTCCGCTTTATATCTTGATATATTGCAGAAGGTAAGAATAGGTCTTCAATTATTATTTTATTAAGCTGTCCATTTTCATACAATTTCTTTACGTCATTATCCGTCAGGGCATAAATAAAACCATCAGTTCCAACAATTACATCAACCATATTATCCAAAACATATTCACCATCACCTGTCCAGGTATCCACAAGTACATACGATTCCTCAGGTGGTAGGCTGTAGTCGTACTCAGGTGGTATAGGATATTTCTTTCCACAACCAACAAGAAGAAAAAAGAACAATATGGATATAGAATATCTCATAATTTTAGACTTACTCCCATTCTATGAGTTCCCCCTATATAACCCATCTCAGTAAATGCATAATCTAAAAAGAACTCCTTGCTATGCCAGGGGATAATAAATCCAGCTCCAAAAGATAAACCACTACTTCCCGATGCTTTTGAATTTAATCTATATCCACCCCTGAGTGCCAGAAAAGAAGATAGTGAGAATTCACAACCTATCTTAAATGCCTCTACATTATCTGAGGGTTTATCCATTTCGATGGCAAAAAGAAGATTCTTAAAAATTTTTCCAGAGACTCCAATTCTATAAACAATTGGAAGAGGATAAGCCTCATAAGAATAATCTACACCATCAATGGAGTATTCACCAGTTGGTCTTACATCAGAACCCATATTTAAAAGAGACATTCCAATTTTTATATCTCTATAACCTACATTATAAACAGTTCCTATATCCAGCACCAGGGAATAAGAATGAATATCTGCAAGAGTTTCCATTACTCCTTTTGTTGTAATGCCTATGGCAAATCTGTCTGTAATTCTAAATGCATAGCATAGAGAGAGAAGGTTGTCAGCAAATCTGAAATGATTTCCTGTTCCTGTTGGATGCAGTTCGTCGGTCTCTTCAATATAACCACTTGATAGACTCGAAACCTGAAGTGCAATTGCACTATTACCGACATTCTTAACAAAACCAATATAGTTATAACTGATATCTGCAAGCCATAAAGTATGGGAAAATGTCATGCTATTTATTGCAAATACCGCATTTGCAGGATTAAAATATACACCAGATGCATTTCTTGTTGTAGAGACGAGTGTCTGTCCCATCCCCTCAGACCTTATATCGACACCTATTTTAAGGAATGTGAGTGATGTAGTACCTACCTTCTGGCCCCCGAGTATCTCGAAGATATCCGCATGAAGGGGAAAGGATACAAGTACTATTGCTAAAAATATGATGCCTGTTTTGTATTTCATTACTTATTTGTTAGCCAGCACGATTTGAAATCCTGACTGCCGTCAGGCAGGCGTGCCTACATTTTTTAAATGTGTTATCGGGACTATGAAGTCCCTCCTACAATTACATAATAACTTAAGGTAATTATAAAAGATTTGATACTAAATTATATGTTATTACGTATTAAGACAATAGCTAACCGATGTTAAAAGTTAACTTTTCTTTTAAATCCCCATGTTGTTTTTTAGGCAGATTGCAAGGCGTTGGCGTCAAGATTTACAGGTGTTTGAGCGAAGCGAGTTCTGGAAATTAGCCATAAGACGCAGTCAATCTGCCGTTAAGAAAAACATTGGGGTGCCTTTTTCTTTGCTTCGTTTCTTTTGGGCCCGCCCTGTGGAATAAAACATATTGCAAGGAGTTCCCCAAACATAATACTATCTATTCCACGGGGCAAGCAAAAGAAATGAAGGTGAAACAACAAAAACTACGACTAATATTGATGTATATAACTCTCTTTGTGTCAAACGTCTTATAATTACCTTTATTATTTATAGGTTTTTATAAGCACAAATTTCCCGCAGAGTAGGATCCCCCGTCTTAATAATGCGATTGCTTCGTCCCGACGTCAATCGGGTCTCGCAACGACAATTTTCAAAGTTCAAGAACAAGCCCAAGTCTTAACTTTCTCCCCTCTCTGTATCTTGCGGGACTGAGCATATCTTCCTCATCTGTATATGGAGGAAGCGGGTCACCAAGTCTGTAATCCCTACCAGTAATAGGATTAATATAATAGACATTCCTGTGGTTGAAAATATTCTTACCCTCAAAAAATAATTTTAATTTTAAACCAAATATTTTCATCCCTTTCTCCAACCCAATATCTGCCCTACTCCAGTATGGTCCAATACCCGAGTTTACCTCCCCTCTATTGCCATAATTATCCTGTGGTGTATATCTCCGTCCTGATTGTAAAGAGAGGGAGAAATTGGCTCTTAAATCCCCTGGTATGGTTATGCCTAAAATATTGAGTTTCTCATCCTCATTTAAAATATAGGCAACTGAGCCAAAAAATTTAATTGGTCTATCCCACTTTAGATACCATTCCTTAAGGGTCTCTTCCTCTCCTCTCCAGTATATGTCCTCAGCTGTA
This sequence comes from Caldifarciminota bacterium, assembly GCA_023129165.1. GTDB lineage: Bacteria > Hydrothermota > UBA3073 > UBA3073 > UBA3073 > JAGMCL01. The sequence goes on along the minus strand of JAGMCL010000039.1, from coordinate 11,812 downwards.
GATGTCCTACCCTTACTTTGTGAAATAGTTAATTCAATGTCAGCATACCAATTTTTAAATAACCTTCTCTCAAGAGTGATTTCAATTCCCAGTGACCTCGAATAGTCCGAGTTGAAGTACATCCAGAAATCTGGATTTGGTGGAATTCCAGGAACCTTTAAAGCAGTTGGATAGTTAAAGACATCTTTATAATAGGCTGTAGTTACAAGCTTTGTATATTCACCAAAAAGATGTTCCAACCCAAGCTCATAGGCAACAGTAATCGTTTGATTCAGGTTAGGATTACCAACAAGCTCATATGTTGAGGTTGCTCGTCTTCCCAGTTTTGAATATACAAATTTTCTATCAGGGAGTTGTGAAAAATGCCCGTAGGAAAAGAAAACCTTATCTCTATCCGTAACAGGGTATGATATACCAACCCTTGGAGATAGGTGTGCCTTAATGTGATAATCTGTAAAGGGTATTTTAGGATTTTCGTTCAGATAGGCACTATATTGCTGTTCTACTATTGGTGGTATGTCCTCATCCTGAAGAGCACTTCTAACACCATCCTCAAGGTATCTTCCAGGAACCCAGAAGTCGAGTCTTGCACCAAGATTTGCGATCATACCTGCGAAGGTTATCTGATTCTGAAAGTAAACCCCACCATCAAATTCCCTTGCCCTGTATATATCCTGGTTTAATCCCAGACCTCCAGGTGATGCAAACCATGGGTAGTGGATATCTATCCATTGAATTTCAGAACTCTGTAAGGTAAGCCCTACTTTGACGTTATAGAGAGAACTTATTGCCCTTGATAAATCAAACTTACCTGTGTATGTCTCAACATAATGGTCATGCCAGTAAGGGGCATCACCAACATCCCAGAACCCATCACCAGCAGGCTTAAGAGTGTCACCTACCGGAAATATATCCAACAGCTCATCGTATTCTGACCAATGCTTTCCTGCTACATCTATATGAAGATTTGTAAAGAATCTTGAAAATTTTATATCATAAAAGGTATTAAGAGCTGGAACACTGTGGTATGAGATCGTTATCTGGTTGCCATCCCTGGTAAACGTTGGATAATTATCAAGTATATTAATATATCTGTATGGAAACCCATATGAAAAAGGATAATCACTTCTCGAGAGGAAATAACCCTGGTTTATCTCCATTGATCTTGAAAAGGATAGAGCAAACTTATGCTTATTACTTGGAGACCAGGTGAATTTCAATACACCTGACATAGTATTTTCCTCACATGGAGATAGTGATGATGATTTAAAAACACTCGAGTAAAGATTGTCTGCATGAGGTAGATATGTATCAGAAAATCTTATATAGAGATTCGAAAAGAATGAAACCCTACCAGGCATGCGAATACCAAAAATAGGTAGAAGACTTTTGGTTAAGAACTCAGGCCCTTCTAATTGTAGTATCATGATGTTCTCAGAATAACCAAATGGTGTGGTTGAAGAAAATTCAATCTCACCATGGTAGATATCACCGCCCTCTTTTAATCTTACTTCTACCACTCCTGACATGGCCTGACCGTACTCTGCATTGAAACCGCCTGTGAGAGCCTCCACTTCACTGACTGAAGAAATGGGAAGATACATCCCAAAGGCGGAACCAGAAAGGGGGTCCCGAATAGGCATACCGTCAACTATTGTAAGAATTTCATTCGACCTTCCTCCTCTTATGTGTATATCAGTTCCCTCACCAGATATCCCAGCTCGGGTTGTAAGGGCGCTTCTCACATCCTGAATGGGTAAAGCTTCGAGTGTACGTTTATCCATAACCCTTTGGGAGGCAGTCATATCCTTTTCTATCATTGGTCTCTCCCCCACTACCTCAATTCCTTTCATCTCTATAACCTTCTCCTCAAGGTAGAAATCAGTTCTAACCGTTTTATCGCCTGATAAATCTAACCTGTAACTTTTATTTTTATAACCCATCATAGTTGCTGTGAGTGTATATACACCGGACTTTATACCACTAATCTTAAATGCTCCATCTAAATCTGTGCTTGCTCCCATAGTAGTTCCTTCGAGCACAAGATTGACACCAGGTAAACCAACACCTGATACAGCATCATATACATATCCTACTATATTATATTCTGAGGTTTGAGAATGAAGAACACCCTGAGAAAGTAACAAAATGGCGGGATATAGCAAAATACATGCTAAGGGTTTCATCCTTTTTAAGGTTTGTCTTTCGGTAGTAAAATTAATATATAAAAATGAATCTTAACCTTGGAAAACTCGGAACTGTTCAGATTCTAAGGGCGTATTATACCTTTTCCTACTTTAAATAAGGGATGTTTATATCATACCACAAAAATTTCAGTCTGTCAAGTTTTTTCCTTGAGATTTCTGAAAAAAATCCGAAAATCAAGAGAGTTCAAAGGTAGTTTTAAGGAATCTGTCATCTACATAAAAAAGCTTGACTTTTAGTCTTACTTCTGTTATAATATGTTTTAGAGATAATATAATTCTTTACAAAATTTACTGCACCCACTCTGGCTGGATTCTAATAATAGAAGTTTAAGCAGGATAAACATTAAGGAAACTCAACAATAAATAAAAAGATATATTTTAATCCCACTCATTCCTCAAGGAGAATACAATGCGTATTTTATTTTACACTTTCATAACATTATTAAACTTACCCCAGACTATTTCCGGTCAACATTATAATTTCAAGATCTACTCGGTAGAAGACGGCCTGGCACAATCTCAGGTAATGGCTATTTATCAGGACAGCAAAGGTTATATGTGGTTTGGCACAAATGGAGGAGGAGTTAGCAGATATGATGGGGTAAATTTTACTAACCTAACTACAAAAAATGGCTTAAGTAATAATATAATCTTGTCTATTGTAGAAGATAGAAAAGGGAATACGTGGTTCGGAACAGATGTTGGTTTAAGTAAATATGATGGGGAAACCTTTACAAATTTTACAGCTGAAGAGGGACTAAACGATAATACAATCTGGTCGATCTTAGAGGATAAAGATGGTAACCTATGGTTTGGGACTGGTGAAGGTGTAAATAATTATGACGGAGCGAAATTCACTACAATAACCACAAACGAGAACTTAAGTAATAATACAATCTGGTCGATCTTAGAGGATAAAGATGGTAACCTATGGTTTGGGACTGGCGGCGGTGGTGTAACAAAATATGATGGAGCAACCTTTACTAATTTTACAACTAAAGATGGTCTTAATAGTAATAACATCTTTTATATCCTTGAAGATAGTAAAGGAAACCTATGGTTTGGGTCTGATGTTGGTATTAGTAAATATGACAGAATAACCTTTACAGATTTCACTTTAGAAAAAGGGTTAGCTGAAAATACAATTTACTCTATTTTAGAGGATCAGGAAGGAAATATGTGGTTTGGGACTAATGGCAAAGGTGTATATAAATACGATGGAAAAACCTTTATTAACTACACCACAAAAGATGGGTTAAGTAATAATTCAATATGGTATTTTTTAGAGGATAGAGAAGGAAATATATGGATAGGAACTGATGGTGGTGTATGTAAATATGGTGGAGATACTTTTATCTATTATACTACTAAAGATGGTCTAAATAATAATACTATCTATTCTATTTTTGAGGACCAAAAAGGAAATATGTGGTTTGGAACATACGGAGGGGGAGTAAGTAAATATAACGGAAGAAATTTTATTAACTATACAATAAAAGATGGCTTAAGCGACGATTTTATTATGTCTGTTTTTGAGGACCAAAAAGGAAATATGTGGTTTGGTTGTAATAGCGGTGGTTTAATTAAATATGATGGAGATACTTTTACTAATTATACTACAAAAGAGGGATTGAGTAGTAATAGCATACATTCTATTACTGAGGACCAAAAAGGAAATATGTGGTTTGGAACTGATGGTGGTGGTGTATGTAGATATAATGGAAAATCCTTTATAAGCTTTACTACAAAAGATGGCTTAGGTAATAATATTGTAATGTCTATTTTGGAAGATAAAGACGGAAATATGTGGTTTGGAACTGATGGTGGTGGTATAAGTAAATATGATGGCAAAGCGTTTATTAATTATACCACAAAAGAGGGCCTAAGTAGTAATGCTATTATGTGTCTTAGGAAAGATAAGGAAGGAAATATATGGATTGGTACCTATGGTGGTGGGGTTTTAAAACATATTTATTCTAATAATGGAGAGCCTGGCTCATTTGAGACCTTCACATCCGAGGTTGGCTTATGTGACGATGCAGTACTTTCAATGGTTTTTGATGACACAGGGAACCTATGGATAGGTACAAACAGGGGAATAGACAAACTCGATATTTCAGAGTATAATAAAACAGGAAAAAAAACATTCAAACATTATGGTAAAGAAGAGGGTTTTATCGGTATAGAATGTAATCAAAACGCAGTTTGTAAAGATAGTAAAGGCAACATATGGTTTGGCACAATAAAAGGAGTTGTGAAATACAACCCCAGGGAAGATAAGCCAAATACAGTGGAACCACTCACACATATTACAAATTTGCGTCTCTTTTTCGAAGATGTCGATTGGTCTACCTACACCGATAGTATCAGTAAAAAATCAGGTTTACCAATTGGCTTGAAATTACTCTATAACCAAAACCATATAACGTTTGATTTCATAGGCATAAGTCTAACCAACCCTGAAAAAGTAAGATATCAATATAAACTTGAAGGAGTTGATAAAAATTGGTCACCAATAACTAAAGAAACCTATATTACCTACTCAAATTTGCCATCCAGGAAATATACATTCAAGGTAAAAGCTTGCAACGGTGATGGTCTATGGAATAAAAATCTATCTACCTATAGTTTTAGAATAATCCCTCCTTTCTGGAGAACCTGGTGGTTTTATCTATTTTGTATAATAGTAGGGATAGGTACCATTTATGCTTCTGTCAAAATGCGTATCGTAAATTTGGAAAGACGACAAAGAATATTAGAGAAGGAAGTTGATGTCCGAACCAGACAATTAAAAGAGGAAAAAGAGAAGGTAGAAAAGATCAAAGAAGAATTAGAGATAAGAGTAGATGAGCGAACTTCCGAATTAAGTATTACCAATGAGCAATTGAGGAAAGAGATGAAGGATCGTAAAAAGGCAGAAGAAGAAAAAGAGAAGATACGTGACCAGTTTTTACAGGCACAAAAGATGGAATCTATAGGGAGATTAGCCGGAGGAATTGCTCATGATTTCAACAACCTGTTGACGACTATCAAAGGGTATACTGACCTGTCGATTGAGAATATAAAAAACACGGACCTTCTACATAAGTTTCTATGCCACATAAATGATGCTTCTAAACGTGGAACAGGTCTCACAAACCAGTTACTCCTTTTCAGTCGTAGAGAGCCAATAGAGTTCACCTCCCTTAACATAAATGAAATAGTTGATGATTTATTAAAAATGCTCAGCCAGCTCTTTGGTAAAAATATCAAAGTTAACATTGAGCTGCAATCCGACATCTGGATGGTACAGGGCAATAAAGGAAATATTGAACAGATAATCATGAATCTGGGAGTCAATGCCAAAGATGCCATGCCTAAAGGAGGAAAGCTCACTATTAAAACAGAAAATGTGACCCTGAAGAAAAAGGATTGTCAAACCATACGCGAAGCACGACCCGGAAAATTTGTCTGCCTATCTGTTACAGACACAGGAATCGGTATGGATAGGAAAATCATTTCACACATCTTCGAGCCTTTTTTTAGTACTAAAGATGTTGGAAAGGGTACCGGACTTGGTTTATCTACTGTTTTTGGTATTATTAAACAACACGATGGCTGGATAAATGTCGAAAGTGAGTTGGGTAAAGGTTCTGTTTTTAAGGTCTTCCTTCCTGTATACTCCACAAATTAACTACTCAGCACTATCTCAAACCATTTTTGGAGTGCTGTGACCGCGTTTACCCTGTGGAGAAATACTCTATGGGGTCACAGCTATGCGTTAACATGGTTAACGCCTGCCTACCGCAGGCAGGCACTCCATAGAATACTCTATGGTGTACGCCAAAATAGCAGGCAGTTCGTTTATATTCCTTATATTATTCCATTAGTCCTTAATAATGCGATTGCTTCGCCTGCGGCTCGCAATGACGATAATAAAAGTGTCATTGCGAGTCCGTAGCTCTTCTTGACGGACGAACAATCTCATTACAGTCTCTGTCATTGCGAGTCCGTAGCTCTTCTTGACGGACGAAGCAATCTCATTGTAATATGATTCTTACCTATCTTTGAACCATAATGAATTAATAATATGATATCTATGTATTATACACCTGATTATTAATATAATTTTTTTCTTGACAATTATACAAAAATAAGATATAATTTACATATGCTTTGTATTTTCATATTTATATTGATTCTCTCTTCAGACTACCATGGAGAGCTCAATAAAATAGAGGAAAGGCTAACGGAAACTCAAGAAGAATTGGAACTCCTTAAACAGGATGAGGGAGGAATATTACAGGGGCTCGAGAAAATAGAGAGAGAAGAGGAAAGGCAGAGAAGAAAGCTGTCGCAAATAGAGAGAGATAAAAAAAGCCTGCGTGAGAAGATAGATTTTTTGATTAAAGATGAAACTTCAATTAAGGAATCCGTAGACAAGGAAACTAAGAATCTCGATGAAGCTATACTTCTATTATACAGGGAGTATTACACAACACCCTCTTTTGATGTCACACTTTGCAGGCAGAGAGAGGAGAATATCTTTTGTCTTAATATATTTCTCAATCAAGAGAAGACCTTTTTAGACAGTCTATCTGTGAGAAGAAATTCAATCCTCATATCAAAGAACATAGCCCGGGAAGAACTCAGCGCTCTAATCGCCCTGGAAAAGGAAGAGAAATCTGTAAGGAAAAATATTCTTGATCAGAAGAATGCAAAAGAAAATTTATTAAAGAATGTTAAAAGCAAGCAGAGTGAACTTGGAAAACTTGTTGAAGAACTCAAACGTTCAAGAGAGGAGTTAGAGCAATTTATCCTACGAATGGTAAGGGATAAAGTAACAGGTAAGGTCGATAATTTTATCTGGCCTTCACAGGGAACAGTAACGTCGAAATTTGGAACTATTGTTGATCCTATTTATGGTACTAAACTATTAAATAATGGTATAGACATAAAGACCAGCGAAGGTTCTACTGTGATCGCCTCCTATGGCGGTAGTGTAGTATATGCAGATAGGTTCTATGGATATGGAAATATCATCATAATTGACCATGAAAATGGATACCATACACTCTATGCACACCTCTTGGTTATTAATGTAATAAATGGAGAAATGGTAGACAAGGGTGAAATAATAGGAAAGGTTGGTTCATCAGGAATGGTAACAGAGTCAACTCTCCACTTTGAAATCAGAAGGGATGGACGTGCAATTGACCCATTGACTTTATTAAAGTAATATATAATATGTATTAAGAAACCATTCACCCTGTGAAATAATTTATTTCATAGGACAGGGATTTCACAAGAAACGAAAGACCAGAGACACAAGACCAAAGACATAGTACTTTTTATATTTCCTTGTGCATTTATTGGTCATTTTAGTCTGTGGTCTTCGGTCTGTAGTCTTCAGTCTTAACTATCTGTGGTTAATGAATATTTTAGTATTATGTCTTTCAATGATATCATAGGTCAGGATATTGCCAAGGAAATAATTCAAAAAGATATAATCAAAGGGAGGGTAGCCTCATCCTATCTTTTTGTAGGACCTAATGGTGTGGGCAAAAAGCTTACAGCTATTAACCTTACAAAGACACTTAATTGCCTTAAGAAAATGTCTGAACCCTGTGATGATTGTGTTATTTGCAAGCTTATTGACAAAGGTCACTTTCCTGATCTTATTCTTATCTCTCCAAACGAAAAGGGGAATATTAAGATCGACAGAATAAGAGAACTAAAGCAGATACTCTCTCTCAGGACAACAGCAAAAAGAGTTGTTATAATTGATGATGCAGAAACAATGAATGATGAAGCACAAAACGCATTCTTAAAAACACTTGAAGAACCACCACCTGATACTACAATCATTCTTATATCATCAAATCTAAATTATCTCTTTTCAACCATAATCTCAAGATGTAAAATTGTGAAATTCGGGAGATTAAATATATCCGAGCTTGAAATCTTACTAAAGAAGCATGGTATAAAAAATCACAAATTACTTGCAAACCTTTCAGGCGGGAGTATAGGGAAGGCAGTTCGTCTTTCGGAATCTCCTGTTAGAAAAGAAGCAATAAAATTTGCCCACTTTCCAGTTAGAAAACGCCTTTCTGTTGTTCGCAACTTAAAAGATATATCTATAGAAGAGTTCCTCGATTCTCTCTATGTACTTTATGGTGATGTGCTTGTCAAGCATTTTGGTCTCAAGGTGAGAAATACAGATATAGATTTATCAGATAAAGAATTACCCTTGAGCCTGAAGGGGATGGATGTAATACGCGAGGCTATGCTTGCTTTAAAGTATAATGTAAATTCAGAAAATGTATTATATCGTCTATCTTATAAACTTCCGGAATTGATTTAAATTTTATTGACAATTCCTCAAATCTATGTTATAATATTCACCATTCAAGGTGCCCCGTGCCCCTACATAAATAAAATTTACAATATAAAATTAATTTCTGGAGGTGTTTTTTATGTTATTTAAAGTTACTTGTGGGAAACAGGAAACAAGGGTCGTGAAGGCTCCAGACATAGGAATATCCAAGGGTGATTATATAATATACAAAACTGAAAGCGGCAAAGATATAGGACATGTTATAGATATACTGCCTAAATCTCATATAGTCTCCTATAGATTTGCTTGTGTTGCTACTTACGAGCATAAGCAGAAAATTGAACAACTCGAGAAAGAGAAAATAAAAAACACTAAAGAGTGTATCTCTCTTCTGCCCAAATTTAACCTTCAGATGAAAATCGTCGGATGCCATATTCAATTCGATCGGAGAAAGATAAAATTTTACTTTCTGGCAGAAACAAAGCTTGATTATAGATCACTGGTTAAACATCTCTCCAAAAGCTGGGGTATGAGGGTAGAATTTCAACAGATAGGTGCAAGGGATTATGCAAAGAGTTATATAGAATATGGTGTATGTGGTTTACAAACCTGTTGTTCCCGACACCTCAATAGTTTTGAATCTATTGCTACAACTTTACTCAGGTTACAGGATATTGCATGTGGTACTGATAAGGCTACAGGTCTCTGTGGTAAACTTATGTGTTGTCTTAAATACGAAGAAAAATTTTATCAAGAACAGGGGAAAAAATTCCCACTTGTTGGCTCTTTAGTGAACACGGAGAAGGGCAAGGGAACAGTTATAGATAGAAATCTGGTTACTGAAACTGTTATTATCAGACTTAGTGATGGAAAAAAGATACCGACCACTCTCGATGAAATAAAACAAATATCTAACCCCCCAATGGTAATACTGAAAGGTAATCTATTTAGAAGGAGATAAAATATGGGTAGAATACTCGTTACAACTGCCCTACCATATGCAAATGGTCCAATCCACCTTGGTCACCTTGCAGGATGCTACCTGCCTGCTGATGTCTATGTAAGATATCAGAGATTGAAGAGGAGGAATTGTATACACATAGGTGGAACCGATGAAAATGGGGTGCCAATAACGATAAAGGCAGAGCAAGAGGGAAAGACTCCACGGGAACTCGTTGATTATTTCTACAAAAGTATTAAGGAGAGTTTCACCAAATTTGGTATAATATTCGACAACTTTTCAAGAACCTCAATACCACTCCATCATAAAACTTCTCAGGATTTCTTTCTTAAGCTTCACAGCAAGGGTTATATAGTACCAAAAATAGAGAAACAGTTCTTTTGCCAGAATTGCCAGAGATTTCTTCCAGATAGATATGTAGAGGGAGATTGTCCTTATTGTGGTTCAGAAGGTGCGAGGGGTGACCAGTGTGATGAGTGTGGAAAATTACTTGAACCACATAATCTCAAAAATCCACAATGTAAGCTCTGTGGTTCTACTCCTGATTATAAAAAGACCAAACAATGGTTCTTCAGACTTGATTTGCTTGAACCCCGTCTAAAAGATTGGCTGGACAGCAAACAGGATTGGAAGGAGAATGTCAGGTCTTTTGCCCTCGGATGGATTAAAGAGGGACTTAAGCCGAGAGCAATAACCAGGGACATCTCATGGGGTGTTCCCGTTCCACTACCCCAAGCAAAGGGGAAGGTTTTTTATGTGTGGTTTGATAATGTCATAGGATATATATCTTCAACTATCGAATGGGCTCAGAAGCTTGGAGAACCCGAGAAATGGAGAGACTACTGGCTTTCTCAGGACACTGAGCTTGTACACTTCATAGGTAAGGATAACATAGTCTTTCATGCTATAAATTGGCCTGCTATGCTTATGGCTCACGGTGAATTCGTACTTCCATCTCAGATTCCAGCGAACGAGTTCCTGACCATTGAAGCAAAACAGATGTCTACCTCCAGAAACTGGGCAATCTGGCTGGATGACTACCTCGATAAATTTCCACCGGATCCGTTAAGGTACATCCTTGCAAGTAATGCACCCGAAAAGTCTGATAGTAACTTTACCTGGGATGGATTTCTCAACAAAAATAACAATGAGCTCGTTGGTACTTATGGCAATCTGGTCAACCGTATACTACAGTTTATAGATAAATATATGGGTAGTAGAATACCTCATAAGGGGAACCTTAAAGCAGAGGATATGGAGTTACTCCAAAAGATAAAAGAACTGGCAAAAGAGGTAGAAGATGCCTATGAGAACTTCAGTCCAAAGCGTGCTACAGAAAAATTCATGGAACTTGCAAGAGAGGGTAATAGATATTTCGATTATTTAAAACCATGGGAACTCAATAGAACCGATAAGGAAAGACTTTCAACTGTTATGTGGGTTACAACATCACTCATTGCAAATCTTGGATTATTATCAGAACCAGTCATTCCATTCACTGCGGAGAAAATAAGGAATTTCCTTAAAATTAAGGAATACAGGTGGGATGAACTTGGAAACTCTTTAATATCCCAGGGTGCTGTTCTTGGAAAGACTGAGATTTTATTTGAACCTGTTTCAAGTGAAAAAATAACTATTGAAAGGAGAAAAATGATGGACAATATTATAAAGTTCAGTGACTTTCAAGCCCTTGACCTGAAAACAGCAAAGATAAATAGCGCAGAAAGGGTGGAAGGAACAGATAAACTAATAAAGTTGCTCGTAGATATAGGCGGGGATACAAGACAGCTTGTTGCTGGTATAGGCGATGTCTACAAACCAGAAGAACTTATAGGAAAAAACATAGTGGTACTCCTGAACCTGGAACCTAAAGAAATAAGGGGCGTTGAGTCAAGGGGTATGCTTCTTGCTGCAGTCCATGATGGAAAACCCGTACTAATCACTACTGATACTGATGTTCCTCCGGGATGTGTGGTGTGTTAGGAAGTAATCTTCCAATATCTCCCGATATAGTATGATTCTTAAAACACAATCTGACCTCTCAAGCAACAAAAGTATTATACTGGGAAGAGAAGCACGTTTTGATTCTTCCGGGTGTATCACCAAAGAAGGAAAACATCCCTTTATATATCCATCAAGAGGAGAGGGTGGAGAATGCACAAACTTATTCAAGATTCTATTAACTAACATATGCGAGAACAACTGCCTTTATTGCGTTAATAGAAAGAATAGGAATAAAGAGTCTTATATCTTCTCCCCGAATGAACTTGCCCGGACATTCATGAACTACTATGCAGCTGGATTCGTAAAGGGTCTATTTCTATCTTC
>JAGMCL010000038.1 GCA_023129165.1 Caldifarciminota bacterium | reverse complement strand
GCCGTATAGTTCTATTGGCAGCGGAAATCCAATACTCAAATTTTTTATGAAGGGAAACCTGAATTCCAGATTTATTCCTCCAATATCATATCCAGCAAACTCAAGATAATCATATCCTCTAATACTGCCAGAACCTCCTATTCTTAATCTAGCGAAGTCCTTACTATCAATGGTTTCAGCAAACAATCTTGATGCAAAGTAATAACCAGGGTAAAACCTAAAGTATTTTCTCATATCAGTACCGAAATATGTATATGTGAGAAATGATCTTGTAAAGGGTATTGTGCGTGCAATGCTGAACTGCATTCTGGTGCCATTTACAGGACCAGTGTAACCCCATAGAGTATTATCAAACACATAGGATAAAGAGATGGGACAAACATAGTTTGCGGTATCTTTATATGCAAGCCATTCATCATGTATATAATCCCACTGGTAAAATATTCTCTGTATAGAATAGAAATAGATATCACTTTCAATTCTTCTGAACTTGTCAAGCGGGTATTCTATGGCGATTCCTGCACCTGTAAATTTTTCGTTCATCAATTCATCATACCAGATCAGACTTGGATATTGTTCCTTGAAAAAAGTGAAACCGAAATTTAGTCTTTTTGCAAGATACCAATAGACAAAATTGAGGTTAGATTCAAGTAAATTGCCTGGGTAGTCTGTAATTAGATAAAATCTATGACTTCCAAGTATATCGGATACTGAGATATATGCCTGTGCATAAAAGTCGTTGTTAGATACGGAAAGTAGTCCTCCAGCAAAATCGGGTGATAATCGGAGCCCGACGTCAGTTCTTTCGACAGGTTCATCCAGATTACCAACTGATACAAAAGGAATATCATACCAATTATATTTAGATGGAGTGAACCCTATATCTGGGAACTCCATACTGAATATATCCCATCCAAGCTCAGTATAAAGAGAAAATAGTATCCTTCCGTTGTCAGAAATGCTGAATGATTCTATACTACCCATAACTCTTGTGAGTTGTTTTTCCTCAGCTCTTAATGTGTTATAAGAATATATGTCTGCTCTACCAGGGTAGTTGGCGAGATAAAGGATAAGTGTATCATCATATGCTATTGGTAATTTTGTCTCCCTGCTTTTTCTTTTAATAATTTTAGTCAATTCCATACCATTTCTATTGATAGAGTATATGCCGTATTCTCCATATTTCCATGTTTCCGAAGAATCAGGTCTATCTGATGCGAAGAGTATTCGATTGCCAGAAAAACTTGGTGTTCTGTCATCATATATGTCATCTGTTAATTGTTTTGTTTTTCCAGATTCTATGTCGATTATATATATATCTGCTCTTCCACAGGCGATTCCTCTAAATACTATACTCTCGCCATCTTTTGAAAAAGATGGTGATGATATAGCATGTGGTGGGGGAGTCAGTTTATTTACAATTTTTTTCGTATAAGGGTTCATGATGTAAATTACATCCCTATCTTCAATCCTTGAAACAAAAGCAATATATTCGCCATCAGGGGACCATGATATGCTTCCCTCCATAATATAAAGAGTTTCAAAGATTCTTGATTTTCCACTCTGTATGAGTCTTCCTTTTAACTTACCCGTTATAGCTGAAGCAAGATATATACTACCATATTGGTCCCTATCAGATAAAAATACAAAATTACCTCCATCAGGAGAGATTGCAGGAGCTATGTTAAATGTATAAGTACCATCTCTCCTGGTTAGACGTCTTGCCTCTCTAGGAATATCAACAGTATTTTCTACATCACTCCATGCCCGTTTACTTAACCACATTTGCCAGTCTCTGTCCAGTGTTTTTTCATCTATACCTACTGCCTGTCTTAGTGCTGCATCAAATCCACCAGCAAAGCTGATCTTATGAAATATCTCACCTATTTTCTTTTCACCGTATTTGTCTGCTATGTATTTGAGTATTGACTGTCCTTCTTTGTACATAATGTAACTTCCTTCTATCTTCCATAATTCTTCGATAGGTACAAGTTTATTGTAGTATATCAGGTCTCTTATTATAACATCCATTTCAGGGTTTTCTCTCAGGGACATATATTCACTCATACCTTCTATAAACCAGAGGGGAATTCGAAACAATGCATCCCGTGGAAGAATGGTTGTTCTTCCACTTTTTAGAGAAGATGATTGTATGACATGCATCATCTCGTGTGTGAGTACGTGTCTAAAATCTTCGTATGAGCCATTAAAGGGAATAACAATTCGATTTCTATATAACTCAGTAAAACCACCTACACCTTCATCTATCAAATCGAGAATTACGTTTGTCTGTTCGAAATCGCTATGATTAGCATATATTATTACAGGAACTTTGGTGCTTGGTGGTTTACCAAGTATTGAAGTAAGTCGTTCCAGCTCAGTTTCGAGGACTATAGATGCAAATTGTACAAGTTCTTCTTCACCTTCGTAAAAGAAGATCTCGAAATGGGGAGTAGGGTGGACCTTCCAATCAAATTGGCTGTATTGAACCTTGTTTTTCCCGAAGTATGCGGCATTGATGGCAATCGGGATGAGTATTACGTATAAAAACTTTTGTAATTTCATATAGAGCACCTCATTATCAAATCAAAAAAATAATATGGATAATGTTGTTTTATATGATATGCGGTGTTATTTTATAGGATATATTTTTTAGGTAGTTTGTAAATGGATAAATTAGAACCTATAAGATAATCTAATACCCATGCTGGGTTCAATGTAAAGACTGATATTTTTATTTCTACCAAGTCTGGCAGATATGATAGCAGATATAATGCGATTTACAATACCTGCAGCCATGCAGTAGGATGCGTTTGAATAAGCCCTTCGCTCTCCTTTTCTCAATTCTCTGTATTTTTGCCATTTATTTTCTTCCCATTCCCAGTCAAGTTCTGGTGGTATTTCATTTTCTTCAATGTATTCTAATTGTTTCTCTCTGTTGTTAGGGAAGAATCGTCTAGCTTCTTCCCTTAGATAGGTATTATAGGATTCTCTTGATGAATACCATTCAACTTTATTATAATAATCTTCATCCATTCCCATCATAACTCCTGCGTTATGGTGGGAATACAAGATATAATCGTCTTTTAAAATACTTGCATATTTGTTAAATCCTATATATGAGAGAATTACACCACTTTCAAGTATAAATGCTCTTATTGCATCATCCTTCTCTCCCATATACAGTTCGCCAAGTCCTGGAAGGACAATAGAGAACATAACTGCCTTTTTTGTAGTTCTTTCTTCTCCCTCACTCCAGAGTAGTGAAGCGATGAGGGATATCAT
>JAGMCL010000037.1 GCA_023129165.1 Caldifarciminota bacterium | reverse complement strand
TTCAAAAGATGTACAGGCATAAGAATAATGCTATTTGTATTTTGGAATTAGTACATTTTCCTTTAATCGCAAGGCTTACTTGCCTGACGGCAGTCAGGAAGCCTTGCCCTACATCCTCCTCACAAATACGAGATTACTTAGCTCTGATAGTCATCGGGACTTTTAACGACAAGATAAGAGAGTGTCATTGCGAGCGAACGAAGTGAGCGTGGCAATCTCATCCTTTGTAACCAATCACTCCCAATATGAGATTGCTTCATCCATAAGGATTCGCAATGACGAAAAATTATTCAGTTATACAGTTTCAATTGAATATAATGTATCACCTACCTGATAGTAGGTAGGAGTAATTGTTTATCTTAAATCATCTTTACTTAATACACGTATAAAAGTAATAAGAATTGAATAGAATTTACCCCTATATTCTATCAACTAAATTGGAGAAGAACCATAAATCCTAATTTTGAATTTAAAACTATTAATGTCCAGTATAGATGGTTTTAAGGAGATTACGAAAAATTGAGATATTTCCTAATATAAAAATATATGGAATTATGTAGAAGCAGAGACGAAGATAGGTATTTGCGGAACTATTGAATTGTGAATTGTTTATATGAGGACCTTGAGCCCTCTCTATTTGCATTAGCACCAAAGCCTGTACAATCCACCCTCCACCTATATACTCCAGGCTCAAGTGTGTCAGGAGACATATATTCATACATTGGTCCTCCACCATAAACGGAGGTGTCAGCAAGAAAAACAGGTATTGTATCTCGCCATAGTTTGATGATAAATCTTGTATATCCTCCCTCCCAGTTCCATTTGAATTTGAAAGGTGGAGAGATTGTGGTATCTCCAGGATAGATTGGAGTAGACAGGGGAAGAAGTTTATAACTTTCACTGTTAGATGGCTCACTAATTAAGTCATCAAAGGATACTGAATAGACCCAGTATGTATAAAGCTCTTCAATGTTTACATCAGAATCTATAAAAGAAGTAGATTCAGTCTCTCTTATAATGGTATCATTAGATATCCTGTAAACCTGATAATAGTCTACTCTTTCCTCATCGGATGATTCCCACTCAAGACTAATTGCGAACATTCCACAGACAGCGCCTATCCCCTCGTCAGTCCAGAGTGTATCGGGTGAGTGAGGAATTAGATAGGGTGACTCAGGAGGGGTTTCTTCCCTCTTACAGGAAAAAGTTGCAAGTGAGAGAAAAAGGAGAAAGATGAGTTTACTATATTGTGATATTCTAAACATGGTTTAAGTATTTTAATCAAAGCTTATACATATATCTACCCTGTTTGTCGAGCCCAGGGGATGTGACTGGAATGCATAGTTGATTGACAGCTTCCAGAAATTTATTCCACCTCCAGTAGAGAGATAACCCCTGTATGAACCAACCCTCACAGCAAAGGACTTGATAGGGGAGTATTCAAGACCATAGGACATCTCACCACTCTCTGGTATGGATGAAACAGCTAAAATGAGATTGCCTTTTCCAAAAGGTTGATAATAGGAAAGACCTACCTCTGATGTAATTCCAATTGTATCTATTCTTGCACCCTCTGTATCCCAGACAACCCTTGCAGCTATATTCTTAATACTTGTGCCAAACGAAAGATCCCCAAGCCACTCTCTTGCAACCAACTTTCCTAAGTCAAAACAGAATATTAACCCAAGATCAGCTCCCTGTCCTATACCCCTATAATTTTTAAGTCTTTTTTCAAAATATTTTATCGCACCACCTATTGAAAGATATGAGGGAACGGGTGAGAAAGGGTATATACTGAAGAAGTTGAAATTCCATCTCTGTGAAAAAGACAGGTTGATTATATATTCCCTATCGCTGAAGTAACCTGAGAGAGGTGGAGGAACCTCACCCGGTTCAATTGGAGGATATTCAGGTATATCATCTACAGCAAACCGTAAGACAGACAACGCAACTGCCCTATTCTCTATTACCCTATATGTCAGTGTTAGGTAATCATAGCTCGCAAGTCCTCCATAGAGAGATGTGTGCATAATTAGGATATCACTCTTCCTATCTGCCATAACTCCTGCAGGATTCCAGTAAGATGATGCAGGGTCTCCAGGTATACTTACGAATGTACCCCCCATACCAACAGCCCTTGCACCTGCTCCAAGGTCGAAAAATTCACCACCATACTCTGATGCAGAGAGTAAGCCAAACTGCATGGTTACCATTACTATAGTTAAAATTATGATATGTTCTTTTATTCGCATAATCAGGTGTGATTAGCAAAAGTATATCGGGTTATCAGAATATCAGGATATCAGAGTATCAGGTTATCAGAATATCAGGATTTGACTTATGTGAGTGCAGTTATAGATTTATAATTCAAGTTCATTTTAAAATTGCAAGTTTGCCCTGTTTTTTAAGCCTCTTATCTCCTTTTTTCACAATTACCTCATAGAAATAGACTCCATTTGCAACAGGTCTCATACGGTCATCCATAAGATCCCAGCTTATCTTTTCCCAGTCCGCACTTGGAAAGTACTCTGTATATTTCCATATCCTTCGTCCCGCTATCGTATATATGGTTACCTCCAGCTCATCTGCTCTATTGGATAAGAGAAATGCAAAAACGGTCTCTTTGTCTTTGGCTCTCACCGGATTTGGATAATTTCCAAATGATAGTATGTCAAGTTTCCCCTTCACCTCAAATTCTCTTCTTGCCTCTATCCTATTTCCATTGCAGTCCTTTCCCTCACTATAGAGAAAATGTCGACCTTCATCGATTTGGGGAGAGAATGATAGGACAAGGCTGGTTGATTGGTCTATTTGTGTTGAGGAATTGCAAATTGCCTCGTACTGCAGTGAATCTACGAATATAGCTATTGATTGAGGGTCTATCCCATTTATATCCTCGAAGACTATATCTATCTTTGGTTTGTCAGAAACAAGGCCTCCATCTCTCAAAATTCGTCCATCTGCCATAACTTCAACGCTGGGAGGGATATCATCGTTCGACCTTATTAGGGTGAATTTTCCGGGTAAACAGAGGTTGGCATAAATGGTTGTTGAATCTGCTGTAGAGAGCAGTTTGTTCCATCTGTCATCATTCCAACTGTATATTGCATAGTCTATCAGTGTGTCGTATGTTAAAAAGGTGATTCTTCCTCCATCTATCATTTGACTTGTATCACCAAGAGATAGTGAGTAAGCCCATCCTTCAGGATGCCCGGGTAAGGGGACAGGGGAGATGTCAGGCTGATAGGTTGAGGTAAAATCTTCACCATCTATCCATACAGCATTTTCAGTAGAAACAATGCCAGGAGGTATTTCAATATAGATATTCTCGTCAATACTTGTAAAACAACATCCAGTATCTGTCACAGGATGTATATCCGCCCAGATTTCAAATGTATCAGATACATTATTATCTTCATCCTCCTCTTCTACCTCAGAATCTGGATCCACTGCGAACGAAGTAAGGTATATTCCAGAAGGTAAATTCCAGGGGAAAGTTGCAACGACGAAGGAGTCAGGAGGGATATATACTGTGTCCCGAAGAACAGAGTTGTTTTTAATCTCCAAACTACATAGCTGCAGGTATGCCTCGACAGTAACTGATTCTGCGGCTGTTTCCCCGAGATTTTTTACTGTCGTTGAGAGGTATATACCCTCTTGCCAATTAAAAAATGCATAAGATTCGACAACAAGGTCTGCAAGTTTAGGTACATAGAAAGAAAAGGTATTGCTTGTTTCCTCACCCGCAGTGATATAGTAGTATATACTATCTCCTGAATCTACATATATAGGTGATGTTGTAGTGTAAAGGCTATCATCGACCATAGATATTTCCGTTGATGGAGAACCTCTCTTCCAGTATGTTAGTTTAACAGGGATTGTTTCAAGATATTTAATAATTACAGAAATCCATACAGAGTCACCACTTATGGGGGATTCTGGGTTTATTATGGGTTCACCTATATATGGAGCACCGATTGTTATATAGTTGATACCTGCTTCATCGGTATCAAATAGATATCCCCTCACCATGTTCCTACCCTCTATTTCTTCAGGAAGTGTTATTGTAGTCTCTCCAATGATTGTATCTCTATAATGAATAACGCCATTCGAGGAGATGTCAAAATCCATCTCACCTTTTGAAGATATAGTGATATTACCTCCTACATCTACATATTTTGGGGAGACATCAAGTGATGTTGTGTCTGGAAAATTTAAATTTAGAGCAGGATCCCCAAGGAGTAGATACTGTTTTACTTGTGAGTAGGCGAGATGTCCCCAGTAGTAGTATTTGGATATGTAGGATAGTTTTGATGATAATATTGCAGCTCCCAAGTTTCTATCCCATATCTTTAAAAGGAGCTCCTCAGCCATAAACATATCATTCAAGAACCATCCTACACCTGTTGCTCCAAAGCAACAAAGCCCACCATTTTTTACAAATTCCTCACCAAGTGATATACCCCCATCGAATGCTGTGGTAAAACACGTAAAACTTAATACGCATGGCAGCATACCACCATTATTGAGGAAGTTTAAATCGTCAATATCAAGTATGCTGTTGTCGGACCATATCCCTCCTCCTCCATGACCCTTGAATAGGACAAGAGACCTACCTTCATTTATCTCTTCAATTACATCATTGGATGTGCTTATTGTTGCATCTATATGGGAAGGAATAAACCAGGGAGGTACGTATTTATCAATAAGTTCTTCGAGCTGCTCTCTGAATGTAGTATTTCCAACCCCGCCAACACCTGATATGAATAAGAGGTTCCTTTTCCAACCACCATACTCGGGTTCTTCCTCATACTCAATAACCCGTCTTAGATATAAGTCCACCTCATCTTCTGTTCTCAGAGGAAGCCTGCCAATCATAATATCTGGGAGTAGATCCTCACCACAAACACAGGCATAAAAGTTGTCAGAAGCAGTATATCCCCACATCTCAGTATCCTCCAGTTTAACAGGGATAAGATTCCCAGAGCTTCCATAGGGGATACGTTTGTCATATACACCATCCCCAACAAGAAGACAGATTGATGTATTCCAATTTGAGAATGCAAATTTGAGAAAGTCTCTTATTGCGTCGGCGCTGATGATACCATAACCAAAATAGTCATATATCTCCTCACAAGTGACTATTTCCACGCTATATTCATTTTTTCTGAATTCTTTATATCTTTCGCATGCTTCCTTTAGAGAGTCGTATGTGATTATCACGTAGTCTGCTTGCTCGATTGTTGTTATATCCCTATAATATGAAGGGATGGTAATATCAGGAGTCTTTCTTTGGTTGTTAGTAAGTGCGATATATTTTGTATCTGTATAAACCTTATCCTCAAATATAAGGGTATACGTAGAATCAAGTTCATTAAGCTCGACTTCGAACTCTGTGAACTTGCTGTGTTCAGGCCTGTAAAGTAATATGTCTGGAGAGGTGAACCCCTCTAACCTGAATTCCCACACCCCCACCCCAGGTGACCTGAACTCAATATAATTATCTATTACCCTGTATGTCCTTTTATAAATGAGTTCAATGAAATTCAGATATATATAGTCCTCTGAACCCTGACAGATAAGCTGATATTTATTCTTTCCACCTTGTAGAAGGTTATTTGTGGGACCTTCTGCCTCAAATGTGTGTGGATACACTCCCCACCAGTTTGCTGTACCTATGTAATAGTTCCCAAGGGTGTGTATTGCATTGTGTTCGTAATCTGTTCTTCCGTACAAATCCACGATAACCCGAGTTGGTTCGAGAGAGATAGAATCAGGGGATTCTATATCGAACTCTACCTCAACTATTGCGCCCATCGATGCTAATTTATAGAACCAGTAGTCATCTGATGCATGTCTTGAAAAGTATTTATCCTCTTCTATGTGTAATGTACAGGTAAATGCGTAGGCGAGCTCTCTTTCCGGGTTTTTCAATCGTCCACTTTCCTTTAAAAGTCTCTGCCCAGAAGAACCGCCATATGATAACCAGTACACATTACTTTGTGCATAGGTGTGAAAGTAGGTCTTATCTCCTCTGGGGAATTTTCCGTAGAATTCTATATAATCTCCTTTATTAAAACTTCCGTCCTCTTCACCCCATACAAATATGGGTATCTCATCACCTAAGTTTTTTAACTTTATCGTTGTAGGGTTGAACCCGGAAAGGGATATACCTGCATCAAGGAGCTCTTCATATGTGACCCTGTATAAACCATCCTCTCTAATCTCAAGCCTGCCCCCATCTGGCTTCCAATCTAACATCTTTTCTTCCCTTTTTGCTATCCATTCCTTTGTATGTTGATGGTTTAGTATTATGTTATCATACAAATCTTCGAACCTTGAGTATAGAGGGTATTTGTTCACAATAGCAGGTTTTTCGAAACTTATCTTGAGTGATATTTTCTTGTAGAATTGTATTCCATTTCTTGTTTTTCTATAAGGAAATACAGTAATACCCGCTACCCTGTAGTCTCTTAGAATACCAAGAATCTTGACCTCTGCAATATCAGGCTGTGTTATATTATATTCCTCCCCGTTTGCAGGAGCAAAATCTCGGGTTAACGAATAATCATATTCAATAAGTTCACTATCTAACAATGCTGTTGTGAGAGTAACTCCTCCATCCTGTGGAATACAAATAGTAGTAGAGAAAGGTGGTTTTACGGGGGACTGTAGTTCTACTTCAATCTCCATTCCAGTTGAGGTATGAGAAGTTATGATGAAAGGGGAGCAGGTAGTCAGTAGAAAAATTAGTAAGGACATATATGAATAAAATTCAAAAATATTACAAAATGATGGATTGTATATTATAAACTAAAAAATCTTACTTGTCAAGGATTTTATATTAAATTGAAATTGTATAACTGAATAATTTTTCGTCATTGCGAATCCTTATTGATGAAACAATCTCATATTTGGATGGAGCAGTATTAAGGGATGAGATTGCCGCGCTCACTTCGTTCGCTCGCAATGACACATAGTAACAATCGTCATTGCGAGGAGTGTAAACGACGAAACAATCGCATTTAATGTTGGGTATTTATAGACAAATGAGATTGCCATGCTTATTACATTCGATCGCAATGACAGACATGTTACTTCCTGTCATTGCGAGGAGTCCGTCGCACTTCTTGACGGACGACGAAGCAATCTCATTACTTGGGATCTAAAGAGAGTGAATAGAAGTGAAAGTCTTTGGACTGTTAAGGAAGACAATAATATTGAGGATGAGATTGCCACGCTCACTTTGTTCGCTCGCAATGACAGACGCCTGGATGAGATTGCCACGCTCACTTTGTTCGCTCGCAATGACAGACGCCTGGATGAGATTGCCACCTCCGTACGGAATCGCAATGACACATCCTTTTTCTCGTAGTTATGAAGTGGTCTCGTATTTGGAGGGAGGGATATAGGGTTATTTATATGACTGTACATCTTTTGAACTAACTAAATTGGATATGAACATAAAATTTATTAATTAAGAGATAAGGTATATGGGATATTGTAAAAAAGGAGAGGGTAACATACTATAAAGAAACTGCCGAAGTCGATTAAGACCTCGGCAGTTTATATGACGGATGGCTGACTTTTCTTATTTCAGCACCATTATCTTCTTTGTGCAACTAACTCCGTTACTGCTCATCAGACAGAGGTATGCACCTGCTGTCACCTCTATTCCGTCTGAATCCTTACCATCCCAGGTCGAAATGTGTAAGCCTACAGATTCATCCGCATCAACCAATGTTCTCACTATTCTTCCTGAATAATCATAGATATTCAGGCTTACATGGCAGTTCTCAGATAGTGTGTACTCTATCTTAGTGGTTCCCTTGAATGGATTGGGATATATCTGGAATGAGACAGATGGTGACAACCTATCACCTGGAGTGGCTGAGACTGGACCGAAAGAATCGGTTCCATCCACACATTCTACAGTCAACTTATACCAGTAGGTGACGTCATTTTTCAGATTTCTGTCAGTGAATTCATAGTCAGTGCGATATGTCACATACCCCTGAGCATCAGCATACCCTATCCTTTCATATTCTCCGCCTTTTGCAAGGCTACGCTCTATTATCCACCTGATGCTGCCCATCTCACTCTCGGTTCTCCACCTCAATGTGACTGCCTTATTGCCAGGATGAGCATTAAATGAGGTAAGTACAACAGGCAAGGGCTGGTCACAGTTCCCGTGTGGAAAGTGATAGTTCCAGACTGTGTCAGAGGGAGTGTCGGCAGCAAGGACGATATACGAGCTGTCCGGCATGTATGCACCAACGTAATGCCATCCAGGAGCGGTCGAACTGATATCATAAACAATGAAAAAACGAGGTGGCCAATTTGTATTGATAAGTTGACCACTGGAGAAAGTGATCACAGCGAATCCACCCGAAACATCGAAAGAAACAGTATTTCCACCTATCCACGTATCGCTCGTGTGATCAAAAGCATAGTCACCGTTATCCCGCCAAATCTCAATACTATCAACATCAGTCCAGGCTGTGGTGTGACCGGTAACAACTCTGTTTTGCACCGTTATTCCGTTCCAAGTAGCAGTACCATTGTTTGTTTGAAATTCAAGCCAGTACATATCCTCATTCTTTGTGCCCGGGTCTATGGGTATAGGACTAACTAAACAACCCCCTGAGACTTCAACTCGAGCTGCATATGCCATCCCACTCGCGAGCACAATGGCTAAGGCAAAACATACAAATTTTCTTCCTTCCATTTCAACCTCCTCCTTAAAGGTAACAATATGTTTTAAAACAATAATCCTTATTACATACCCTCAAACCTGAAGGCCGCACTAAATTATTACCTTATATATCCAAAATACCCTATATATCTTAGAATTACTATATATGCTTTATTACTCTATTTAAAATCAGGACAATATAAAATTTACTTCTCTATATTATTATAATACTTTTTTTCGTATTTGTCAAGTAAAAAATTAAAAAACTTTTATCCTTCGTATATATTATAATACTTTTTTATGGATTTGTCAAGCTTTTTTATATGAGTAGATAAAGCAATTTCGAGTTTGCCAACTATTGAGCACTAAGGGTGGGTACTTATTATTGATGAATAAACAAAATTGTTGACTTATTCTCTTTTTTATGATATAATACTCATAAAATAAGCCTGTATTTTTAAAGATTTAGTTTTTTATACTATGATTGAGTTTGTTGATGTGTCTTTTCCTCCTGTGTTCAAGGACTTCAGCTTTAGGATTGAAAAGGGAGAATTTTTCATACTCGTGGGTAAGACCGGTGCTGGAAAAACTACTACTATAAGACTTGCTTCCTTTGAAATTACCCCTAAGAGAGGTGAGGTTATGGTAATGGGGATGTCATCAAGAAGGATTTCTATCCAAAAGAGACTGTTTGTTTTTAAAAAATCGGGTTTGTTTTTGGATAAACCAGTACTCTTTGAAAATTACTCACTGATTAGAAATCTTCTATTTGTTACAGATGGAAGGGATAGGGCGTACGATTCGTTGAAGATAGTTGGACTTCTTGAAAAGAAGGATTTAACGACATCGAGACTATCAAGGGGGGAAAGAGATTTATTACAATTGGCAATTCTTTATGCCAAAAGACCTATTCTGGCGATGCTTGATGAGCCAACGGTAAATCTGAAGGATAAGAAGTGGGAAATCATGGAGATGCTTGCAGGTTTACATAGGCGCGGCACTACTATTCTTATGACCACAAAGGATGAAGAGGTTGTCAATCGATTTCCAAACAATAGAATATTTATGCTATGAAACACATAATTACAATGTTTTTATCATCTCTTTTTCTTTTTTTGACTCTCTTTTATTACTGGCAGAGGGATATAGAATTCCAAAAACAATTAGAGAAGATAGAGATGAGGGTATTTATCGATAGTGGGAGTGATAAAGAGGCTGCTATGGCTTTGATTGTGAATACAGAGGGTGTAACAGGATTAAAAGAGATTGAAGAGCCTGATATAATAAAGAACATGAGAGGCAGATCCAGGTCTGAAATTCTTGATAAGGTAGAACTTCCATATGTAATTGGTGTGTATTCCTCAAAAAGGGAAGAAGGATTTCTAAAAGAGCTTGCTGCACGGCTCAAAGGAATTGAGGGTGTTATTGGTGTTTTATATGGAGATAAGGCGGTAGCTGAGCTGTGGAAAGAGATTAGGGAGGTTAAAATTATATTGATTACAGTGGGGTTAATACTACTTTTTTTCTTCGGTCTTTCGCTCTATTTGTTTGTTAATTCATTAGCTGTAATGAAGTACTCAAAGGTTTTTCTTATTCATGGGAAGAGATTTGGTTTACTTAGGATTGGAGTTATTTTGAGAACGATGACCGTTAGTATAATTGTTGCTTCTCTTTCTGTTGAGATAAGTTACCTCTCACATCGCTATATTACAGGCTCATCGCAAAGTAGTTTTATAACAAATCAGTGGGTATACTGTTTTATAATAATTATGGGTTTAATCGGTCTTTTTGTAGCCAGTTTGAAAAAATTTCCAGTATCAGATTAACTATATAATAATTATTTTTGTCTCTTTACACCGTAAAGAGATCTTGATTTCTTCCTACCCTCAACGCCGCCAGTATCGAGTACTCCTCTAACAATATGATACCTCACACCAGGAAGGTCTTTTACCCTTCCTCCTCTCACAAGTACTATGGAGTGCTCCTGAAGATTGTGACCCTCTCCAGGTATATAGCAGGTGACCTCATATCCATTCGTCAACCTCACCCTTGCTACCTTTCTCAAAGCAGAATTTGGTTTCTTGGGGGTAGTTGTGTATACCCTTGTACATACTCCTCTTTTCTGGGGAGAGCCCTCAAGTGCCGGGGCTTTAGAACGTGATGTCAATTTTTTTCTTGGCTTTCTGATGAGTTGGTTTATAGTTGGCATATACCCTCCTCCTGATGCTAAAGTAAATTATAATTAAGCAATTATGGCTTTATTAAATAAAATATTAAATATTAAATATCAAAATTACAAATTAAAATGTAAAATTTATTCACAATTAGAAATATACATTTTTATGTTGTGAATTCACCAGTATCAACCCACTCAGTTTTTAGAACCGACCAGAAGTCACGCGCAAGACCTTGCAGTACATAGTCATACGGAAGATATCCGTATCCGTCAACACCCCATACCGTTCCCCAGGAATTCCTGATAAGCAGAGCACCCTTACTATTCTTTATTTTTATCTTATCGTCATAACCTACAGCAACAATTGCGTGTCCACCTATCACTCGTTCACCCAAAGATGGGAAAGAAATCTTACCGTCTTCTGCTGCGCCTTCAATAGAGTTGTAGACCGTGAAACCAAACATGCAGGGAATACCCTCAGTAAGATGTTTTTTTATCTCCTTAAGGAGTTTAGTTTTGGTTGTATTTATGGAGTCGAGTCTAAAATATCGAATAGATTGGTATTCCTTGGCAAATGAATAGCAGAATGCGGGTGGTTCTTCGTCAAACTTCTCTATGTCATATAACCAGTAATCCTCTGGTGGAATACCAAACAAGACCATCGCACCCATAGTTGACCTTATGGTTGCTCCGGTGTCTCCTTCCCAGTGAAGGAGGTTTCTTGTGGTTTTGTATAGAAATAGTCTTGATGCATCTATATGTTTACCAAAGGCACGTCTTTCATAATATTCAACAAGTGCGACGCCTGATTGTGCTGTACAGGAGCCGATGTTTCCCTGGTCTTCGATAGGTGGACACCACTGTCTTAAATCTACTGAAGATGGAAGATGTGTTTCTTTCGGTTCTAACTTTTTGAGGATAGGTGCTACCATCTCATGTTCCGGGGTATAGTCTCTTATATCAGGATAATCTGGTATCCAACCCATTTTATAAATTCTATCCATATATACTCCAAAATTAATATTATGGTAGTGTGCAAAATCTAACCACAGATTCACCCTGTCAAATAGTTACAAAATTAAGTACAAGTAATCATCTCTGGTACTTCATTTAACAGGGGAGCCACAGAGAATCTTTAGTATTAAGGGATTATAAAAGATTTTTATTCCTCTTCTCCCTGCCCCGCCAATGGCGGGGTGAATGACCTCTTATCCTGCCTTTCGGCAGACAGGAAAGAGAATTTGTAGGGACAACCCTTGTGGTTGTCCGTTAGACAGGAATAGTGTTTTCGGACAGGGACAAGCCCTGTCCCTACTGCCTCTTAAAATCCCTGTAAAATTACCCAATTCATTGTCTGGAGAGCACAGACCTGCCTGCCGGTAGGCAGGGAATTAATTTTACTCCCTGCCCTGTTAGATGTTCTTGTCCCGTGAGATGTTCGCTATCTAATGGGATACTATCTAACGGGGTGAATGTTCTCTATGGTTTCTTTTATATTATTTTTGACAGTATCAATATTATTAAACAGTATCAAGCCCTGTCCATAAATTTTTATTTAAGGACGAATTATAGTATATTATAAATAAGAACTGCTGCTTCTGAATGTTTTTAATCGTGGGGTGTTATTATACCACGAAATTCTGAAAAAGTCAAGGGAAAATTCACCACACCTACCTGACTGTAGGCAGGAAGATATAAAGTTAAAAAATATTGGTTGTAGGTAATAAGTTATTAGTAATAGTAAATCGTAAGGTATAAAGTGCAAAACGTAAAATGCAATCTAAAACTACAATCCACAATATTTAATCCGAAATATATATGTAGTTTTCAGAATGGGGATTTATGAGGGTTTTATGATACCCTCATCCGTTATAAATCCAGTGATGAGGGTTGCTTCTGTTACGTCAAATGCAGGATTAAATACAGGTACATCAGGTGCAATTGTCTTATCTGAGATATTCCTTACCTCAGCTTCATCTCTTTCTTCTATTGGAATATCCCGACCTGTTTCTATAGTTTTGTCAAAGCTACTTTTCGGTGCCGCAACCCAGAAGGGAATATTATTTGTTTTTGCAAGTACAGCAAGTGAATATGTTCCTACCTTGTTTGCCGTGTCACCATTTTTTGCAATCCTGTCTGCCCCAACTATACACAGGTCAACTTTTTTCTTCTTAAGCACATATCCCCTTGCTGAGTCACAGATAATGGTCACAGGTATATCATTATTTGAAAGTTCCCATGCTGTCAGTCTAGCACCCTGGAGAAGAGGTCTTGTTTCAGGTACATATACAGTTACCTTTTTACCCTTTTCTTTGGCACGATATATTGGGGCAAGAGCCGTACCCATACCTGATGTAGCGAGTGCCCCTGCATTACAGTAAGTCATAATGACCCCGCTTTCAGGTATTATAGATTCTCCAGAATCTCCAATGTTTTTACACATCTGGATATCCTCTTTGTGTATTTTCTTTGCCTTATCAATGATTAAACCAACAAGGTTATGTACAGAACTTGTATCCAAACCCAAAACCTTTTCCATCTTGTCAAGTGCATAAAAGAGGTTGACAGCAGTTGGTCTTGTTCCTGCAAGTAGTTTAATATCATTTAAAACATTATTTTTAAAGATGTTTATATCTTTTCTTCTATGCATCAAAGCAGAAAGAACAACTCCATATGCAGCGGATACACCGATGAGAGGAGCACCACGCACAATAAGCCCTTTTATAGCATTTGCCATATCCTGTGCAGTTGATAGAGATAGATATGTCTCCTCATGTGGTAGTCTTGTCTGGTCAAGAACCTTGACAGTTTTGCCATCGAATGATATTGTAGTGAAGTTCATAAATTTATCTCCCATCCTCTCGAACTCCTTCATATAATATGTACTGTCTTGTAGGCTGGTGTATGGATATTGACCGTGTTAATCTTATGCTGTGACACGGTCACAGCAGTCCAAA
This sequence comes from Caldifarciminota bacterium, assembly GCA_023129165.1. Taxonomy (GTDB): domain Bacteria; phylum Hydrothermota; class UBA3073; order UBA3073; family UBA3073; genus JAGMCL01. Next base: position 1,257 of record JAGMCL010000037.1, on the reverse strand, counting down.
GTTAGACTCTGTACATCACCAGACCTGTGATTAGTTTGGGATAGAAATCAGTAGATTTTTGAGGCATTGCCTCCTTGTTTTGAGAGATTTTTCTTACCTCATCTATTCCAGTTGGTGAAAGCAAAAAGAGCATAGAAAATTTACCTTTATCTACACCACTTACACCTGCTTTTGCATCCCGTAGATAGTCAATGTTTTCTTTCCTTGCGATGCTTTCCTTTGATAAACCAAGAATTCCCTCTAAAATACAGGAATGTAGTATAGTTACATCGAGATTCTTATAGTATTCACTTTTTTTAGGCTCAATAAATCTATCTAAGATTGCACTATCAATAAGTTCTAATCTGTAGAAATCACTATCTATATAAAGTCCAAATGTATGTTTATTAATATCCAGAGTTTCAAGCGAATCCCTTCTGTCTACCTTGAAATAATTCCTCAGAGTATTATGAAGTTTGTTTTTGTCAATAGATATGTTATACATAGCACGATGTGTTGGAAGTATTACAAGTCCCTTATCAGAGGTTGAAACAAGAGTTATCATAACATAACCTGATTCCAGGTTTTCTTTACTATAGTTGAGTGCTGTTTCGTATCTATGATGTCCATCAGCTATCAAAAGGGTTTTATCAGCCATAAATTCTGTGACCTTATTTAATATCTCGTTGTCTGAAACTTTCCACATTCTATGTGTCACCCCTTTCTCATAGAGTTCCTCGATTTCTATTAGTGGCGGTCGTGAGGTTGTTGGGGCAAGGAGAGTTGTTATAAAATTTTCTTCGTCAGGGTAAAGCATGAATATCTGACCCAGGTGTGTTTTTGATGCCCTCAAGAGATTCAACCTGTCCTCTTTTGGTTTTGATAGAGTTCGTTCGTGTGGTAAAACGACACCTGTCGAGAAATCTTCAAGCTTTAGGATTGCACAGAATCCCTTCCTTGTCTTAATTTCTCCAGTTGTTGGGTCAGTAAAATCCTGATGGTAGGGGTATATACTTGGGTTTTCATCCTTAATTAGGATTTCATTCTCCAGCCACATCTTGATGTGCTCTCCAGCCTTATCATATTTATCAGGACTTTCATGGGGTAGTATCACCCTTACGATATTATATTCACTATTTTTGTAATATACTTCCTGCATAGATGAGGTTATTTTATCATAGGGCTGTGTAACGACATTTTGTAGATTAACCTTATTTGGATTGTATCTTGTGCCAGTAAATGGTTTTACTACAGCCATATATCCTCCTTTAAAAGGGC
>JAGMCL010000036.1 GCA_023129165.1 Caldifarciminota bacterium | reverse complement strand
TCTGTTAGTGGATGATTGAGCATCTTTAGTATCACATTATATGGAACTGTACAGATATCAGCACCTATAATTGCCGCCTCAATTATATGCATTGGATGTCTTACTGATGCAACCACAACCTCTGTATCCATACAATAATTATCAAATATTGTTACTAACTGTCCAACTATTTCCATTCCCTCGTTCCCTACATCATCCATCCTTCCAATGAATGGAGAGACTAAGTTTGTTCCAGCTTTTGCAGCCAGTAAAGCCTGATTAGCTGAGAATACAAGGGTGGTATTGGTCATTATATCCTCATCCCTCAATTTCCTTATTGCAAGAAGTCCCTCTTTACATATAGGTACTTTTATACATATATTTTCTGCCAATTCTCTTAATTTTTTCCCATCGTCAATAATACCTGAGGTATCAGTGCTTGTAACCTCTGCTGATACAGGACCTTTAACCATATTACATATCTCCTTCAAGATATCCTCAGGGTTTTTCCCAATCCTTTCTACCTCTCTTGAAAGTAATGTAGGATTTGTCGTAACTCCATCGATAATACCCCATGAAGCAATCTCACCTATTTCATCAAGATTCGCTGTATCTATAAATATTTTCATCATTCCCCCATACAAATATCAAATATTAAAAATCAAATATCAAACATTAAAAATAAACATTAGATAATCGTTTATTGGGTTTGTTGAGTTTGCACAGTTTATTGAGTCTATCGAGTTTACAAGGTTTATTGAGTTTGTTGAGTTTACCTAGAAATTCCTGATGATATACTTTTAACTTTTTACTTTTACCTTTTTACTTGTTTCTAATAAACTCTTATCCCATTTAACATTTCACATTTAACATTTAACGCTTAACATTCATTATCCTTCCGTATCTATCTGTGCTTTCTGAAGTTTACCCGAGTAGTCTATATAGACAGTCTGAATCTCCGTAAATATTTCATATACAGTCCATCCTCCCTCTCTATGTCCATTACCAGTATCTTTTAGCCCACCAAATGGAAGATGACATTCGGCTCCTATCGTAGGACCATTAATGTAAGTAATACCAGCCTCAATCCTTTCACGGGCTTTCAATGCCTTGTTAATATCCTGTGTATAAATTGATGATGACAATCCATATGAAACACCATTTATAACCTTTATAGCCTCATCAAGATTCTTTACCCTTATAACTGAAAGTACAGGACCAAATATCTCCTCCTTAGCTATCCTCATATCTGGTGTAACGTCAGAAAATATTGTTGGCTTGAAGAAATATCCCTTTGCACATTCTCCTTCAGTATATTGTTCGCCACCACAAACTAATGTTGCACCTTCATTCTTACCAATTTTTATATATTCTTTTACCTTTGCAAGCTGTTTTTCTGACACGAGTGGTCCCATTTGTATCTCTTCGTTTAGCCCATTTCCTATCTTTATATTTTTTACTCTCTCTTCCAAAGTGGAGAGCAATCTGTCATATATACTTTCCTCGACGATAAGTCTTGATGTTGCTGTACATCTCTGTCCTGTGGTTCCGAATGCACCCCAGAGAACACCTTCAACTGCAAGTTCCAGATTAGCGTCTGCCAAAACAATCTGACCATTTTTCCCACCGAGTTCAAGTGACACCCTTTTTAGTGTCTTTCCACAAACCTCTGCTATCCTTCTCCCTGTCTCCACAGAACCCGTAAACGAAACAACACCTATGTCTGGATGTGAAAGAATAGCCTCTCCAACAATGGAACCTGAACCATGAACAAGATTTACAACGCCTTCAGGAACACCTGCCTCCAGCAATAGTTCAACAACCTTTGTCGCGGAGAGAGGAGCCTCTCTTGATGGTTTAAATACGACTGTATTTCCTGATAAAAGTGCTGGGACCAATTTCCAGCAGGGAATTGCAACTGGAAAATTCCATGGTGATATAAGACCTGCTATCCCTATTGGACGCCTAAATGTCAGGCAGAGTTTATTTTGTAGTTCCGAAGGAACAGTGTGACCAAAAAATCTCCTTGCTTCTCCAAATGCATAATAAGCAGTATCAATACCTTCCTGAACATCTCCCCTTGTCTCTTTAAGCACTTTACCCATTTCCCTTGTCTCAATGGCAGCGAGTTCTTCCTTATGTGCAGTAAGAAGATCGCCAAACCTTTTCATTATATCTCCCCTTGTAGGAAAGGGTAGAGCTTTCCACTTTGGGAGAGCCTCTTTTGCTGCCTGACAGGCAAGGTTTACATCTCGAGGTCCTGACTTCGGAAATTCTCCTATTCTTTCGTCTATTTGAGCCGGATTTTTCTTTACAAAAGTCTCTTCTGAAAGTCCAGAAACCCACCTCCCACTAATATAGTTCTTATATACCATATTTCCTCCTGAAGTAATATTTTGTATTGTGCAAAATATAACCACACCCCGCCTTTGGCGGGGCAGGGAGAGCGATTTGCGAAAAGCGAAGGGTGAAAAGCGAAGGGTGAGAAATCCTCTATCTCTTCTCTCTCATCACTCATCTCTCTTCTATTATCGCAACGAGGACGTTGCTCCTACCACCTAACAACTGCAACCTATAATACTAAACTTTTCGATTCCATTTAACATTTTACATTATTTCTTTTACTCTGTGTTCTCTGTGGTTTCTTTAGAATTATTTTCCAAAGTATCCTTGTAAAAATTCGTATTTTAGTATAACACATTTTCTCAATTTTGTCAAGCAAAAACTAAAATCTCTCCTCACCCCTCAGACAGCAGTCAGAAATGAATCATTAACGTTCTGAGAGATTATGAATATAGTATAAATTTTGTTTGACTTTTTAATTAATCTATGTTAAAATTAGACAGTTCTAAATGAATAACCTCTATTGAATCATATGGACGTCGCAGTATTTATGAGTGGGGGAATCGATTCCTCTGTAGCTGCCTTTATCCTTAAAGAAGAGGGATATAATATTGTAGGTGTCACACTCGACATGCATCCCTTTAGTAAAGAAAGCATAAGAAAGGCAAAGCTAATTTCAAAAAGACTGAACATAAACCATATAGTACTTGATGTGAGAGCAGATTTCAAGAAATGTGTGATCGAGTATCTCATAAACGAATATATTAATGGCAAGACTCCAAATCCCTGTGTGATATGTAATAGAAGGATAAAATTTGGATTGGCAATGGAACGATTAAAATTTGAAAGGTTTGCAACAGGTCATTATGTAAGAACATCTTTTCAAGACGGTTGGGTATTAAAAAAGGGAATCGATCAGGATAAAGACCAGTCATATTTTCTCGCCATGATTGAGAAAAAAAGAATTAAAAATCTGATTTTTCCTCTTGGCAACCTCAAAAAAGAGATAGTAAAAACTATGGCAAGAGAAATAAATGTATACACTGATGAAAGGTCAGAAAGCCAGGACCTTTGTTTTATAGATAGGAATTATTCGGAATTTATTAGTAATATTACAGATAAAACCTCAGGGAACATTGTTGATATGGAAGGAAATGTTATTGGAAGACATAATGGAATAATTCACTATACAATAGGACAGAGAAGGAGAATAGGAAAACCTTATAAACACCCATACTATGTAATTAAAATAGATACACAGAATAATAGATTGATAGTAGGTAAAGATGAGGACCTCTATTCAAAAGTATTGTTTGTTGAACGTCCAAACTGGCTGAGTATAAAACCTCCAAAAGAACCAATCAATCTTTATGTCAAAATAAGATATAGACATAAACCAGTCAGGGCAACCTTCTATCCTGAGCATAATATGGTAGAATTTGTCTCGGCCCAGAGGGCAATTACACCCGGTCAGGTTGCCGCATTCTATGACGGAGAAATATTGCTTGGTGGAGGATGGATATCTTCTACTTGAAATTTTACTTGACATTTCTACAATTATATGTTATAATTCACCCCGAAATCACCTGAAGTTATTTTCTAATAATAGAACTCTTTTCTTATGAAGATTAAATTAAAAAAATTCCATATTTTCACAGTGGGGTCAATACTTTTAACTCTCTCTTTTATTGGTTGCGGTAATGATGGACCAACAGATGTTCTGGTCTATGCAGCCGTTATAGTCGAGGTTTCTTATCAAGATAAAGATTCAACCTATTGGCAAGAAGTTGATAATATAGTGCTCAGGGTATCTGGATTGGAATTTTCACCCATTGTAGATACGCAAAGCGTGGACTCGACAACTTTTTCATTTGAGGTACCTACTGGAGAAGATAGGATTTTTACAGCATTTGCAATAGATACAAATAGGACAGCATATTTTTGGGGAAGAAAAGATACCAGTATATCAAACGAAGATACAACAAGGCTAACAATAGAACTTACAACATTGCTTGCAACAGCAGGGGATAGTATTATCATATTAAGAGATAGTCTGCCCTGGGGACTTAGTTGCACAGACTCCATTCTTGACAGTTTAGGGATAAATACAATTGTGGTTAACTCAGATAGTTTTTCAGACCTTCTCCTTGATCCTTATAAAAATACAATTATAATTCCCTCAGACCAGCCACAGGAATTTTATAACAATTATAAAACATACATCACTAAATTTAATAACTTTGTGTTCGATGGCGGTGTAATGTTCTTCTCTGCTTGCCATAAGGGCTGGAATAACGGAGATATAAATGCCAGCAATATTTTATTTCCTTCGAGTGTAATGTTGGATACGATATACCACACTGATACAATAAATATAGTTACTGGAAACCATCCTGTCCTTGAGGATCTTGACACTCTAAAGGGATATTACGCAAGTTATGGTTGGTTTAAAGATTATCCCTCCTTTGGTCATATACTGACTATATGCCCATCTCCAGAATCAGACACAACTATAAAACCTACTCTACTACTTTATCAATATGGATCAGGTCTGGTTCTTCTCTCCTCACAGCCACTTGAATATACATATGTCCATGGAACAGGAATAAACAACATCGGGTCACTTCTACCGAAGTTGTTGAGTTGTTTAGTTGATAACAGAGAGAGATTATTCCTTAAGAAATAACTTATGAATATAATCAAATCTCTGGATTCTATAAAAAACCTCTCCATTCAGGACAGATATTATCTGATAGATACTGTGAAAAATAATATGAAAGAATATGAAATAAACCACACCTGCCTGCCGGTAGGCAGGGAGGACATTCACCCCGTTAGATAGTATCCCATTAGATAGCGAGCATCTCACGGGACAAGAACATCTAACAGGGCAGGGAGTAAAAGAAATAATGTAAAATGTGAAATGTAAAATGTTAAATGGAATCGAAAAGTTTAGTATTATAGGTTGCAGTTGTTAGGTGGTAGGAGCAACGTCCTCGTTGCGATAATAAAAGAAAGATGAGTGATGAGAGAGAAGAGATAGAGGATTTCTCACCCTTCGCTTTTCGCAAATCGCTCTCCCTGCCCCGCCAAAGGCGGGGTGTGGTTAGATTTTGCACACTACCAAATATTCTTATGGGGGAAAGCATGAAGGTGTTTATGGCAGGAAATGAAGCAGTGGCAAGAGGTGCCTATGAGGCAGGATGTAGGGTTGCCTGTGCTTATCCAGGCACACCCTCTTCAGAGATATTAGAAAATATAGTAAAATACAAGGATAAGATATACTGCGAATGGTCAGTTAATGAAAAGGTCTCATTAGAGGTTGCTTCAGGTTCTGTATTTGCCGGTGCAAGAAGTCTTGTTGCCATGAAACATGTAGGTCTTAATGTTGCTGCAGATCCTCTTTTTTCAATGGGTTATATAGGAGCAACTGGAGGATTCGTAATAGTGACAGCAGACGATCCAGGTATGCACTCATCACAGAATGAGCAGGATAATAGGAATTATGCACGAGCAGCAAAGATTGCATTACTTGAGCCGTCGGACTCTGAAGAGGTTAGACTGCTCACAAAGATTGGATTTGATATATCAGAGGAATTTGATACACCTGTTCTTCTAAGACTCACCACAAGAATCAGTCACTCTTATGGTATTGTAAATACAGAGGAGAGGAAAGAACATCCACCAAAGGGTTATAACAAGGATATAAAAAAGAGATTAATACTTCCTGCACACGCAAGAGTAAGACATAAAATCGTTGAGGAGAGACTAAAAAAGTTAAAGGAATATAGTAATAAATTCTCGTTGAATAGGATAGAATGGGGAAAAAAGGATATGGGTATTATAACCTCGGGAATATCCTATCAGTACGTAAAGGAGGTATTTCCCTGGGCAAGTATACTCAAGCTTACACTTACTTGGCCACTTCCTGATAAGATTATCAAAAATTTTGCAAATAATGTCAAAGAATTGTTCGTTGTAGAAGAGAATGACCCATTCCTTGAGACAGAAATAAAGGCTATGGGAATAAAGGTCATTGGGAAGGAAAGAGTTCCAATCACAGGAGAACTTGATACATATAAATTAAGGAAAGCATTTGAGATTCCAACTGAAGAACTATTAGATATTCCCGACATCCCATCCCGACCTCCTGTTCTATGTGCAGGGTGCTCACATAGAGGTGTGTTTTATGCAATATCCAAACTTAAACTTATTGCTACTGGGGATATTGGTTGTTACACTCTTGGTGCACTTCCTCCATTGAATGCCATGGATACCTGTGTATGCATGGGTGCATCAATTGGTAATGCATTTGGACTTGAACTTGCATTAGGAGATAAGATAAATAATAAAACAGTTGCAGTGATAGGAGATTCAACGTTTTTTCACTCAGGAATAACAGGATTGATAGATATTATATACAACAAGGGTACTTCCACAATAATAATACTCGATAATGCCACAACAGCTATGACCGGACATCAAGACCATCCTGGTACAGGTATAACTCTTATGGGTGAACCAACAAAGAAGATAGACTTACAGAATGTTGTAAGAGGCTGTGGTGTAGAACATGTATATGTAATCGATCCCTATAATCTGAAAGAGACAATAGAGGTTATAAAGAGAGAGGTTGAGAGGAGAGAAGTATCAGTTATAATTGCAAGGAGACCATGTGCATTAAGAATAAAACCTGATAAACCCTTCCGTGTAATTCCTGATAAGTGTACCGGTTGTAAATTATGTTTAAGGCTTGGCTGTCCTGCCATATCGATAAAGGATGACAAAGCAGTGATAGACAAATTCCTTTGTACAGGATGCAGTATATGTGCAGAGGTATGTATTAAAGATGCAATAGTGTAATTTTATTTAAGACGATTATAAAGATTCTTTCTTTTTCTGTGATAGTCTTATGAAAACCTGTGAATAAGGAAAAAATACGGAGGAGTTATGACGAAGATAGTCATTTGTGGTGTAGGTGGACAGGGAATCATCCTTGCATCTGATGTACTTTCCCTGGTTGCAATGGATGAGGGATATGATGTAAAAAAGAGCGAGGTTCATGGGATGTCTCAAAGAGGAGGAAGTGTAATCTCAAATTGTATATTTGGAAAGAAGGTCTATTCACCACTTATAGGACAAGGAGAGGGTGATATCCTTCTTGCATTTGAGAAACTTGAAGCATTACGGAGATTACCTTATCTTAAAAAGAAAGGGCTATTAATTGTTAATGACTATGAGTGGCCTCCTTCTACAGTTGCAAGTGGTAAGGCTGTATATCCCATAGATATTATCCAGACCCTAAAAGACAAAACAGAAAATCTGGTTCATGTAAATTGTGTGAAGATCGCATTGAAATTAGGGAATATAAGGTGTACAAATATTGTACTTTCAGGTGTAATTGCAAAATATCTGCCATTCAAGCAGGAAACGTGGCTTTCAGTGATTGACAGACGGGTTCCAAAGAAGACCGTTGAGATAAACCAGGCTGCTTTTTGTGAGGGTTTTTCCAATGTTGCATGTCTTTGACATCTTGGGGGAGTAATCCTCTCAAAGTATTTAATTCTATAATCAGAAATGGTGATACTTTTGATTTCTCAACCCATTTATTTGAAATACTGAATGAAGAAAGTATGAGAACAATTATTGCAGCAATTATGCTGCCTTTAAGAAATCCAAAAATCAATCCAAATAGTCCGTCCACAAAGCCTATATGGAGAAGACACAAAAACTTACGAAGTAATTTCCCTATAATATAGAATATGAGTATCACAATGATTATTATAATAATAAAGGCTAAAATGGCAGCTGTTTTAGATGGTAGAAAATTAAATAATGGAATAAGGAAGATGTAACTTCTTGCTGCTATGAATACACCTATGACTACACCAATCATAGAGAATATTTCGACCAATGCACCTTTAATTAACCCAGCTATAAAACTCCATATTATAATGAGAAGTAATACTATATCAAGCATGATTGATGTCATAGTTTTATTTAGATATTTTAACCTTAAACATGGAAATAATTATGAAGTATAATATAAATAAAGTATTAATTATAGGTATTTTAATAATGCTCTTCTATTCTCATACGGATAATATCTATCCATTCGAACCATATAATAAAGCAATGGAAGAAAAAATAGAGCAGTACAGAGATTTCGTATTTCCATATAGAGGAGATGATACTGAGTCTTTTCTAACTCAAATATATGGTTTGTCAACACAGTATGGACTGAATTTTGATATAGTTATGCGATGGTTGTATACCGAAAGTAGATTCTATCCTAAGGCAATCAGTCCAAAGGGTGCAGTCGGAATATGTCAGTTGATGCCACCAACTGCACAACTAATAGCAAACGTAATTAAATATCCGAGATATAATCTACTTAATGAAGATGACAATCTCATTCTTGGTTTTGCCTTCCTCTCTTTACTTCTACGAGAATCAGATTATGATTATGAGAAAGCACTTGCACGTTATTATGCAGGATCATACTGGAATTATTATCTCGATAGTAGATATGTCAGGTTCATAGTCACTAAGGACATCTAAAAAACAGATATATGATAACATAAGATGATAAGGTTGTCAAGAAAAAAATTATAAAACAAGCAGAAATATAGGAGCACTTTTTGGTTGACAAAATAAATATTCTATTGTATAATTGTAAAATATGATTCATTTCATTAAATTATATTGGTTAAAATATTCACCTTACATCTTAAACTTTCTTCTTAAATCACACCATACTCTATGCCATATCAATTGATTGATCATACTGCAGATGTCGCTATAAGGGTGAAGGCTGATAGTCTTGATAATCTCTTTATAGATTCAGCCAAAGGGATGTTCGAAATAATTGGCAATCCCAGCCATGGAGTTGACCAGAAGGTACATATAAATCTAACAACTGAAAGTCTTGAAGACCTCATGCATGACTGGCTTACAGAGCTTCTATATATATACGAAACAGACAATATATCATTTTCAAAATTTAAATTTAAAAAGCTTGATAAAATACACCTTGAGGCAACTGCATACGGACAGGTAATAGAACCAGAGAATGCCCAAACAGAGATAAAGGCAGTTACCTATCATAAACTCAAAATAAAAAAGGAAAAAAAAGGATATAGGGTTGATATTATTTTCGATATATAGATTACTGAAAATACAATTCGTGTTTGTGCTTTAGCACATCAGATGATCAGAATATCAGTAGGAAGCATATCAGGTAATCAGTAATCAGTCATCGGTGGTCGGGTCATTGGCTATCCAACTAAATAATAAAGTCTACATTCGTAAACCTACCGATTACTGATAACCGACTACCGAATACCAGTCTGTTCTGATAATCCGCCCACTGTTCTACTGATATCCTGATATGCTCTGGGGGGTACCGATAACCAATATGTGGTCTATTGGTAATGTGAATGCCCTATAGAATCGCTTACTTGGGTGTTTCCCAGCGTTTTTGATTCATAATGCAGGGTTATTTATGGACACAGATATACTCGTTGTTGGAACTGGCATAGCTGGACTTTTCTTCTCTTTAAAAATACCATCTAAGTATAAAGTAACAATTGTCACAAAAAAGGGGAAGGAAGACACCTCCACCAATCTTGCACAGGGTGGAATTGCAGCGGTTTTTGCTAAAGATGATTCCTTTGAGTTACACATACGGGACACATTAAGGATTGGAGAGGGACTATCAAATCCAACAGGAGTAGAACTGATGGTCAAAGAAGCTCCCAGACTTGTAAAGGAACTTCATACATTGGGCACACAGTTTACATTAAATGAAAAGGGAGAGTTTGACTTAGGCAGGGAAGCAGCCCACTCGAGAAGAAGGATTGTACATGCAAAAGACCTTACTGGTAAATCAATAGAGAATGCATTATTTAAAAAAGTCATTGAATCTGAAAACATTGAGATTATTGAGGATAGATTAGCACTTGACCTTGCTATCTTAAATAATAGATGTATTGGTATATGGACACTTAATTCCTTAAAAGATAAGATTGAGTTTATATCATCAAAGGTCACATTACTCGCAACGGGTGGAGTTGGTGGTCTTTACTTATATACTACTAACCCCTCAGTATCCACTGGAGATGGAATTGCAATGGCAAAGAGGTGTGGAATTAAGGTTGCTAACATGGAATTTATACAATTTCATCCCACATCACTCTATCTTGAATTTCCTTCTGAAAGATCGTTCCTTATATCTGAATCAGTTAGAGGAGAAGGTGCTATACTGGTCTTGAAAAATGGTAAATCGTTTATGAAAAAATACCATCCATCAGGTTCTCTCGCCCCAAGGGATGTCGTTGCTCGTTCTATAACAAAAGAGTTAAAGATGACAGGGGATAAATGTGTCTACTTAAACCTCTCAAAGATATCACCTGAACGAATTATAAATAGATTTCCAAATATTTACAATAACTGTAAAGCCTATGGCATAGATATAACCAAGCAACCAATACCATGTATACCATCTGCTCATTATCTCTGCGGTGGGATATTGGTAGATGAAAATGGTTTTACTGGTATTGATGGTCTATATGCAGCAGGTGAGACATCCTGTGTGGGGGTTCATGGAGCGAACCGTCTTGCCTCAAATTCACTTCTTGAAAGTATTGTATTCTCCGAAAGGGCAGCTTATCGTTCAATTAACAATATATCAAATGAAAGGTTTCAACCTCCTGAGTACAAGACAGGCAAAAAAACAATGCAATCTAAAGATATAGAAGCAATAAGAAAAAAGATTAAAAAAACTATGTGGGATAAACTTGGTGTGATAAGAAATGTTCGCGAAATGATTGATGCAGAAACGGAAATCTCCTTACTAGCAAAGGAATTTGACACTAAATGGGAAAAAGAAATAAAGCCTACTTTTGAGTTTTCAAATCTACGAAATATGATAACTGTAGCAAGGAGCATAATCACAAGTGCATTAAAGAGAAAGGAATCAAGGGGACTACACTGGGTAGAGGATTACCCATATAAAGACCCAGCATATAAAAGGGATACGATTGACGAATAAAAAAAGACAACAGACAACAGACATCAGACCACAGACGATAAAGCGAAGAGCTTAGGGCGTATGGCGAATATTGAATAACTAATAACATATAACCTATTTTTTCTATTTTTTTTATCCACTTGATGGAGGTCTTATGGAGAAAAACTTTATCCTTAAGGATGTTCAGATTACGCCCATAACAAAAGAGAGAATAGAGAAAAAGATTGATAAGTTAGAGAAACTCTCAAATCAAATATTAGTATCTAATTTTTTATTGGAAAAGGATAACAGTAGATTTATTGCGGAGTTAAAGATAAATTTAAAACACAAAACTGTAATGGCAAAAAAGGAATCTTATAAAATTGGCGTCGCAATTAATGATGTTTTTAAGAAGATAAAAAGGGAAATATCAGACTATAAAGGTAAGGTGTGTAAAAAATGAAAGTAATAGAACTAATAGAAACACAGAAGGTACCTCTTGAACTTATCGCAGGAAAAGCGGGTATAGATAACGAGATAAAAAACGATTTTATATACTTCCCTGAATTACTCATAACAGGTATATCTGTTACTAGTGGAATTGGTAGTATACAAATACTTACTGTTGATGCCCTGGATTTTGCTGGTGATAACCTGGATAATTTCAAGAACCTGACTAAAACCAGTCCACCGTGTATAATAATACCTCATGATTATTCTTCACCAAAAGCACTTATAAATATATGTGAAGAACATAGAATTCCCTTACTCGTTACATACCTTACTCCTATTGATACAAGGAATAGAATCGAATATATATTAGAGAGAGAATTCGCTCTCTCAACTCATATACATGGAACGCTCATAGATGTTTTTGGTATGGGTGTAATAATCCAGGGAAAAAGTGGCGTCGGTAAAACAGAATGGGCACTGGATCTTGTGTTCAGGGGACACAGGCTTGTAACCGATGATGTAGTGAAGGTAATAAAATTGAGGGATGGAAAATTGGTCGGTGAAGGAATTGAGGAGAGTAAAAAACTTAAGTATCATATCGAAATTAGAGGAATAGGTATACTGGACATTCAGAGTATGTTTGGAATGAGGGGAGTCAGGGAGAGAAAAGCCTTAGAGCTTATAGTTACTCTTTATGAAGGACGTTGTGAAACTCTCACTGAAATAACTGGAATAGAAACCAGGAAATGTAACATTCTGGGTGTAGAACTGCCGGAGATACGTATACCAGTGAACTTTGGGAAAAACATCTCATCACTTATTGAAGGAATAGCACTTAATAAGCTGCTTAAATTGAGTGGTGTCGATTCTGCAAAGAAATTCGATAAGGAACTTATAAAGGTGATGAAAACACATAAAAAAGGCAAGACAGAAGACATCAGACAATAGACTAAGGACTAATTACAAGGGAAGAGCCCCGCCTTTGGCGGGGCGAAAGAAATGTTTAATGGAATAATAGTTGATTAGTTGAATAGTTAATTAGTTGATTAGTTGAATTTTGAGGGTTAGATGTTATTAGTTAATGGTTATTGGTTATTAGATATAATAACAAAATCAACTAAACAAACTCAATAAATTTATCCCGCTTGCCATGTAACGATAGTGTTCATGGTGAAATGCGTAGCATATTTCACTGGGACACAACATACTAAATAAACTAAAAGAACCAAATAAACTAAATAAACCAAATAAACTAAACAAACCAAATAAATATGAGTAAAGTTATAATAATAATGGGTTCAAAATCAGATTTTAAACACTCGAAAGTTATATCAGGAGTTCTTGATGAATTTGGTATCGATTATGTATTAAGAATTGCTTCTGCACATAAAACACCTCTAAAAGTTCTTGAAATAATCAAAGAATATAGAGATGAAAAATTAATATTCATAACAGTTGCAGGTAGGAGTAATGCACTAAGTGGGTTTGTGGATGCTAACACAACTAAACCTGTAATTGCCTGCCCAACTTATGATAACATATTCGCCAGTGTTGATATATTCTCAAGCCTTAGAACGCCATCTGGTGTCTCCCCGATGGTCATTTTAGAACCTAAAGAAGCGGCACTTGCCGCAGTTAAAATTCTTGCAATTGGGGATAAAACCCTTACACAAAAAATAAAAGAATACCACAGGAAAAAACAGGAACTTATTAAAAGAGATGATAAAGAGGTAATGCAGAATGGGTAGTGTAAAGGATATAAAAGTCATTAAAAAACCACAAAAGGACAAAGCTGGAATCGGGCAATTTATATTTTCTGATAGATACTCTGTTTTCGACTGGGGAGAAATGCCTGATCATATAATAGATAAGGGAAAGGCACTTTGTTTAATTGGTGCTTACTTCTTTGAAAAGTTTGAAGAATTAGGATTTAAAACACATTATCTTGGTTTAGTAGAGGATGGGAAAACAAAACGTCTATCAGAGCTAATATCTTCGACTAACTGTATGGAATTCAGGTTGCTCAGGGTGTTACATCCGATAAAAAAAGAAAGCTATTATGATTACTCTATTTATAAAAAGGAAAGGTCAAATTATCTCATCCCACTCGAGGTTATATATCGTAATTATATTCCCAAAGGAGCGAGTTTATTAAAAAGACTAAATAACGGCAAAATTAAACCTGAAGATATAGGACTTAAAAAACTCCCAAAGCCGGGAGAGAGACTAAAAAACCCTATTATTGAAGCATCTACAAAATTAGAAGCCTCGGATAGATATCTTGATTGGAAAGAGGCTGAAGAAATAGCAGGACTCACATGGAGCGAAAAGGAAGAAATACAGAGAATCACATTATTGGTAAATAAAATTATTACCAAAGAAACTGAACGTCTGGAACTGATAAATCTTGATGGAAAGGTAGAGTACGGTTTTGATGAATTTAGAAACCCTGTGCTCGTAGACGTATTTGGCACACCTGATGAATGTAGATTTACCTATAATGAGTTACCATTAAGTAAGGAGATTGCCAGAATATTCTATCGTAAAACATCCTGGTATAAAGAGACTGAAATTGCTAAAAAGCAAAATAGGTTGAACTGGAAAGAGATTGTGAGATTTTCTCCACCTAAATTACCAGATAATGTGGTTGAATTAATCTCACAGATTTATAAGAGCATTGCCAATGACATAACAAAGAGGACATGGTTTGAAAGCACTCCGCCATTAAGGGAGGTAATGAAAAAAATTGAGGTTTTATTCTATCAGTAAGGAATTTGATAAAAACAAGAATCGAAAAAATTTTATTAAAGGTATTAGTAATTAAGGCCTGAAGGCATCCTCAATATGAGATATTTCCTCTATTCCGTTTTTTAGAAAAATACTCACTACATCAAATCTTACATCACAATTGCCAAGAAGTTTCCTTTCATATAACCATTTCTTCGCACTTTTTGCGATATGTAACCTTTTTCTCCCATCAACTGCCTCAAATGGCTTACCAAATAAATCTGACCTTCTTCTCTTTACCTCTACAAAAACTACTACACCACTCTTCTCACAAACGATGTCTACCTCACCACCTCTTCTCTTAAAATTTCTGTCAAGAATACAATAACCCTTTTCTTTTAGAAATATACTCGCCTTTTCCTCGCCATCCTTA
Organism: Caldifarciminota bacterium; assembly: GCA_023129165.1. GTDB lineage: Bacteria > Hydrothermota > UBA3073 > UBA3073 > UBA3073 > JAGMCL01. The sequence goes on along the minus strand of JAGMCL010000036.1, from coordinate 16,710 downwards.
CCAAATTCCCGTCTATTATCCATTGTTCCTATACCTCCTTAACCCTCATTGCACTTTTACCCTTTCTACCTCGTAAGTAGTATAATTTTGCCCTTCTAACCTTACCATGTCTAACTACATGTATTTTTTCTATATTTGGTGAGAGTAACGGGAATATACGCTCAATACCTATCCCGTAAGAAACCCTTCTTACTGTAAAGGTTTTACTTATTCCTTTTCCACTCTGTTTAATTACTAAACCCTCAAACCTCTGTGTTCTCTCTTTCTCTCCCTCTTTCATCTTCATAAATACTCTGACCTTATCTCCTACATTAAAGTCCTCTATCTCTCCCATATTGTATCCTCCTTCTCTTTTCTCGCCATTTACGTATTGCCTCATGATTACCAGACAGCAGAACATCAGGAACCTTCATACCCTCAAAATCAGCAGGTCTAGTATAATAAGGCGCATCTAAACTACTTGAAAAAAACGAATCACCTTTCGCTGATTCAAGATCACCTATCACCCCAGGAATAAGCCTTACAACTGAATCTAACACCACAAGTGCAGGTATTTCTCCACCAGACAATACATATTTACCAATGGATATCTCATCATTTATAAGATATTCCCTTACTCTCTCATCGATGCCCTTGTAATGACCACATATCAACACTAAGTGAGAAAGTGTAGACAGATCCTTTGCTATATCCTGGTTAAAAATCCTCCCCTGAGGAGAGAGGAGAATGACTCTCGTTTGAGGTGTAAGTACCTTTCTAACTCCATAGAATATGGGCTCAGGCTTTAAAATCATTCCTGCTCCTCCACCGTATGGATAATCATCAACTCTACGGTGTGAATCAGTAGAAAAATCTCTTAAATCCCATATATCTAATTCCAACAACCCCTTTTTTAGAGCATGTTTTATATTACCTTTAGATATAGCACCAGAGAATATATCCTTTGCTACAGTGAAAATATCTACTCTCATCACTCAAGTATCTCAAGTACAGCACGCTTTCCAGCCTTCATTGATGCAGCAGTAATTATCGTTCGCATAGCCCTGGCAGTCTTCCCATCCTTTCCTATCACCTTGCCAAGTTCGGTCTTATCAACCCTAAGCTCAAAAACGATAGTCCGCTCACCATCTATTTCGGATACACTAACCTGGTCGGGCTGATCAACCAGTGCCTTTGCCATCAACTCTATCAGCTCTTTTAGATCCATGTGACCTCCTTTCCCAGTCCTTTATTAACCGGGTTACTGTTTCTGTAGGTTTTGCTCCTCTCTCGATCCAGTAGGATACACGCTCCAGAGAGAGTCTCGTCTCCTCCTTCCTCAGGGGATTATATATACCAATCTCCTCTATGTATTTACCATCACGTTTAGAGTGAGAATCAATTACAACTATCCTGTAAAATGGTGAATGTCTCTTTCCCATTCGTAATAGCCTTATTTTAACCACATTTACCTCCTATTCCAGGTTGAAACTATATCCCTTTCCAAATCCTTAATTTATTAGCTGAAATCTCTTCTTTAATTATAATCTATTCATATTACTTCTTATCACCTCAAGATAGATAGTCCTTCTTCCACATTTCTTTTGTGAGTTTATCTATCGCCTCGCCATATGCTATAAGTCCTTTCTTGTATTTATCATCTTTTAAAGCACTCTCTCCGGACGGATCGTTTGCTTTTGCCTTCGTCTCTGTAAGAATTTCATGCATTACTCCATAGTGGTCCCTTATTGGACATTGTCTGAACCAATTTCCCACTTCTTTACCGGGCTTTTCATAACCGTATTCAGACTGCCATTTCCTTATCCTCTTAAATAGTTTAGATTGTATAGCATCGTCTAATTTTTTACCTTTCTTGTAAAGTTCGATAATATTATCCAAATAATATGGGACAAATACACAAGGACATATATTACCATCCCAATCTATATAGAAGTAACCTCCTCCCCTTGCAGCAGATATACATCCATCAGAAGCCGTACCTGAGTTCCAGAAATCAACAAGAAATATATTCTTTTTCTTAACCAATTTCCACTCTTCCTTAAGAAGATTTACTCTGTCCTCTGGTTCAGGAAGTAAATCTAATGTATAATCCCTTCCAATAGGCATATAATGGAAATACCATCCATATGTAGCACCCTGTTTATCAAAATAGAAATCTATAAACTCTTCGTCAACAACACGTTTTACGTTATCCTTTGTGACTGTTACAGATATACCAAAAGGAACGCCATAATTTCTAAGATTTTCCATTGCTGTGAGTATTTTATCATATACACCTTTTCCTCTCCTTGCATCAGTTTCTTCCTTAAAACCCTCAACAGAAATAGCAGGTGTTATATTTCCCACTGATGTTAAAGATTTCGCCATTTTTTCATCGATAAGTGTTCCATTTGTATACATGAGAAAATAACAATCGCTATGTTTCTTTAATATATCCAGTAAAGTCTTACCACTATCCTTATACATGAGAGGTTCTCCACCAGATATAACAAAGAAGTTGGCTCCCCACGATTTCTTTGCATCTTTTATAATACTATCAAATACCTCATATGGGAGCTTACTTAGTGTAGTTGGATCGGCATTAGCATAGCAACCTATGCACTTCAGATTACACGCTTTTGTTGGAGATATAGTTATAAACATGGGAGGTTTAAACCCATGATTTTCAATAAATTTTCTTCTCTTATAGAAGCCACCAAAAAATACATTTCCGATAAAAACCTGTAAAAGTCCCTTTGCTGCTTCTTTTGAAATTAGACCCTTATTAAAACCCCTTTCTACAGAATGAAGAAGGGCCTTTCCAAGCATCCATTTATCCTCCTGAACCTTGAGTGGTCTATCATCAGGATTTTTCTCTATAAGATCTTCATAGATACGTTTTTCAACGCTGTTTAAAAGAAACTTTCTTGCATATCGGTTAGTAATCGCTACCTCTCCGAGTTTTAAAAGGGCATCAATTCCTCTTGACATGACACCTCCCGAAATAATAATTAAATAAAAATATCTCTATAATTAAACTTTTATCATAAGATTCTTTGCTTCCTCGCCTACAACCATTCCCAGTCGCTTCATACCTTCATCAATCTCCTCCAGTGTAGGAAAAGAAAAGTTCAATCTCATTGTATTTCTACACCCGCCGTCATAATAAAATGCCGAACCCACGACATAGGCAATCTTGTTCTTAACTGCTTTATTAAACATTATATTGGCATCCATCTTTTCTGGAAGAGTTACCCATAAGAATAGACCACCATCCGGTATCGTCCATTGTAGCCCCTCGATCTTAGGCATATATTTCTCCAATCCATTGAGCATTCTATCCCTCTTTTCTCTATATGCAGAGACTAATGTCTTTATGTGTTCTTTGAGTTTATTCTTTTTTATTATCTCTCTCACAATCGCTTGGTTGAAGGATGGTGTACAGAGGTCTGTACCTTGTTTTGCTATAACAAGTTTGTTTATAATAGCTGCAGGACCAATAATGTATCCAAGCCTGAATCCCGGACAGAGAATTTTTGAGAAAGTAAAGAGTGTGATAACCCTTTCCATACCCCCCTCAAGGTGAAAAAAGTTTGGACAAGGTTCCCCTGAGTATCTCAAGGGTCTATATGGAGTATCTGATAAAATCAAAAGGTCATATTTAATTGCAAGTTCCAGCACCCTTTTCCTCCTATCAGGGGGCATTGTCACACCCTTTGGGTTCTGAAAATCGGGAACTATATAGATGAACTTTGGAAGTTTTTTATCTCTTGATAATTTCACCAGTTTATCTTCCAGGATATCCACCCTCATGCCATTATCATCCAATGGTACACCGATGAATTCTGGGTCATAACAATTGAATGCCTGAAGTCCACCTAAATATGTTGGATAACCTACTATAATGGTATCTCCAGGATCTATTAGTATCTTGCTTACAAGGTCCAACCCCTGCTGTGATGCTGTGGTTATAAGGATATTATCTATATCTACACCATCCCATTCTGCCAACTTCTTTCTCAACTGGGAATCTCCCTCTGTGGGACCATACTGTAGAGCCCGTTCTGGCTCTTTTTCCAATACTTCAGATGTAATATCTGCAATCATCTTCGATGGAAATAGTCTTGGGTCAGGCATTCCACCAGCAAAGGATATTATATCTGGATTTGCAACCAGTTTTAGCAACTCCCTTATCTCAGAGCACTTCATCGCCTTTGCCCTTAGTGAAAGCTTATCATCAAGACGCATATACCTCTCCTTATCAATAAATTCTTTCCTCCCACGAAATTCACCCCGATACGGTTATTCCTCCCTACGGGGCAAGCGAAAAACACAAAAATTCTTATTTATTCTAATTATCTTTTAATCTTATATTGTCTTTTTTAGTGTACTCCGTGTCCTTCGTGGGCCATTCTCAATGTCCTTCGTGGACAATTTTCACTTTTCCTTTATGCTTTTAGTAGCCAAGCTGGTTTATTAGAACATAATTCTCTTACTCTCTAATTTTTATCTGTAATTTTCCTACCTTATTCCCACACCAATACTCAATCCCACAGAATTCATCTTTCCAACATTATAAGATAAATCTATATCGAAGAGTAAAAAGTCTACATCAAGACCAAAAATTCCCCTTAACTTATTCTCTCCACCAATTGTTTCGTTAATTTCTATATTTTCGTAGTCGTATTTAAAGTTTATACTTGTCTTCTCCATACCTATCCCGGCAAATGGAGACAAGGAAACAGGAGACATTGGAAGCGAAATACCCACTTTTGCAAGAATTGCACCATTTATAGTAGTTGCTGAAGCTATATCTCCAAAACTCATGTGCTGGTATCCACAACCCATAATAAACTTCAACGAAAGTATAGGAGCTGGAAGAAAGTCGCCTGTGGCATAATTAAGTCCTACACCAAAGATCTGTCCAGAAGTCTCCTCGAATTTGAATGGACACCATCTCACGCTTGCATTCATACCTTGTATAAGTCCAATATTTGCTTGAGGAACAGCGAAAAAGACCCCCGGGAAGCCCAGTCCTTTTATATGTAAAGGGTCACCTTCAACAGCTGAAGTATCACCAAAGATTGTATTTCCTGTAAACACAGTATCCGTAAACGATGTTCCGCCAAACCATATTGTATCAATCTCATAGGTTGTTGTCTTAGCCTCCTCAGGAATTATAACCCACACGAGTTTAACACCCACATCAAGGCCAAGTATTCCATGACTCCTTCTATTAATAAAATCCGTCCCCATTGCTGTCCCAAATGCGGTCACTACAGGTTTACTATAGTCAGTTAGTATTTCCTTCGCTGTCTGTTCAATCAATTCTTCTGGTGTTTCACAAAAAAGTGGAAATGCAAAAATTAGCATAAATCCCAATACCAGAACCCTTTTCATACGACCCTCCTCCTAATACTTTTTGTATTTTATTCAAGGAGGCTATTATAACACGAAAAAGATAAAAAGTCAAGAAATATTTTACCATTACCAGGTTGCTCCTTTCGATTATAATAAACAATCCTTGTGCTACTATGCAAGACCTACTTTTTTCTTGACAAACTTTGTAAGTTATGGTATACTAAACGGTATTAAAAGATACTGTCTAAAAATATACAAGAACCACGTCGTCACTTTTGAAGACCCCATGCGTATTAAAGAAAAAATAAATAAATGGTTAAACCAGAGTGCTGGTATGTCCATTGATGTTGCTACTACCAGAAATCCTGCTTTTGGCGATTACACAACCAACATTGCATTCTCTATAAAAGGTAACCCGGAGGATAATGCAAATAAAATATTGAGTAACATTGACCACAACCCTGATATAGTTGATAAAATTGAATCGAAAAATGGTTTCATAAATATCTTCCTCTCAAAGTCGGCTCTCCTTGGAGTTATAGACTCTGTGAGAATAGAAGGTGAGCAATATGGTTCATACAATAAGGGAAAAGGGGAAAAAATACTTTTAGAATTTGTAAGTGCAAACCCTACTGGTCTTCTTGTGGTTCCAAATGGTAGAGCTGCCAGTATCGGTGATTGTCTTCATCGTGTTCTCAGCTTCATGGGTTACTCTGTGGATAAAGAGTTTTATATAGATGATTGTGGGAGGCAGATAAAACTACTTGCACAATCCATTAGGGCAAGAATGATGGGGAAGGATGTACCTGAAGGAGGCTATAAAGGTGAATATGTTAATGAGCTGGCAAAAATGGCTGAGTCTGTTAAACCCGATAACCTTGAAGAATTCGCAGTCGCAACAATGGTCTCCTGGCAGAAAAAAACACTCAGTGACTTTGGTGTTAAATTTAATAACTGGGTAAGAGAGAGCGAGGTAAGAGAAATGTGTACCGAATTAATCGAAGATCTCAGAAAGAAGGACTTAATATATAAAAAAGACGATGCATTATGGTTTAAGGCAACATTATTTGGAGATGATAAAGACAGGGTATTAATAAAAAGGGATGGCGAGTATACATATATCACACCAGACATTGCATATCATATAAACAAATTCAAACGAGGATATGATACACTTATTGACATCTTGGGTCCTGACCATCTTGGACATATTCCACCTCTAAAGAGTGCACTTGAGGCACTTGGATATTCATCGAAAAATTTAATTATTTTGATATCACAGTGGGTAACCACTCTCGAGGGAGGAAAAAAGAAGAGAATGTCCAAGCGTGAAGGTAGGTTTATAGCCTTAGATGATATTATATCGAGTATAGGAAAAGATGTAACAAAATTTATCTTTCTAACAAGAAGGAGGGACAGTCATCTTATGTTTGATATGGATGCTGCTAAGGAGGAGTCCAAAGATAATCCTGTATATTACATCCAGTATGCATATGCCAGAATGTCAAGTGTAGAGCGAGTTGCGAAAGAGAGAGAAATCGATACAAATTACTCTAAGATTTACCTGCTTGATAATAGAGAGGAACTCAACCTATTGAAGAAACTTATCCACTTTCCTGAGATTGTAGAGGATGTAGAAAAGACACTTGAACCCAACCATATTCCAAATTATCTGAGCGAACTTGCATCACTCTTCCATACCTTTTATGAAATGCATAGAGTGGTTAGCAATGACATTGACCTTTCAGGTGCACGACTCGCATTAACCCAAGCAGTAAAGAATGTTCTTGGTATTGGTCTTTCACTTCTTGGGATAAGTGCACCAGAGAAAATGTAAAGTGTTATAATTACAAAGACCTAACCCTACTAACTGGTAGTGTCAAATAGAATATGAAAGGATATGAAATCAAAAATGTAGGGGTTCGATTTATCGAACCCGCAAAAGTAACGGGTCGGATGAATCCGACCCCTACAAGAATCAGGAAGAGACATGCTAAAAGTAGATAACTGCTTTTAAAATTGTAGATTATTCGTTAGCTAACGAATTAGAAGAAAATAGGCAAAAATTTTTTGACAATACTTACTTACTACAAAGGAGGATAAATGTTATATGCAATGGCACAACCATCCGGAGCTCAGGGAGGAGCATCACCTCTGATATCTTTCTTACCTCTTATACTCATATTCGTTATATTTTATCTACTACTTATACTTCCGCAACAGAGAAAACAGAAGGAACATAAGAAACTTTTAGACACTCTGCAGAGGGGACAGGATGTAATAACAAGCGGGGGCATACACGGTAAGATAACTAAGGTTACAGAGACAACAGTTACAATCAAGGTATCCGAAAAATGTGAAATCACAGTAGATAGATCTGCGGTAACAAGAGTAAATATAAGATAGTTTTTTATAATAAGACTAAAATGAAGATTGTGTTTTGCGGTACGGGAGGATTTGCTACATACCCACTTGTATGTCTATCCTCCCATCATGATATTTTACTTGTAGTAACATCCAGAGGTAAGGTAGAATCTCCAGTTGAGCTACTCTGTAAAGAAAGGTATCTACCCTTACTTGTTACACCCAACCCCAATAATAAAGACACAATCAATATTGTCCAGGAGAAATCCCCTGATATCCTCATAGTGATTGATTATGGTTATATCCTGAAAAAGGAACTTATCTCGATCCCAAAACAGGGTTCCCTAAATCTTCATCCCTCCTTGCTTCCAAAATACAGAGGTGCTGCTCCAATTCAAAGGTCTATTATGAACGGGGAGAAAAAAACAGGCGTAACTACATTCATTCTTTCCGAGAGAATTGATAGCGGGGATCTAATACTTAGGGAGTCAACCATTATTGGAAAAAATGAAAGCTATGGTGAATTAAAAACCAGACTTTCAAGAATTGGTGGTAAACTCCTCTTGAAAAGTATTGAACTATTGGAACAGAGCTTTAGAGGAAAACCTCAACAGGGTGAAGTAACCTACTCTTCAAAGATAAAAAAGGAAGAAAGGAAAATTGATTGGAACAGAAGTGCAGAAAAAATAAAAAATCTTATCTGTGGACTTTCTCCAAGGCCGGGTGCATATACTACCTTTAGAGGGAAAAGACTTATTGTATTAAAAGTAAAAGCAAAATACCGGAAAGGAGAAAAACCCGGTGAGATTATAAAGGATGAACCCATTCTCATTTCAACAGGTAAAGGAATCCTGCAAATACTCGAATTAAAACCAGAGGGAAAAGGTTCAATGTCAGCATTCTCATTCAAACTTGGATATAGACCCAAACCGGGAGAGGTCTTTGGAGAAGAGGGAAAAAGTCAAATGGCAAATGGCAAATGTTAAATGGTAGGAGCCCCGCCTTTGGCGGGGCGATAGAAATGTTGAATGAAACTGTAATGTTAACTGTGAAATGTGAAATGTTGAATGGGACAAGAGTTAATTAGTTGAATAGTTAATTAGTTGATTATAAAAAATGCTGAAACTCAATGAACCTACGACTCAATGACAAATGACTTTGTACTTATTTACTCAATAAACCAGATAAACTAAACAAACCCAATAAACTCAATAAACCCAATTAACTCAATAAGCTCAATAAACACAATAAACTGGGTAAATTCAATAAACTAAACAAATTTATCCCGTGAAATGTAAAACATATTTCACTGGGACCCAATTAACGATTTTTTAATTCCCTTTCTTCAACATTTTTATCAACACATTCAGCTCCTCATAATCTATCAAACCAAGGTCTATTTCCATATAGGCTGAAAGTAATGTGAGAGCTTTATATGTATCCACCCTTATATGTGAAGTTCCTTTTAATGCCTCTATCTCACTTTCTATTACTCCAAGGTCTTTTCTCCTTACAGGTCCGCTAAAGGAGTGTTTTAATCCGTTCTTATTTACTTTTTTGAGTGTATCTTCTGCCATCAGATAAGCAAGCTTTTCATCTAAACCAATATCCTTCAAAATGGACATACTAAGGCCCAGGAGACCAGCAAAATGGGACGAAGAAAGGGTTAATGCTGCATGATATAGAAGCTTATCCCCTTTTCTTATTTCAAATGGAATACCTCTAATATCCTCTACTATCCTCTTACCTGTCTCAATGTCATCTCCCTCTATAGAAAAAAATACATCTTCAAGTGAGACAGGGATAAGTGATGTAAATGTCTTGACAGGATGAATTGATAGATGACTGCATTCCACTGCAGATGCAAGAACCCCGGACGAGAGTGCACCACTGGTATGAATAACAATTGATGTATCTAAAAAGCCTCCATTGTCTACAATATCTTTGCAAACATTTTCTACTGAGTCATCTGTAACAGTAAGAAAAACGATATCAGCTGAGTCAGTTACTTCGTAAGGTATTTTTGAGAAGTTATCACAAATTGAGAAGAGTCGAGAATCGTTCCTCTTCCTTGATGATAGCCCGACAATTCTATAACCCGCTTTACGTAGCGCAATTCCGATGGATGTTCCCACCTTTCCAATACCGATTATGGCAACGGTCTCTTTCATATCTTAATATATTATAACATATATAATGGTTCTGGTTCTTACTTCACTTTTACTTCTATGACCTTTGCCTTCTCTATTTCCTTCTTTGGAAGTTTAAGTTCCAGAACACCGTCTTTAAGTGTTGCCTCTACCTTGCTCGGATCTATCTCGTGCGGGAATTTTATACTTCTCCCAAAAGAGCCACAACACGTTTCTGCAAGATAATATGTCTCATCTTTCTCCCTTTTCTCCTTCTTTACGTCTCCCTTAATAGTAACTGTATCATCTGTTACAGAAATATCAATATCGTCTTTCTTTATTCCAGGTATCTCTAACCTCAGAAGGAAATGATCCTCTTTCTCTATAAGATCAACGGCTGGTGCCCATTCTACACCATGTAGTCCCTCCTCTTTCTCCCACCTTGTGGGAAAGAAATCGGAGAAGAACCTGTCGATGAATTTATCAAATGTATCTTCCAACCTGGTTAGCTCTGCAAGGGGATAATATCTTCTCATAATAACCTCCTCCTTTAAAAATGATTACATAGATTTGTTAGCCACTGATTTCACAGATTCTATTTTTTTCTACTTATTAAAAATAGCTTATAAATTGTTTATATTTTAATCAGTGCAATCTGTGGTTTCTACTACCATATTCAATCATATAGTTGAGAAAAACTGAAAAAGGTTACAAAATATTATAGTATTGAGTTCAATACTCAAAATCAAAAAATGCAGTAAAATTGTATAGGCAAGTATACAAAATTCAGTTGTATTTTGTATAGTATAATTTTTCTGTATATATAACTCTCATATATTTCATTTACAGATATTTTCTTTATAGCTCAATCTGGTTCGCTTATATATAATCTGTTTAATCCGCTTAATCCCTACCTGACGGTAGGCAGGCGCTGACTTTTTTCTCTTGACTTTTCCTCTCTTTTGTGGTATAATTCTGACGCTAAAGGAGGTAGTATATGGTAAATCCAAATATTTTCAGGACATACGATATACGAGGGATAGCCAAAGATGACCTTACAGATGATGTTGTCTATCATCTTGGTAGAGCATATGCAACCTACATCAACAATGATGGTTTGAACGATATCGTTGTAGCAAGGGATGTGAGATTGTCCTCGGAAAGAATACGTGATACACTCATCAAAGGTCTTTTAGATAGTGGAATAAATGTTACTGATGTTGGTACAGTCCCTACACCAGTACTCTATTTCTCCATTTTCCACCTAAACAAACATGGTGGAATAATGATTACAGGGTCACATAATCCTAAAGAATACAATGGCTTCAAGATTTTAAAAGAAAAGGCTACGATTTATGGGGAGGAAATACAGACCTTAAAGAAAATTATAAATGCTGGAAATTACACAATAGGCAAAGGTAGTGTTCAGGAATACTCAATAATGGATGAATATAAACAGGATGTGCTATCTCGAATCAACATAAAGGAGAAGCTGGACATTGTTATTGACCCCGGCAACGGGACCTGTGCAGGTATTGCTGATGATATATTAAGAAGAGCGGGATGCAGTGTAGAATGTATAAACTGTGAACCTGATGGAACTTTTCCGGCTCATCTTCCAGACCCGACAATTCCTGAATACATGGAACAATTAAAGAATAGGGTAATAGAAAAAGGTGCAAAACTTGGAATCGGTTACGATGGTGATGGTGACAGGTTAGGTGTAATAGATGATGAAGGTACAATTGTTTGGGGTGATAAATTACTCGGTATTTATTCAAAGGAAGTTCTCAAAAAGTTCCCAGGTGCTCCAATTGTCTTTGAGGTGAAATGTTCTCTCGGTCTTGTGGAGTATATAAGCTCCCTTGGTGGTAATCCTTATATGTGGAAGACCGGGCACTCACTCATTAAGGCAAAAATGAAGGAGATAAACTCTCCTCTCGCAGGAGAGATGTCCGGGCATATGTTCTTTAAAGATAATTACTATGGTTACGATGATGCAATCTTCGCCTCCTTGCGTCTTATTCAGCTTCTTTCTAATGATAAAAGACCCCTATCATCCATTGTTAATGAAATACCCTCATACTTCTCAACACCGGAGATAAGGGTGGATTCTACTGATGAAGATAAGTTCAACATTGTTGAGAAGATAAAAAATTTCTATAAAGAAAAGGGATACAATATAATAGACATAGATGGTGTCAGAGTTAATTTTGGTGATGGTTGGGGACTTGTAAGGGCTTCAAATACCCAACCTGTCTTAGTTCTTCGCTTTGAGGCAAAGTCAGAAGAAAGGTTAAAGGAGATTAAGAATGAGATGATGGAGCTTTTACAATCAGGTGACAGGTGAAATAATTAATGTTGAATGTTAGTGAAATGTTAAATGTTTAATGTTTGATGTTTAATGTGAAATGGGATAGGAGCAACGTCCTCTTACTTTTACCTTTTAACTTTTTCCTTTTTCCTTGTCTTTTAAGTGGTAGGAGCAACGTCCTCGTTGCGATAATAATGTTGAATGCATCAGGTGATAGATTTTATGATATATGAGAATATCTGTTATTATCATTGCTCTTTGGAATAGAAAAACACTCAAGGATTGTATTGATGCCATATATAAACAATCAAGGAAACCCGATGAAATCATAGTTGTTACAAGTTCACCTAATTTAGTTAATTCTATATCTCTCAAATATCCAAAACTATCTATCATTTTGATAAAGCCTCAATTTAACCAACCACATACAGACATTGTTCAAGCGATTAATACGGGTATAGATAATTCTTCAGGCGATATCATCGTGTTTACAGAGAATGACGTGCTGCCTTATTCAAACTGGTTAGAGCGTATAGAGTTCTACCTGAGTATAGACGATGTAGGAGGTGTGGGTGGTCCTGATGAAATATGGATGAATGGAATAAAACAAGCTCAGGAAAGGATAGGAAAGGTTGGAAGATTAGGTTTGGGCAAAATAATAGGTGGCCATAATAAGGACACATCCGACCAGTATGTAGATTTTCTCAAAGGATGTAATATGGCTATAAAGAGGTCATTCTGTCCATACCTTGACAGTAATCTCATTGGGTTTTACCGCTGGGAGCAGGATATATGCCTGTATGTAAGAGCTAAATGTAAGAGACTAATATATAGAAACGACGTTAGAGTAAAACATATAAAGGAACAAGAAACCAAAGACTCCAAAAGGGCATATATATTCAGTTACAATACATCATACCTTGTGAGAAAATATCTTCCAAAAAAGAAGGCAAATATTTTTTTAATCGTAAGTTTGCTCTGGGGCGATGGTAGTTCCCCTGGATTTTTCAGAATAATCAAAAGGGGATTTAGCGAAATTATTATTTCATTAAAAGGAAAAATAAGAGGATGGAAGGGGAAAGCGTGAAGGATAAATGACTAATTGCTCTAATTTCTAATGTCTAATTATAGACCATAGAATACAGACAAAAGATAACGGAAGAAGGGAAAAGGATACTGTGAAAAATAACATGAAAGAATATGACAAACCACAGAGGTCACAGAGTAAATTTAATTCCCTGCCTACCGGCAGGCAGGTCTGTGCTCTCAAAAAAACAAGGACTAAAATTAACCACAGATGAACACAGATGTTCAAAGATAAATAAAAACTTTGAAGTAAGAAATAATCAGTGTAAATCAGCGCTAACCTACGTCAGAGAAAATATAAGTCATCCGTGTTAATCAGCGTCAAAAAAACAGAGAAATATAAGGTAAAGCGATTAGTCTTATCTGTCTACCGACAGGTAAAATAAGAGGTCACAGAGGGGAGGAATAAAAATCTTTTATAATCCCTTAATATTAAAGATTCTCTGTGCTCTCTGTGGTTAGATTTTGCACAATACCGGGAAAGGATAAAGGAGGACTTTATGCATTCAGTTAAAGTAGCGGTCATATTTATGCTATTCTGTGTATTGCCGGTTTCGGCAATTACCGAAAGAAGGAACGTGAAGATCGAGATAAAATCTCACGATGATGTGTATATACTTCATAACATGGGAGTATCCATAGAAAATCTCAGGGATAATTATATAGAGACATCTCTCTATCCTGAGGAAATTAAAAATCTAATAGATGCAGGATACAAAGTCACAGAAAGAACACTGGAGAAAATAGCAAGACAGGGTTATCATGATTATTATGAGACTGAAGATTATCTTGATTCAATGCATACATTATATCCCAATCTCTCGAGAAAAGAAGTTATAGGGTTCTCGGTGCTGGGTAAAAACATCTCTGCTTTTCTTATTACAGATTATCCAGACAGTGAAGAAGCAGAACCTGAGATTAAGTTTGGAGCAACCATACATGGTGATGAACCTGTGGGTACTGAAAACTCGCTAAAGTTAATATCACTTCTTTTGGATAATTATGGAATTGACGATAGTATCACATGGCTCGTTGATAACACAGAGATATGGTTTATCCCCATAGCCAATCCAGATGGAAGACAGGCAGGGTCAAGACGTAATGCAAATAACGTTGACCTTAATAGAAACTACCCGGTTCCTGATGGAAGCATAGGTGAGGACGGCACATATGACTGGGAACCAGAGACAGAGGCGATGATAAATTTCTCCTGTGCCCATAATTTTGTAATTTCGACTATGTTCCATGGTGGGGCCCTGGTTGTAAACTATGTATGGGACTATTCACCCGACCCTGCACCAGACAGTGGACTGATTCAGCTTGTCTCTTTAGGATATACCTGGAGAAATGGAAGAATGTGGACTAATGGGTTGGGGTATCACGGCACAATAGATGGTTGGTATTGGTATCCCGTTTATGGAAGTCTCCAGGACTGGGCATACGATTCAACATCCTGTATAGACCTTACAATAGAACTTGATAGCTGGAAATGGCCTCCTTCCTCATGGCTTCCTGGACTCTGGGATGAGAACAGGGATGCTATGATATATCTAATCGAAAAAACCAATACAGGTATTGCCGGTGTTGTAACGGATTCACTAACAGGAGAGCCACTTTATGCTGAGGTTCAGGCACTTGAATATGGCAAACCATTATATACTGACCCAGATGTCGGTGATTATCATAAGCTCTTACGTGATGGATTCTATACTATGCAGTTTACATCTCCCGAATATGTGGCAAGGACATTCGAAAACGTGTATGTGTCTTTCGACTCTCTAACAAACCTTGATGTATGTATGTACAAACCATTCGGCAGCCTTTCAGGTATTGTGAGAGATTCTGCTACTCAGGACTCTATTTCTGGAGTAAACGTTACTGTGATCGGTTCACCAATAGACCCTGTTTATACAGACACACTCGGGTTCTATTCACTAAATCCCTATCAGGGAACATACGTTGTAAGTTTCTCAGCAAATGGATATAGATCACTTGTGATACAAGACCTGGAAATAGGTGAGACGACCATACTTGATGTAAAACTACATCCCTATGAAAGCCACTACTATGTACGAAATGATGCATTCAATATACCTGATAATGATACCATAACCGATACACTATTAATTAATGATTCCATAACAATAAGCGATATAAATGTATACCTTGATATTACACATACAAATGTAAGAGACCTTGCCATAATCCTTACCTCACCAAATCAAACCAGTATAACTCTTCACAATAGAAGTGGAAGAGAATTCCCATTCTGGTTCGATGTTAATAACCCGGCTGATGGACCAGGTTCCCTTGGTGATTTTATCGGAGAATCGAGTTATGGTGCATGGATACTTACTGTAATAGATAAGGCAGGTGAAGACACGGGTCAGGTAAACCAGTGGGCAATACGACTGTATTCAGAACCAACTGAGATAGAAGAGATAGTCACCGAACATCAGTTACCAACAATAAGAGCTTATCCAAACCCATTCATGGAACAAACAGTTATCAGTTATCAGTTATCGGTTATCGGTAAACAACTGATCACTGATGACCGGTCACCGATTACCTTGTCCATCTACGACATTTCCGGTCGCCTTGTTCGTACCATTCCTATAAATCTGTGTAATCCCGATAAATCTGTAAAATCTGTGTTATGGGATGGGAGAGATAATAATGGAAATATCCTATCTGCAGGTATTTACTTTTACAGATATAAAGGGGAAAACTTTGATGAAATGGGTAAACTTGTAATGATACGCTAAATTTTTAATAATAAAAACTTGACTTTTTAAAATAATTATGCTATAATCACAAAGTCATTTTACGAGATTTAATCCTTGTTATGAAAAAACTACACCCACTTGCAAATGAACGGGTTGTGGTTAGATCTTTAACAATGCTACAAAACAGATACTGTGAAAAATAATATGAAAGAATATGAAAAACCACAGTCCGTCTCAGACGGATCACAGAGTAAATTTAATTCCCCCGCCTCTTGCGGGGCAGGTCTGTGCTCTCTAAAAAAGACTAAAATTAACCACAGATGTTGCCTAACGGCGACCTTTGGTTCACAGATAAATAAAAACTTTGAAGTAAGAAACAATCAGTGTAAATCAGCGCTAATCTGCGTAAAAGAAAATAGAAGTCATCCGTGTTAATCAGTGTTAAAAAAACAAAGAAACATAAGCTAAAGCGATTAGTCTTATCCGTGAGATTCCGTATCCTTTCCATACATATCCTGTGGAACGGATCTTGAGATGGGTAAGAGGTCATTCACCCCGCCTGTGGCGGGGCAGGGAGGGGAGGAATAAAAATCTTTTATAATCCCCTTAATACTAAAGATTCTCTGTGGCTCCCCTGTTAAATAAAGTACCAGAGATGATTACTTGTACTTAATTTTATAAATATTTAACAGGGTAAATCTGTGGTTAGTTTTTTGACAATACTATAAAACAAATAGGGAGGAAATATGGC
>JAGMCL010000035.1 GCA_023129165.1 Caldifarciminota bacterium | reverse complement strand
GCCTGTATATTAGAAATATTAAGAGTTATAATTGAGAATAACCTTCCACACCCACCAGTGGATGTTGTTTTTACTGTAAGTGAGGAAATTGGGCTGTTGGGGGCAAAGAATATGGACTACTCAATGATTAAGGCAAAAATGGGATATACATTGGATGCCTGCTCCCCCTTTGAGGTAATAGTAGGTGCACCATACCAGAATAGTATCACCATTGAGGTCAGAGGTAAAGAGTCTCATGCTGGTTGTGAGCCCTCTAAGGGTATAAATGCCATAAAGGTGGCATCTAATGCTATATCCAAGATAACTACAGGTCAGATTGACAGGGAGACTACAGCGAACATTGGAGTAATAAAGGGAGGGACCGCTACAAACATCATTCCTGGTTATGTGGAAGTCAAGGGAGAGGTAAGGTCATATGATGAGAAAAAACTTGAGAGGAAGACAAGGGAAATTGAGGGGAAATTTGAGGGTAGTTGTAAACTGTTTCAGATTGAGATAGATGGAAATATATTTGCACCAACAGTGAGATATGAAGTCGAAAGGGAATATAATGCCTTCAAAATAGATAAAAGAGATGAGTTGGTAAAAAGGGTTTTTGACATTGCCTCTTCACTAAATATGAAGATAGTGACACGTCTGGGCGGAGGAGGTAGTGATGCGAATATATTTAATGAAAAGGGAATTAGGACTGTTATAATGGGATCAGGTATGAAGAACATACATACGAAGAGTGAATATATAAATTTAGAAGACATGGTTGCGTGTGTACAGATACTAATAGGAGTTATTTCTTCCTGGAGATAATGGATTGGTTTTTGCAATTTATGACTCACCATTTTCCTACCTAAGATGTCTCGTAGAATCAGAATTTGTTTGGCAATAATTGTCGGGGGCGGACTTATACTGACAGGGATATTTCGCACTAAAACATACAGAGAATGTCGTATCATTATGGGAACTGTGTGCGAGATGTCGGTCCATTACAGGGGCAAACTCCCACGTGATGCAATCGAGAGAGCATTCAATGTGATTTATACTATAGATTCGCTTGAAAGTCGCTTCTTGCCCGAAAGTGATGTTTCAAGGATAAATAGATACGAGGACTTTACCCCGAGCATTCATACATTGAGGATCGTTAAAGAGGCGATAAGAATTGGTGATATTACAGGTGGTGCATTCGATATTACCTGTGGCCCTCTAATGGAGGTATGGAAGGATTTCAAAGAAGAGGTACATCCTGACAAGGAGCTTATAAAGAGGGTAAGACAACTTGTTGACTTCAGGATGATAGATACAACAGAAGGAATGATAAGGATAAGAAAGGATATGAAGATTGACCTCTCTGGATTAGCCAAGGGTTATGCATGTGACCTTTCTGTGGAGACATTGAAACAGAGTGGTTTGAGAGCAGGATTTGTAAACTGTGGGGGTGATATAAAAACCTTTGGTGATAGGATGTTTAATATAGGAATAAGACATCCAAGAGAGGAGGGAATAGTATATACTCTGGGAGTTACAGATGAGAGCATCGTGACATCTGGAGACTATGAAAGTTACTTTGAAAGTGAGGGTAAGAGATACCATCACGTGATAGACCCATCTACGGGATATCCTACGGATGGTTGTATATCAGTTACCATAGTGGCGAAAGACGCCATGTTCGCAGATGGGCTTTCGACTGGAATTATGGTCATGGGTATAAAGCGGGGAGATTCTCTTCTACATACACTTGATGGAATTAGAGGATTATTCTTTGATCTGATGGAAGATTCGCTTGTGGTTGCCGGGAATCTTTTGGAAGAGTTATCCCCTTAGTTTAAGCCGTAGGACAGTAGGAACATCGTGAAATCCCCTTCTATTTAACGGGGATAATCGAGTTTCGATATCATTTGGTTTGCGAAGTACTAATAAGTAATGATTTAATGTTAGATCTTTTATAATTACCTAAAAAATTGGTACTGTCAAATAGAATATGAAAGAATATGACAAACCATTCACCCCGCCTTTGGCAGGGCACAGAGTAAATTAAATTCTCTGTGCTACAGATACTCTGTGTTCTCCAAAAAATGAATTATGTGATTTCATAGGGTAGAGCTAGTAGGGACAGGGCTTGTCCCTGTCCGTAGACGGACAACCGCAAGGGTTGTCCCTACATAAAGAATTTGGTTTTATAAGAGGTCATTCACCCCGCCTGTGGCGGGGCAGGGAGGGGAGGGAGAAGAATCTTTTTTAATTTCTTAATACTAAAGATTCTCTGTGGTTCCCCTGTTAAATAAAGTACCAAGAGTGATGACTTGTACTTAATTTTGTAACTATTTAACAGGGTTCACCCTGTTTAATAGAAGCGTTTACTGTAGCCTTCTGACATTCATTGTTAAGATATTTAACAGGGTGAATATGTGGTTAGATTTTTGACAATACGAAAAAATTATCAGGGAGGATATGAGTTGAGAAATATTAGGGTTGCTATCGTTCATGACTACATGAATCAATTTGGGGGCGCTGAACGTGTTCTGTGGGTTATCCATGAATTATTTCCTGAAGCACCAATCTATACCACTTTGATGGATATGGTTGCTCTGCCATCCTGTTTTCAGGAATTGAGAATTACTCCGACCTTTATTCAACGTCTCCCTTTTGTACGCACTCAATATGAGAAATACGTAAGCCTTTTCCCAATTGCCATTGAGCAGTTGGAGCTCAATGATTTTGACCTGGTCATTTCGATTTCAAGTGCGTGGTCAAAGGGTTGTATAACTGGTCCTTCTACCTGTCATATATCATATATATTAAATCCAATGCGGTTTGTCTGGGAGAGATATTATGGCAGGATTTATGAGACTAAAAACCCTTTACAAAGGGCGAGCTTGAGATTGGTTTCTAATTACCTGCGGATGTGGGACAGAATAGCTGCAGATAGACCAGATTATATCATCACTATTTCAAATGAGGTAGAAAGGAGGGTACAAAAATATTACAGAAGAGAATCTGCAGTTGTCTATCCACCCTGTGATACGACCTTTTTTACAATAGCCCCCAAGCTCAAGGTACAGGATTTTTTCCTTGTTGTGTCGAGACTCAGACCGTACAAGAGGATCGATATTGCAGTCCAGGCGTTCAATACTTTAGGGTTACCTCTGCTCATTGTTGGCGAGGGTACTGAGAAGGGCAAACTCCAGAGAATGTCAAGACCAAATATTCACTTTATTGGTAAAATCTCTGATGATGAGTTAAGAAGTTATATGAGGATGTCACAGGCTCTCATATTCCCTGGACATGAGGATTTTGGTATTACACCGGTTGAGGCATTCGCCTGCGGAACGCCAGTTATTGCATACAAAAGGGGTGGACTTTTAGAGAGTATGGATGAGGGGGTTACCGGAGAATTTTTTAATTCACAGGATAACCAGTCTCTTGTGAAAGTTGTAAAAGAGTTTGATAGATGGAAGTACGATCCTAATAAGATGAGACAGCAGGCGTTAAAATTTTCGAAAGATGTCTTCAGGGAAGAATTTAAAGCGCTATGTCTTGAATATTGTGATAGGTTTATCCACGAATTATGACAAGAACACCCTTCCTCTATCTTGTTATTTCATTTTCCACAGGGTTGGTCTGTGGATATTTTACCAACAGATTACTTTTTGCTATTTCCCTCCTATTACTCCTTCTTCTAATCTTCATAGCAGTTTTACTCTTATCAGAAACCAGACCCGATTATAAGGACATTATTTGTATAGTCCTTATATCATGTTTCGGATTTTTTTATTATGAGGGAAGAACGAGAATATTTCCGGAAGAGCATATAAGGTATTTCACTCATATTAAAGGGGATTTATCCATACTTGGTGATGTAATTTCTATACCGGATAAGAGAGAAGACAGAACTTTTTTCAGATTTGAGGTGAGATCTGTAATGAATTCCACTGATACAATTCCTATGTGTGGGAAAGTCAGGGTTACCCTTGAAGACGATGTAGAATACGGGAATAGACTCATCCTCTATGGCACACTCAACTCCCCACCCTCGTCCAGCAACCCAGGAGGATTTGATTACGGCAGGTGGCTTAACAGACAGGATATATATGTGTTAATGTCTCCTGATAGTCTGGTGAGGCTGGAGGGGAAATACGGGAAAAATCTCATTATTATAGCTGCAAGAATAAGAACCTATATTGAGAAGGTCATTGACAACTATGTTGGAGGAAAACAGGGGGCCTTTCTTAAAGGTATAATCATAGGGAAGAGAGGAGGGATACCAGGGGATGTTCAAGAGGTTTTCAGGAATACCGGGGTTGTTCATGTACTTGCAGTCTCTGGACTTCATGTGGGTATAATTGCGTTCTTGCTGACACTCATAATTCGTTTATTCAGAGCACCGAATATTATTAACATAATTATTACATCTACATTGTTAATAATATATGCACTGATGATAGACCTGCGACCTTCAGTAGTGAGGGCAACTATAATGTGTATACTATTGATGATATCATTCCTTATACGGAGGGATACGGATACATTGAACACCCTCAGTGTTGCTGCCTTCATCATACTTTTATGGAATCCACAATCCCTTTTTGATGTAAGCTTTCAACTCTCGTTCGGTGCAACAGCAGGAATAATCTACCTGTATCCGAAAGTTTACGAAATAATCAGGGTTAGAGGAAACAAGTTTATTGATAATGTCGTAATAAAACCGTTTACCATATCACTATCAGCGCAAGCAGGCACCACCCTACTCGCTGCCCATTATTTCTATCGTCTTCCCATAATATCCCTTGTAGCAAATCTGCTTGTGATACCACTTACCGGGATATGTATCGTTACTGGACTGCTCCTCTCTTTTGTCAACCTGCTGGGGATAGGTATATTAAACAAAATATTTGCCTCATCAGTGTATGGGTTTACCACACTTACGCTAAATGTGGTAAATATGTTTGGCAGGGTTCCAAACGGTCACTTCTGGATTGGAAGTCCATCACCACTTTTCCTTATCCTTTATTTTATTATTCTCATATCAGGGTTTAATGCAATTCATAACTTTATAAAATGGGGATTTTTAGGCGTCTCTTTCAGGGTTCTGGTATATACCATATTTATTTCTCTTGCTGTGGTTTTAACCACCGGGCTCTACAGGGTGTACAACCCTGAGATTCGTTTAACATTTCTCGATGTTGGAAAGGGAAACGCTACCTTGATAGAGATGGGCGAGACTGTACTTATTGATGGAGGCTCATATCATAGAGGTGTACCTACTGCTGCTGAATTATTGCGAAATAAGGGTATAAGGGAGATATCACTCATTTTTCTCACATCTCCCCTCTCTTATGATATTGGCGGGCTTTCATATATTCTTGAAAATTTTAAGGTTGGATGTGTAGCACTACCATTTATCCCTTATGGTTCATATGGTTACAAAAAATTTCTTAGAAACATAAAGAAGAAGAAGATACCCTTCAGGTTCGTAAGAGAGGGGGATAGAATTGCTGCCTTTTCAATAATGAACCCGAAAGGCGGAGTAGAAACCAACACGAAAATTAAGGATGCGAGCCTCGTTTTAAACTTTAATGCTAAAGAAATTAATCAGGATATGGAAGACATCAAAACCCTTTTTTTGGGGCACGTAGAGAATAATATACATGAAATGGTTGAAGAGTCCGATATACTGAAGGCCCCATACTTCGGGGGAAACAGGAACCCCTCTTTTCTGGAGATTGTAAAGCCTGAGGTTACAGTTATATCTGTTGGAAGTAACCGCTGGGGATTACCCTCGGAGGAGATGATAGAAGAGTATGAAAGATATGGAAGGGTTATAAGGACGGACAGACAGGGGGCATGTGTTGTGAGGATTGGGAAAGGTCGGATGACAATACACACTATGTTTGAGGAGGAATCACCAAGGGAAAGAATTTTAAGGTGGACAGGAGTTCGGTAAATAATTTTCTATTGACAATTTCCGATTTTTGATTTATAATAAATGGTTCATCTCCAATTTAGTTGACAGAATATAGGTACAAATTCTTTTAATCCTTATTATTTGAATATATGTGTTAAACAAAGACGATTAATATGGAGAACCACTCCTTTCTTTATACAGGTGATATGGTATATTCAATTGAAATTGTATAATCGACTCTATTTTTTGTCATTGCGAATCCGTAAGGATGAAGCAATCTCATCCCTTGTAATCTAAAGACACTAAATAGGAGTGACAGTCTTCAGACTGTTAGATGTGAAATGTTTAATGTTGAAGATGAGATTGCCACGCTCATTACATTCACTCGCAATGACA
>JAGMCL010000034.1 GCA_023129165.1 Caldifarciminota bacterium | reverse complement strand
AGTCATCTTTTACTCCACCTGCTCTTACATCATGTATTTGAATACTCCAAGGTACTTTAGTGAACTTTGTAGGTTGCCGTGCTGCGCCTTCTGCTGCAAAGAATGAAATAAGTCCATCACCAAAAGGGTCTATATTATTCTTTAGCATGATTAGATTTTTCATTTCTCCTCTTGTTATCTTAACATTGTACTTGCATTGTATGGCTATCGTTTCTCCTTCTTTCATTCCTATTATATCAAATGGGCTATGCGAGCCTGCTGTCCTGACACATAACCAGCCACGTTCTTCGAGCCATTTCTTAACTTTGTATTCAAATGTACGACCCTTATTATAATTTTTATTTGTCACTATTCTGTCACCGTCTTAATGATACGTTTATTCACTGTATTGTCAAGTAATGCTTTCTTATTATTCCACCACTTTTTTAGATATGCTTCAGCCTCTTGTGGACTATCACATTCCATTACACTGAAACGTATAGTCTTAAATGGTTCTGTTTCAAATAGAACATCCATTCCATACTTTACCATTTCAATCACTCCACTTTTACTGTATCATAACCTATTGCAGTATTGGGACTGCCATTTATGTAAGCATCCTGTTCTTTCATGATAGCTTCAAAAAGTACTAGATAGTTTATTGCATCCGTAACTTTTTCTTCAATTGTCGCTATATCATAAGGAACATTGTCATCTGAAATATCAAGTATAGATACTACATGCTTGACCCACATTCCAATCAATGCCTGTTGTGGCATGCAATTTTGCATCTTAGCTGCACGTTTAAAGTTGTGCAATTTGTCTTTATTAATAGAGTACCCTTTACCCTTCACATGAAGAGTACTTGTACATCTGTCAAATATTTCATCAGCTAATTTATTAAAGTCTTCAATTTTCATATTCTATCACTACCTTCTTTGTTTTTCATTCTTTATAAGTCTTTTGCAGGAATTGTTTCTTCAATTTGTTGTATCTTCTTTTCTCCTTAAGGGATATGCTACGCTGATTATGACCAGATGGATTGCCAGCTTTGCCCGTACTTTTACGTTCAAATTTCTGCATAAGTAGTTCAACATTCTCGGTATTGCTGCCAACACACTCTGGACACATTGCTTTTATCTTTTTCTTTCTTGAATCCTGAAACGGAAAATCATTTATGTCATAGAAGATTGCTTTGCAGTATGGATTCAAGCATACCATTCTGTCACCCTTCATGCCATCACCTTTCTTAACAATATAAAATTGCCAGATATTATTGCTCGTTTTATTTCGTTCATCTGATGAAGCGATAATCCAGTCCAAGAGAATATCGGTTTGTCGAATACGCTATCAGGATTCTCCTTAGTTATGTGAATGCTTCTGTTGCGTGATTGATAAGTTAGTGTGGCAATAAGTGTTTCGCCATCCATATTAAACAATATCTGTTCCTTTGTCATCGTTTTGTTCATTTTCATATTCATCCTTCCATTTTTTAGCTATAGCAAAACCAGTCTTGATTGATATGCCCATCTTTTTCATTGCACTTTCACTCTTTCGTGAAAGTTTCACCGTACGGTAAAAGTACAAGTTCTTAGCCTTTTGTTCTTTTCGTTTGCGTTTCTTAGCATCTGCTTCAGCCTTTCTAATCTGTGCATGATTCACCAACGATATGATTGTCCTATCTCTGAAGCTGCCCTTTGGATGTATAAGTCTAAACAATGGTGCTGTTTTAAATTTTCGATTAGCTTTTGTCATATTAGTTGCCATCCTTTTCTTTGTCAATCTTGTTGAGACAGTAGAGTATGAATCCATATCCGAACATTACGATACCGAATCCAGTTCCAGCTATGAAGCATAACAAGTGTGATATGTCCACTTCTATGCCTCCTTTCTTGTAATTATGATTATAGCGTCAACAGGAACACCAGCACACTTAGCTATGTCAGTTTTTGATACACCATGTTTACTTGGTTCTTTGTGAACACAGAAATAGTTCCCATCATCTTCATCTATGCATATCATCTTTTTGTCATTGCGAGTATATCCGAGCAGATATGTTTGTGTTGCCATAGCTGTCCAATTAACTTGTATCCGTGAACCACCACCGAGTAGTTTCTCTTTAGGCGTTCTATACAGTAGGTCTCCATCTTTTAGATAGTACTTATACTTGTCCGTTGTACGGATAGGTTTAAAGAAAACCCCATCTTCTATTAAAGATACCGAAAATACTGATGTTTCCCATTCATCTTTATTTGTTAATAATTCTCCATATTTTGTCATCTATGCATCACCTAATCCACTAAGACTTAATTCTTTGTCTAAGAATTTGTCAAGTTTTCCAGCTTTAAAATGCGCATACAGTTTGTGTATGTGTAACTCAGTGACGGCAACCTTTACTATGTAGAAGTAGTCACGTACGTTTTCTTCTGGAATTGACCCTGCCAACATAAACATCTATGCACTACCGTATTTCTTTATTGCAGCGTCATACAACTGCTGCGCTTTTTTCATTCCTTCTTCTGGATTCGCATGGTATACTTTGACCTTAACTCTTGTATCATTTGCCGTTTGTGTGAGTTCAATTGAACTCAGACTTTCAGGCACGGTCACAATACCCTGTACTCCAACTGTCGTTATCTCCTGCTTCTTTACTTTTTTGTCCGTATTCTTTTTCATTTTTTCATCTCCTTTTATAACCACATGGTTATTATATATTCTCCTTTGTCTTGATTCCATACTAATCGATAACTAACATCTCCGTCATCGACTAATGCTGATTCCAATTCTTGTATGAGTTCTTTTTTATTCATTTTTTCACTTCCTCTCTTATTTTTAAAGACAGTATCAATAAAACAGTACAGTTTTTATCATGTTTTATTCTTGCCTTTTTACCGTTTACATAATAGCAACACTTTGGACACCACATATTATTCACTCCTT
>JAGMCL010000033.1 GCA_023129165.1 Caldifarciminota bacterium | reverse complement strand
CCGTCATCTACATACTTTTTAAGACATTTAACTGCTGGATGGTATAGGAGAAGGTGACCAACCATAAGTATACAATTTTTTTCATTTGCAAGTTTTACAAGCTGTTTTCCATTTTCTAAGGTTAGGGCAAGTGGTTTTTCTACAAAAATGTCTTTTCCCTGTTCCAATGCTAATTTTGCAAGTTGATAGTGTGAACCACCTCCTGTTGCTATAGCCACTGCGTCTGATAGCTCAAACAATCTCTCAATGTTTTCGGTGGTTTCTACATCCCTGTACTTTTCATTTATCTTTTCTAACTTAGAGCTATCTTTGTCACATACAATCTTTAGTGCACCAATCTGATTGAAATTTCTTATAAGATTGGGGCCCCAGTACCCAGCACCTATTACTCCAATATTAGGCATATTAAAGCTCCTTAGATATAGAAAATAAAATGCATTAATTATTTATCATTCACTCTTAGCCATTTAGCTACCTTCTTAAGACCTTCCTGTAACTGGATAGATGGCTCCCAGCCTAAAACATTTTTTGCCTTTTTAATACAAAGATAATTTGATTTTAATTCTCCTTCTCTTAAAGGTTTGTATACAGGAGCGATATCATAGTCTGTTATTTTTTGTAGATGAGAGTACAGTTCTTCAACAGTTGTAGCCACTCCTGTTCCTATGTTTAAGATTTCATTATCTCCTCTCTGTAAAGAAAGAATGTTTGCTTTCACAACATCTCGGACATAAATATAATCCCTTTGTGGTTTACCATATCCATACAATGTGCATGGTTCTCCATTTAACATATTCTTGGTAAATATAGATACGACACCAGCCTCCCCAGAAGGGTCCTGTCTTTCGCCATAGACATTGGCATATCGCAAGATGGTGTAGGGGAAAAACTTCCTAAAAAAAATAATATAAAGCTCGTCTGAAAATTTTGATATACCATAAGGTGATATAGGTTGTGCTGGAGAGGTCTCTGTTGCAGCTGTTTTCACATCACCATATATCACGCCTCCAGAAGAAGAAAATATGAATTTTTTCAACCCATATTTTCTACTTAGAGAAAGTATGTTTAAAGTTCCCATTATATTGCTATTTGCGTCATACATTGGATCACTGCATGACCTTCTGACATCGGCTTGTGCTGCAAGGTGAAACACATAAATAAAGTTTATTTTTTTAAATATTTCTTCTACTCTCTTATCCTGAATCTGTATTTTGTGAAAGGTTGAACGTGGATTTATATTCTTTTCCTTTCCCATAGAGAGATCATCTATTATATGAACATCATAGCCTTTATCTATTAAAGCATCCACAAGATGAGAACCTATAAATCCTGCTCCTCCAGTTATCAGTATACTCTCCATTAAGTTAACTCCTTTACAAATATAAGATTATCTAAGATTGTCACTTAACACTTGATAATTTATCGCATTACTATCATCTTCCCAATACAAGAGGCACTCCATATAGAGGATTCATTGACAGTACCCTTAACCTCGATTTTATAAATATATAAACCATTTCCAACTTTGTCGTGGAACTCATCTCGTGTATCCCAATATTTGCTGTTAGTACCTGATCTAACGTTTTGGAGAGTAAGTGTCTTTATAAGTCTCCCAGAAATAGTAAATATCTTTATCGTTCCCATACCATCTTTAGAGGAGAAAAATTCTATCCTTGTCTTTTCACCTTTAACTGGGTTTGGATAGTTTACAGGATTTTCCAGAACTATTTTACCACCATAAGTCCTCTCAACTGCAAACTTTATTTTCGATTCATTATCAACATTGTCCCTTACTATCAGAGTAAGACTGTCAATTATATTCATTGTATTTAGCTCAATATTGCTAACCAATTCTCCCTTTGTTGAGCTGCCTATATCGTATTCAAAGTTATCCTCAAGATGATAATAGTTTCCACCTCTAATCTCAAGCCTTATCCCCCGGCCGCTCTGAAGCTTAATACCAGAAGAATCCTCGAGAAGGGCACTCATCGTAAAGTTGTCGTCAACCTTCACCTGCATATTATCTGTTATCTTCTTTCCATTAACAAACAAACCAATCTGAGGACCTGTTGTATCCTGTGTTATGGTATCATTACCAGTAATCCATACATATTTTGCCATACTTCCACCACATTCATCATCCCACAGGTATCCAGAAACCTTCCCGAAGCCTGAATCAAGACTAAATGGCACAATAAAAGATGTAGTGAATATACTGTCCTCAAGTATTGTTAAACCCCTGTGAACTATATCACCTAATTGGGTGTACTCAATCTCATTTGTTGCTGGTGGACCATCCCATACCCTTCTCTGATGAGTACTCCAATTGTATATCCACTTATTTTCAGCACCGTATAAAGTAATATAGACATATCCTGTATCGACATCTTCAGATTCACCAGTAACCTCTAAATGCATACCTCCCCATAGACTGTCAGTCGATGTATATATATGGCTGTTCACATATCGGGATATATTGGTTAACGGATCACCAAATAATATGTATTTCTTTGGGTTGCCAGTAGAAAAAGAAAGAAAAAATGCCTCTCCAACACTCTTTTCAGGAGCCACAACAATATGATTGTAAAGTGGTGTACTCATTGATGTATTATCTGCAGGATAAGTCGAGCGTGTAGCTGCGATAGTAGCAATAGAACCTCGTTCGTCTACGATTTGCATAAGGTCTGCTGTACATCTTGTGTAAGGACGGTCAAAGGCTCCTACCCCGCATGAGCCATAAAAGAATATTGAATATTTTTCATTGTTTGAAAGTGCATATACGTCTTTAGGAGAAGTCCAGATATTTTCATGAGCTAACTGTTTGTAATTTCCATGTCCCATAAAAACTCCATAATATACACCCTTATTCAGATTCTTGATCATGTCTATATTTCCTTTTGTACCCTGTTCATCAGGAGGATAATTGATAAGATATAGCTTGAATATATTATAAGAGGATGGGGTAATGGAGGAAAGATATTCACAATGTTCTGTGTGAGTTTGTTCTCCCTGTTTTTTTGCCCCATACTCGTCATCTGCTGAAAGTAGTATCCTGCTGCGCCAGGGACCAAATGAAGCTTCATAATCCAGTATTTTCTCTACCGCCTGCCTTGAGTCATCTCTTGATTCGGCAGTAATCCTTGAAATGACCATATCAGGCATATTGTCATCTCCACTGACCATAGCAAACCAGTTGTCATAGCAGGGATTTTCATGAGGTGAGAGACCAAATTCTCCTAAACGGTATCCCTCTTCCCAGGGAGGTATTATATTTTTCTCAATTTCTGAACGATAGTCATAGGTTCCAGAGCCAAGTAGAAGTGTATAATATGTATTCCAGTTTTCGTAGGCAAATTTCAGGAAGTTTCTAATACCATAGGGATTTTTTAGACCGAATGAAAAATTATCGTAGATATTATCGATGAGAACAACTTTGGTAGTGATACTGTCTTTCTCTTCCCTGTATCTTGCAAGTTCTTGGGCTATATATTTGAAATCATCTTTAGTGATAATTATATAATCAAAGTTCTGAGTATCTATATTTATAAGATTGAAGGGATCTATAATGGTTAAGGATTTAGGTGATTTGAATGTGGTTGCAGCATAGTATGGACCTTTGCTGGTGGATTGAAATATAACCTCACCATCTTGATATGTTATATCAGTAATTCTTATTGGTAATAGTTCATCATCGATATTGAATATGATTGGTGTCTTATCAAAACCATTTAGATGAAACTCTATAGTATCACCCTCATCTGCCTGAAAGTGTAACATACCATTATACTGTTCATAGGTCAATGTGGGTATTAGTTCAAAATTGTCAAAGTATATCCAATCAAGGGTGTCTGCATCAGGACCTGGCCAGAGTTCAACCATCAGTTCATTCTGCCCGTCATTAAGGTTTGAAACTTCAGTCAAGATTAAATAAGGGTTTAGACTGTGACCACCCCGCCACGTATCCTCAATAATTTCTTCTCCATTGATATATAGTTTTACGTCGTGGTACATATTTAACCCATTCCTATCCTTGGTGTAGCCATATATAGCGAACCTTCCATCAGCTATAGTCCCTCCAAGTTTTGGAAGTTCGAAAGAGAGATTATATGAAGTAGGTGATAATATTGTTCTTTTAAGTTCAAACCATGCCCAACCTCTTCCAGATTTTGCAGGACATATGTAATCTTCCTCAAAATGAATCGTGTCCTTGAAATCCTGTGATATGAATGGGATGGCTGAACCAAGGTTGCCGCTGATACTGTCTCTTCTGCCTAAACCTCCATAGGTAAGCCAGTAGACATTTATATCTGTGAATATATTAGGAAAGAGATAGACAGTATCACTGTGTGATGCATAGGAGATACCGTTTTTATCATATCCATCCGTTGAAGTAGCATAAAAATATATGTCATCGTCCTTAATATATATTGGAACCTCCTTGAGTGTATCATCGGCAGGTATTTCCATACTCCCACCCTGAGTAAAGAGTCTGAAACTTAAAGGATTTATAAAATCCGGGTCTAAACCTGCTTTACGTAAATCATCGTAGTTTATTTTATATATTCCTGCCTTATCAAGTTCTATTTTTAACCAGGTATTATTGTTGTATTTACCCATTTTTCTTTCAGGTTTTTTCCGCCAGTTTTTAGAGTTTTCATAATTAATAAAGAATTCTCTAAAGATGTGTTCAAAAAGGGGTTCCTCTACAATCTGTCCAGGTTTTCCTCCAATAAAATGCACATTGATTATCAAATGTTCATATATTTTGACCATTCCCTTTTTAGGGTTATACCTCACAGGCTGGAGCTTGAGTAAGATAAATTCTTGACTCCTTATAAAGCCTCGCTCTTTTATACTCACGATTTCAGGTGGATATAGAATATCCTTCTCGTATATGGATGGATTCCTTTTATATTCATAACCCCATTCGTGCAACTCTGGAACAGGAGCTATATCCATCATTCTCGTCTCTTTTAGAGTCGACTCTCTAACATCAAACTTTACCTCACAACCGGGGGGTATGGCAATATATACATATATCTCTGGAATACAGGGTACACCACTCTCATCCGGGTAGGCAGCACCTTCTACATGAACATAATCACCAAATGTAATTGTAGTAGGGGAGTATAAAATAGTTAAACCGGTCTCATCCGAGTCTAAAATGCTTAAACCAGGGGTTATAAGTATCAGGAATAAAAGAAGGAAAGAAGACATATGTTACAGTAGCATAAAGAAATTAGATAAATCTTTATTTGAATTTCCAACGTACTTAGTTTATTAATGAAATTTTTCAGTATTATACCACAATGTTATGTATATGTCAAGAAAAAATTTTATAATGTTCCTTTTATAGTGTACAGCTATTCAGTGTATTCTATGTTTTCAGCCTCCTCTATAAGCATAATTGGAATATCATCTTCTATTCTATAGGCAAGTTTACAATTGTGGCATATGAGTTTATCTTCATTTGGTTTATACTCAAGTTCACCTTTACATTTCGGACATGCTAATATTTCAAGTAGCTTATCGTTTATCATAAATACCTCCCTGTATAATAATCGGTCCCGTTTCTTTTGAGGGTTCGATAAATCGAACCCCTACATTTTTGCTTTCATAACCTTTCATATTATTTTTTACAGTATCTAATATTCAGTATTGTGCAAAAACTTTTGTCTATTTTCTTCTAATTCGTTAGCTAACGAATAACCTACAATTTTAAAAGCAGTTATATACTTTTTTGCTTGCCTCCCCCTGATTCTTGTAGGGGTCGGATTCATCCGACCCGTTTCTTTTACGGGTTCGATAAATCGAACCCCTACATTTTTGCTTTCATAACCTTTCATATTATTTTTCACAGTATCTATATTCATCTATATGAAATAACATTGTAATCAATCTTCAATCAATTGATAATCTCTTGAAAGTGATCCAAATTTAAGAATTGAATAATCAACAATATCACCATCAATCTCCATATCTCTTCCGAGAAACTTTTGATATAGGCAGACGCCTTTGTTATCAATCATCACAAGAATGGGGATAAGGGATATTATATTATCTATGAATCTTATTAATATTTCTTTGTCCTTTATCCCACTAGTATAAAAGACATCTTCTGCTGTTCCTTCATATAATATACTGTCTATTAGGATTGGATTTAGGTCCAGGAATACGAGCCTGTCCCCGTATTTTTCTTCTGCTATCTCAAGTGGTTCCTCTGGATAGCTTGCTGTATGGATATGTATTATTCCTCTTTTTAATAATCTCTTAATAATTCCTTCATCTGTATATGGTATTTTTATATATAACCTATCATTTTTAAACCAGCAATCATCTGCTCCAATGGTTATTATTCTCATTTTTATTATAGACAGGTCTCTGTCATTAGGGATGGGGGAGATCTGAGTGTGATAAACCTTAGAGAGTGGATGTTCTATCTTTATTTCTTCCCCAAAACATGAAAACCTGGCATTGAAATATACACCATTGCCTTTTGCTATAATATCTAAGGGTTGAAAAGTTTGACTATCCAGGTTTATCTGTGCCTCTCCGTTTTCTATGAAAGGAGAGAGGAACAATAGATTTGGAGTAAATTCATATGTGAAGTTCCCCTTCTTCTTACCCTTGTAAATGAAGTCACCGAAGGATATCACTGTAAAGACTAATTCATGAGGTAATCTTTCACTATCAGGAGTTTCTTTCCATTCGCCATCCTCTTTTACTAAGGTCTGTTTATCTAAAATGAGACAATCTTTTTCTATTTTATCACCATCGATTTGCCATTTGTATCTTAACCGTATCCGTCCCCTTTTATCATATTCTCCATAAATAAAGGTTATAATATCAGAGCGAGATAGTTCTATTTCTATCTTGAAGCTTGTATTTACAGCTTCTTCAAGGATTCTTTTTATTTCGTCTGTATCTGGGGGTTCAATTTCCTTTGCAGGATAATATGATGTACACCCGAAGATTATAATTAGTAGGACTATATACTTATATATGCTTAAAAAATATTTATGTCTTTGCATGAAAGACAAGATCAAAATTCACTTCCAAGAGTAACATGATAATACCAATTTCTTGAAACGTCTTTAAGATCAGTCTGTTTAGCCATGTCCAATAATAAAACAAAATACGGAAATCTAAACCTAATACCTGCACCAAAACCCATCTTTATATCTTCTAATCTC
>JAGMCL010000032.1 GCA_023129165.1 Caldifarciminota bacterium | reverse complement strand
GGTAAACGCGGTCACAGCACTCCATAAGCATCTACGACATCTCCGGTCGAGCATCTACGACATCTCCGGTCGCCTTATCCGCACTATCCCCCTTCCCTTTTCTCCTATCACTCATCACTCTTCAGTAATCTGGGATGGTAAAGATAATTCTGGTGAAGAGGTTTTTCAAGTGGTGTATACTTTCTCAGATTTATTACACGACCTGTTAATACTGATATATTAGAGAAAGAGGAAGGAGGGGAGTACTATATAACACACAAACTATTATTAATGAGGCAGGAAGGAATTTAGTCTTATTTTTCTATGTGGTGGTTAAAAGTGAGGTAAGAGGTTTCATTTATTTGAAAATAGTAAAGATGTTATAATGTTCATTGTCTTTTTCTGAAGTTCTGATAAACCGTTGTTATTTTCAATAATAAAGTCCACCTTCTCCAGTCGCTTTTCATCTGTCAATTGCACAGACAGAATTCTTCTTACAAACTTTTCAGATTTTCCATTCTTGACCGCTCTCTGTATACACTTATCTTCATCGGATTTAACGAGAATTATATAGTTGAAAAGCTCCTCAACACCCCACTCAAAGATAAGGGCACAATCAACAGCCACCAGGGAGGTTTTTCCCTGTTTATTTATAAGGTTTTTTAATTCTTGAACTAAAGGCGGATGTATGATTGAGTTATAGGTCTTAATAGTATCCTTATTTTTTGATATAATCTCGCTCAACAATTTTCTATTTATCCGTCCTTCTATAAAAGGAGCATTACCAAATGTATCTCTTATACTTTTTTTAATATCATCCCGTTCAAGAAGCTTATGACCCATCCTGTCGACATCAACGATGGTAAAACCATTTGTTTCGAAGATTCGTGCGACCTCAGTTTTACCACTTCCTATCCTGCCTGTAATGCCTACAACCATATAATTAAATAAAAAATTAAAAATTAGGGAACTGCCACAAAGCCACCAAGTCACGAAGAAAAGATTAACTTAATTAAAAAGAACAAAAGAATTGTCACAAAGGCACCGAGTCACAAAGAAAACATAAATTTACTTTATTTAAAAAGAAAAAAGAATTATAAAAACTTAGTGCCTTAGTGTCTTGGTAGCTGCTAACTTACCACCAAGTCACGAAGCTCACAAGGACTTAGTTATCAGTTATTGGTAAATTCTTAAGCGTATCAGGATACCAGCGAATCAGTAGGTAGAATATCAGATTATCAGTATATCAGGACCTGATGCTCTGGTCTGCTGGTATCCTTCCCACTGATATACTGATTGGCTGATACACTTTCTTACTATCCCGGTGAATTCTATTCTGCCACAAAGGCATCAACCTGCCTGTACTGCCTATAGACTGGCGGGTATTAAAAATAAAATTTTAAATTAGATATAAAAAACTATAGACTATAGACCTTAGAATTCAAACATTGTGTATTTTTGAAATTTGAAATTTAATATTGATATTTTGACTTTCGTGTATTTCGTGTCCTTCGTGGGCTATAATCGGTTTTAATTAATTAAATTTATCCATTGTCCCCCAGTCTGTCCCGACCTTTATATCACACAACACGGGTACATCGAGACTTATCGCACCTTCCATCTCTCTCTTTACTATTTCCGCTACCTTAGATAGTTCTTCTTTGGGAACCTCAAGAACGAGTTCGTCATGCACCTGGAGTATC
This sequence comes from Caldifarciminota bacterium, assembly GCA_023129165.1. GTDB lineage: Bacteria > Hydrothermota > UBA3073 > UBA3073 > UBA3073 > JAGMCL01. Next base: position 4,594 of record JAGMCL010000032.1, on the reverse strand, counting down.
ATCCTGCTTTTCATTCCTTCAAGTTTGTTGTGTATATTTATCATTGCAATTTTAATCATATCTGCGGCACTTCCCTGCACCGGGGCGTTTATAGCAGCTCTTGCATCGGCTCCATTTACCGTTTCGAAGTATCTTTTTCTTCCAAGTATAGTTTTTGTATATCCCTGTTCTGTAGCCTCTTTAATCGTTCTTTCTACCCAATCCTTAACCTTAGGGTATGTTTTGAAATATGCATTTATAAATTGATTGGCATCTCCCACACTAATTCCAAGCCTGCTTGAAAGACCATATGCACCCATACCGTATATAATTCCAAAGTTTATCATCTTTGCGAGTCTTCTCTCTTTTTTACCAACTGATTCCTCAGGAATACCAAGGATATGCGCTGCAGTGCGTGTGTGTATGTCTTTATTTTTTTCAAATGCCTCCTTTAGAGTGTTATCTCCTGAGAGCGATGCTACTATCCTTAATTCTATCTGTGAGTAATCAGAAGACAGAAGTAGCCAATCGGAGGGGGCTATAAAGCCCTCTCTAACACTTTGTGGTATGTTTTGGAGGTTTGGTCCTATTGATGAGAGTCTTCCTGTGGATGTAGTATTCTGACACCAATTTGTTCGCACCCTTCCATCGGTTTCAACGAGTTGTGGTATTGCATCAATATAAGTAGACCTTATCTTCTCTGTCTCTCTGTACTTCAGTAGAAGTTCTACCATTTCATGATGGGGAGCAAGTTTCACGAGAACCTCGTGGTCAGTGGAGGCACCTGTTTTTGTACGTTTCACAATTGGCAATTCCAGTTTTTCAAAGAGGATGAAAGAGAGTTGTTTCGGTGAATTTATATTAAATTTCATACCTGCATGACTATATATCATCTCTTCGTAGTTTTGTAATTCCTCTTTTAACCTTTTACTCTCTTCATTAAAGAAATTTCTGTCAACCAGAACCCCTATCACTTCCATCTTTGCAAGTACAAATGATAAGGGGAAATCCACATTATTATAGATACTCTCGAGGTCTCTCTTTTTAATCTCTTCACTTAAAATCGGATAGAGCCTTAAAATAGTAGATGCACGATGGCTTGCGCAAACTGACATATCAGTCATAACCGGTTTTTTGGGCAGATGTGGAAACGGTCTTGATAGATACCTTAAGGATGCCTTTGGAAGTGAATAACTTCCGAGCGATGGTTCTATGAGGTATGATGCAGTTGCAACATCGAATGTGCTTTTATTCTTATCTAAAACGGATAGTTTGAATAGGTCTTTGGAGACATCTGTTACGACCTTCTTCGAATGTTTGATTAGTTCTTTAATCTTTTCCTTGTTATTAATATCGATTATAGTTGTATATGAATAAGTTGAGATAGCTATGAATTTGTCAATTAATGACACGCCTATTTCGTCAATATCTTTTTCAAGAAGCTCCTCAATCCTAACTTTTTTGGCTGTTTTTACTTCCTCTTCCTGCTTTTGGGAGGACACTCCAAGTTTCTCTATCAGTGAAAAGAATTCCAGTTTTGTAAGAAGGTTTAATAGTTCGTTTTTTTGTATGTTTCCTAATCTCAGTGATTTAATATCAATTGGAACATTTTCACTTATTTCCAGTTCTGCCAGTTCCCTTGACAGATAGGCAGTATCCTTCTCTTTAATAAGAAGATTCTTTAATTTATCCTTTTTTATATTATCTATATTTGAGTATATGCCATCAAGTGAGGCATACTTTTCCAGAAGAGCTGCTGCAGTCTTTGGGCCAATTCCCTTTATACCTGGGATATTGTCGATGGAATCTCCTGTAAGTGCGAGAAAATCTACAACATGTTCAGGTATTACCCCTATCCAGTCTTTTGCATTACTTTTATAATATATCTTGAAGTCCCTCGGCTTCAGGATATTTACATTGTCATCTAATAATTGAACAAAATCTTTATCATCTGAGAATATCGTAACCTCAAATCCCTTTTCAGTTCCCCTTTTTGTAAAAGTACCAATTATGTCATCCGCCTCCAAACCAGTTTCTTCATAGTATCTAATTCCAATTGCAGAAAGGAGTTCCTTAATGATGGGTATTTGTTGACGCAACTCAGGGGGCATCTTTGGCCTCTGTGCCTTGTATTGTTCATATTTTTCATGTCTATGTTTAGGTCCTGGTGCATCAAAGGCTACCAGTATATATTCTGGTTTCTTTTCAGACAGGAGTTTCATTATAGAGTTAGTGAAGGCAAATACAGCACTGGTGTTTTCACCCTTTGAGTTCTTTAACGGGTTTCTTATAAAGGCAAAATGTCCTCTGTAGGCAAGTGATGAACCATCTATCAGAAAAATTCTCATCTTATTCTACTCCCCGAAGCTTAAAGCCATTTAAACTTAATAAATATGCAAGGATACCCATACCCTTTATCCTCTCAAAACCTCTATTTGTATAATGTATACCGCAGGAGGGACTACACTCTTTTAATATCGCTTCCTCTGCACTAACAAGTTTTGCAATGTCCAGGACTGCATAGGCACCTTTTAAAAAATTTTCAGTGACATCAATGCCCTCGGATGATATAATCTTTGAGAGTCCTTTCACCACATCACCACCTTCTCCCTGTTCTATTGTAGCAGGCGGTCTTGGAGTAGGAAGTCCTCCAAGTTGTTCAGGGCAGACAGGTATTGCATGACCCTTCTTTACAAGCTCTATAAATTGTGGGTATGTTGTATTTTCAAGGTCGTATCTTGTAGGAAGCCCAATAAGGCAAGCGCTTATTATAATCATGTTATATATATATTAAATTGAGTACGCACTACATTATCCATTACATAGGATTTATATTAAAAATTATAACACATCTTTCATATTCTGTCAAGAAAAAAGGTATTTTCATTTTTTATTGACAAATCTTGATTTTGGGATTATAATGATTAATGTGGAATGAGACAGATAATGAGTGTTAGGTTACAGGTTTCAGGTGGTAGGAGCCCCGCCTTTGGCGGGGCGATAATGGAAGGATGGAAAGAGAAAAACGAAAGTAATTGGTTATCGGTAATCAGTAATTAGAAAAAACTTTGTGCCTTTGTGTCTTGGTGGCTTGAGAAGAAATGTTGGATGTTTAATGGGATAAGAGTTGATTAGTTGAAAAGTTAATTGGTTGATTAGGTTAAATGATAAGTGTGGTAGTCGCCCCGCCTTGGCGGGGCTCCTACCTATACTTTAAAAGGATTATGATGCTTATACTGTACCTCATATCAACGGTTCTCTCCTTCAATATTGAGATTGGGAATGATTTACAATTGAAAGGTTTCCAAAGTATCTATGCGGGTTTGGCTTTAACAAAGGTTGTAAGGTTCATTGCACTTGATGGGGATATAGAAGAAGTTTCCATAGAAACAGGACAATGGGAAAAATTGGATTTGCCTTTTTACTACCGCCAGGTTACCCTTGGTGGATATCCAATTCTCTACCTATGCCTCTTTCCGGTCAGAGATACAACATTTATCAAGGATGTAAAGGTTAATGTAGTTACCAGGAGAAGGGATTACAGGCTTAACTCCTTATTAACAAGGACTGTTCGTGATCTTGTAATAAATCCAGAGGATGTTTTAGAACCTTATAAAACCTGCGATAGTGCAAGCTATATTGTTATAACAAAGAACGAATACCTTAGCAGATTTGACCCGCTGGTACTATGGAAGACAGAAAAGGGAACCCCGGCTAAGTCTGTGAGCCTTGAATGGATATACCAAAATTTTCCATTAAAAGATAGCGCAAATAGTATAAAGGATTACATAAGATATGCCTTTGAAAATCTGGGAACTTACTGGGTGCTCCTTGGCGGTGATGCTGGGATAATCCCTGTAAAGAGGCAGTATGTAACGATTGATACCCCTACAACTACAGGAAAAGCACTAAACTATATAGACAGTATACCATCTGACCTTTTTTACTCCGAGCTTTATTCGCCCTGGGATTCCTGTGACATGCTCCCCGAGGTGTTTGTTGGAAGAGCACCGGTTAATAACGCTGAAGATGTTGATATATTCGTTCAGAAGGTTTTGGGATATGAAAAGAATCCAGATTCCAACTACATTGAGAGTGCATTTCTACTCGGATTTCCTGTAGACACGGATGATAATTACATTACAGTAAAGAATTACATAGATACACATCATTTACCATCCTCATTCTATGTAAACTTCGGTTCTGGGGGTATATCCAGCACACTGGGAGAATTAAATCAGGGTTATCATTTAGTAAATCATGGTGGACTCGGGGATTATGATAGACTTGAGGTAGGAGGTGAGTGGATAACATCTACCATAATCGATGGGCTTGAGAACGGAAATCGTGTTTCTTTAATATATGCATTGGGTTCTTACTGTGGTGGATTCCATCTTGATTGTATAGGTGAACACCTCCTGCTTTGCCCAAATGGCGGTGCATTTGGCTTTATTGGAAATAGTTCGACAGGATGGTATTCTGACGGAGATATATTTAAATACTCAGGTGAGTTTGATACGCTATTCTATAAAATTCTGATGTTTGGTGAGGAACGTAGATTGGGAAATGTGTTTACAAACTCTAAAATACCATTTATATCTTATGATAATGACCC